>JBEHXS010000138.1:0-7044 GCA_048498575.1 Pseudomonadota bacterium
ATAGACCTCGACCGCGCTCGCCTGGTCGTCGAGGTTGAAGTAGGCCTGCGCATCGGCGAACGGCATGATGATGAAGGACGAGTCGTACTCCGACATGCCTATCTCGAAGATCGCGACGACCGGATATGCCTTGATACGTGGCGTCACGCCGAAGGGCGTCTCGGCGCCGTGCGGCACGACGATGGTAACGTTCTGCCCGACCGTGACGCCGAGCGCGGTCGCCAGACGCGAGCCGATGGCGACGCCGTGGGATGTATCGAAGCCTTGCAGCGTACCCAGGCGCACGTTGTTGTAGATGCCGGGCACATGCGGCAGGTCCTGCTCGCGGATGCCGCGCACCAGCGCGCCACTGGACGTGTTCGGCCCGCTCGCCAGCGCCTGCCCTTCGACCAGCGGAATCGCCGAGACGACCCCCGGCACCTTGGCGACACGGCTCGCCACGTCGGCGTAGTCGGTGAATTTCGTGTCGGTCGCCTCGATGATGACGTGCCCGTTCAGCCCAAGGATCTTGTCGATGAGCTGCGCGCGGAAGCCGTTCATCACCGCCATGACAATGATGAGCGTGGCGACGCCGAGCATGATTCCGATGAGCGAGAACAGGGCGATGACCAGCCCCGAAGCGCGCCGGCGCGGGCGCATGTAGCGCGCCGCCAGCATCCACTCGTAGCGAGAGAAAGGCTTCGTTCCGGTCGGCTGCGCCATTCCCTCTCCTGTCTAGCCGGCGCGGATGCGCTCCACGGCGGCATCGAGAGCGACGGTATCGCGCACGCCGGTCGCGCGGCGCTTGACCTCAACCTCGCCGCGTTCGACGCCCTTCGGGCCGACGATCACCTGCCAGGGCAGGCCGATAAGGTCCATGGTCGCGAACTTGGCGCCGGCACGTTGGTCGAGATCATCGTAGAGCACGCTGATTCCGGCATTCGTTAGACGCTCGTAGAGCTTCTCCGCCGCGGCGTCCACCGCCGCATCCCCGGCCTTGAGGTTGACCAGGCCGACATGGAACGGGGCGACCGAGTCCGGCCAGATGATCCCAGCCTCGTCGTGGCTGGCCTCGATGATCGCGCCGACCAGCCGCGAAACGCCGATGCCGTACGACCCCATGTGCACGAAGGTTTCGTTGCCGTCAGGCCCGGCTACCTTGGCGCCCATCGGCTCGGAGTACTTGGTGCCGAAGTAGAAGATGTGGCCGACCTCGATGCCGCGGGCGCGGATGCGCTTCTCCTCCGGCAGCGCTTCGAAGGCGGCGGGATCGTGCTTCTCGTCCGTCGCCGCATAGGGCGTCGTCCAGGCGTTCACGATCGGCGACAGGTCGGAGCGGAAATCGGTGTCCGCCGGCGGAATTGGGAGATCGAGCAAGTCGCGCGAGCAATACACCTCGCTCTCGCCGGTCGCCGCGAGGATGATGAACTCGTGGCTCATATCGCCACCGATCGGGCCGGTTTCGGCGCGCATTGGGATCGCCTTCAGGCCGAGGCGATCGAAGGTGCGGAGATAGGCCACGAACATCCGCCGATAAGCCGCCTCAGCAGCCGTGCGGTCGACGTCGAAAGAATAGGCGTCCTTCATCAGGAACTCGCGGCCACGCATAACGCCGAATCGCGGGCGCACCTCGTCCCGGAATTTCCATTGGATATGATAGAGGTTGAGCGGCATCGCGCGGTACGACGTGACGTACGTGCGGAAGATGTCAGTCACCATCTCCTCGTTCGTCGGGCCGTAGAGCATGTCGCGCTCGTGACGGTCCGTGATGCGCAGCATCTCCTTGCCGTAGTCTTCGTAGCGCCCGCTTTCGCGCCACAGATCGGCCGACTGCAGCGTCGGCATCAGGATCTCGATGGCACCGGAACGGTCCTGTTCCTCGCGCACGATGTTCCCGATCCTGGCGAGCACGCGCTCGCCTATCGGCAACCAGGAGTAGATGCCGGCGGCCTGCTGGCGAACGAGTCCGGCGCGAAGCATCAGCCGATGCGAGACGATCTCCGCCTCTTTCGGAGTCTCACGTAAAATAGGCAGGAAGTAACGAGAGAGGCGCATCGTCGGGGGATCGCTCCGGTGTGTGTCGCGGCGTGTGGTAGCCGGTTGGCACTGGCAAACACAAGTGCGGCCAAGCTTTGCGGGTGCGAAGACTTGTCGGAATCGACAACTGTAAGAACGGAAACCATTTGTCGTGAAAGACCGATTTTGTGCAAAAATTTCGGGCGATAGCTGCACAAATTGATGACAAGCGACCAGAGGTTAGGTAGGGTCGCCTCAATAAAACAGGGACGAAGAGGTCTTAAAGACCCGCCCCGATAATAAGGCATCGCGGTCTAAGTCTTGGGAGGAAGGTCCCTTCGGGCGCGCCTTAACGGGCTGCTGCCGCAAAGTCCGGAACTGGAACGCCAGCCAGCCTGCTGAGCGATCGGATTTGGCAACGAAGGGATAGGACGCGGAACTCGATGAGCAAGGCCGAAAGGCCTTGCTTTTTTATTTGGCGTCGAACAAGTGCGCGAAGTCCTCGAGCGACAATTGGTAGTGCTCGACGACCAGCCAGAAAACAAACACCAGGATCGCCGACACGATCGTATTGATGATCGCGACGCGCACGAGACGCGGCCGCAGCGGCGCGCTCGCCGTCGTGCCGAGCGTTACTTCGCCGGCTTCATCCTGGGTGCGGATGCCAAACGGCAGCACGGCGAAGATGACGATCCACCAGACGACGAAATAGATGGCGACGATGGTGAGCGGCTTCATCGCCTACGCCTGCTCGAGCTCGATGAGCGTGCCGAGGAAATCCTTGGGGTGGACGAAGACCACCGGCTTGCCGTGCGCCCCGATCTTGGGCTCGCCGTCGCCAAGCACGCGCGCCCCGCGTGACGTCAGCTCACGGGCGGAGCGCCGCACGTCCTGTACCTCGTAGCAGATGTGATGGATGCCGCCTGCCGGATTGCGGTCGAGGAACGCCCGGATCGGCGAGCGATCGCCAAGCGGCGTGATCAGCTCAACCTTCGTGTTGGGCAGCTCCACGAACACCGTCGTCACGCCATGCTCCGCCTGCTCGACCGGTTCGGACACCTTTGCTCCAAGCGTGTCGCGGTAGAGCGCCGCGGCCGCTAAAATATCGGGCACGGCAATGGCGACATGATTGAGGCGACCGATCATGCGGCGGTCATACGACCGTGACCAGCACGGTGCAAACTGCCTTCTTTCCCCACGTTTCCGCCACCGCGCCTCGTGCCGCGCGGCGGATTGCCTCGGTGACCACGTCGGGATCGCGCCGCTGCGGGCGCGGCATCGAATCGATCGCCCCGTTTATGGCATTGAGGACGGTCTCTTCCATCGGCCGCCCGCTGGCGTCGTGCAGCGGGATGCCGGTCAGGCTGATCTCCGGATTGGCCAGCAGCTCGCCCTTCGCGTCGATGACGAGCGCCACGACGATGTGGCCGCCGAAGGAAAGGCGACGGCGCTCGGCGACGCCGACTTCGTCGTAGTCGCCGATCAGGCGGCCGTCCTTGTAGATCCGCCCGGTCTCGATCTCGCCGATCGGGCCGGCCGGCATCGGCGCCAGCCGCACGATCGCGCCATTCCGGGTCTCGATCACGGTAGGCACGCCGAGTTCGCGCGCGAGATTGGCGTGGGCGGCGAGATGCACCGCCTCGCCGTGTACCGGGATCGCGATCGCGGGCTTCACCCATGTGTACATCTCGACCATCTCGCCCCGCCGCGGATGTCCCGAGACATGCACCAGCCGGTCGCGATCGGTGATGACGTGGATGTGGCGCGTGGTCAGTGCGTTGATGATCGCGTTGATTTCCATCTCGTTGCCGGGGATGGCGCGCGCCGAGAAAACCAAGGTATCGCCGGGACTTAGCTCGATGCGCGGGTGTTCCTCGATCGCCACCCGCGCGAGCGAGGCGCGCGGCTCGCCCTGGCTGCCGGTGAGGATGACGACCACCCGCTCGCGCGGCAGGTGCTGGAAGGTCTCCTCGTCCAGGAACGGCGGGATGCCTTCGAGCATGCCGAGCTCGGTCGCGACATCGATGGCGCGGCGGACGGCGCGGCCGCTGATGACGACCTGCCGGCCGGCCTCTTTGGCGGCAAGGGCGATCGATTTGATGCGGCCGATGTTGGAGGCGAAGGTCGTGAAACCCACGCGGCCCTTGGCTTCCTTGACGATGGCGAAGAGTTCGCGCTCGACTTCGGCTTCGCTCGGGCTGCGGCCATCGCGGACGGCGTTGGTAGAATCGCCGACCATCGCCAGAATCCCCTGCTCGCCCAATGCCTTGAGGCGAGCGGCGTCGGTCGGGAGGCCGACCGTCGGGGTGTCGTCGAGCTTCCAGTCGCCGGTGTGCAGGACGGTCCCCAGGGGCGTGGTAATGGCCAGCGCATTCGATTCCGGGATCGAGTGCGCGACGTTGATGTACTCGACGTCGAACGGGCCGATTTCGATGTGATCTCCGGCACTTACCTGATGGATCGGGATCAGCTCGCTGCCCGGTTCGGAGGCCATTTTCGCGGCCAGAAGATGGGCGGTGAAGGCGGTGGCGTAGACCGGGACGCGGAGCCGCGGCCAGAGGTCGATGAGGGCGCCGAAATGGTCCTCGTGGGCGTGGGTTATGACGATGCCCGCGAGGCTGGTGCGCTGCTCCTCCAGCCACGAAATATCGGGGAAAATCAAATCGATACCGGGCAGATTGGCGTGGGCGAAGGCGACGCCGAAGTCGACCGCGAGCCAGGTCCGGTTATGGCGCGGACCATAGCCATAAATACCTAGGTTCATGCCGATTTCGCCCACTCCGCCGAGCGGAATGAAGACCAGCTCATCCTTGGGGGCGGACGGCATCCCGGACTAGCCGGACAGAGCCGGGAAGAAGACGTCGCCGGCGCTGACACGCTGGCGCCGACCATCGGGGGCAAGGAGGACCAGGCGGCCGTCGTCGTCCAGATCCTCGAAGCGGCCGTCAACGCTTTGATCCGACAGCGTTACCCGGATCGGCTGGCCGAGCCCTCCGGCCCGCGCCAGCCAGGCCTCGCGAATGGCCGCGAAGTTCGCGCCGCGCCGCCAGAGGGCGATCGCCTCGGCCATCCGGACAGCGAGCCGGACAGACAGCGCGTCCGGGTCAATCCGGACGCCGAGAGAAGCGAAGTCGATCGCCGCGACCGGACCCGCGATATCGGGGTGCGAGACGCAATTGACACCGACGCCGACGACAACCGCGAGGCGACCGTCGGGCAACTTGTCGCCTTCGATCAGGACGCCGGCGAGCTTGCCGGTATCGGCGAGGAGATCGTTTGGCCACTTGAGCCCGAGACGCGGCGCGAGAGCCGGCCCGGCGAGATCGCAGGCGGCGCGATGGAGCGCGACGCCGGCGACGAAGGAGAGTGTGGCGGCAACCGCCGCCGGCGCCGGGTCGATGAGGAGAAGCGAGGCGGCGAGATTCCCCTCGCCCGTCGTCCACGCGCGACCACGGCGGCCACGACCGGATGTCTGCTCGCGCGCCGTGATCCAGAGGTTGCCGGGATCGCCGGCACGGGCGCGGACGAGCGCCTCGGCGTTGGTGGAGGCAAGCGCGGCGTGGTCTTCGCGGCGGTACCCATCCGGAAGATCAGCCGCCATCGCGGAACGCCTCCTAGAAAAGCGACTTGGCCGCAACCTCTGCGACGCTGCCGATCGGACCGGCAAAGAAGATATAGAGCAGCGTGAACAGGCCGCTCGCACCGAGAATGACGCGAAGCTCCGGCGCCATCGGCTGGAAGCGTTCGGCCGGATCGTCAAAGTACATGATCTTGACGATGCGCAGATAGTAATAGGCGCCGACCACGCTGGCCAGCACGCCGATGACGGCAAGCGGGTAAAGGCCGGCCTGCACCGCCGCCAGGAAGACGTAGAACTTGGCGAAGAAGCCGGCGAGCGGCGGGATGCCGGCGAGCGAGAAGAACAGAGCCGCCAGCATGAATGCCTGGACCGGATGGGTGCGCGACATGCCGGCGAGATCGTCGATGTTCTCGACTTGCCCCCCGGCGCGACGCATCGACAGGATGACCGCGAAGGTGCCGAGGGTCATGGCGAAGTAGATGATGATGTAGAGGATGACGCCCTCGACGCCCTGGGCCGTGCCGGCGGCGAGGCCGACGAGCGCATAGCCCATGTGGCCGATAGACGAATAGGCCATCAGGCGCTTGATGTTGCGCTGGCCGATGGCGGCGAAGGCGCCGAGCACCATCGAAGCGATCGAGATGAAGACGATGATCTGCTGCCAGTCGTGAGTGAGCGTCGGGAACGGCCCTTCCATGGCGCGGACGAAGAGGCCCATGGCGGCGACCTTGGGCGCGGCGGCGAGGAACGCCGTGACCGGCGTCGGCGCCCCCTCGTAGACGTCCGGCGTCCACATGTGGAACGGCACGACCGAAACCTTGAAGGCGAGGCCGGCGATCAGGAACACGATGCCGAAATCGAGACCGAGCTTGCTGCCCCCGCCCGCGGCCAGCACCTGCTCGATGCCGCTGAAGGTGGTCTGGCCGGTGAAGCCGTACACCAGCGAGGCGCCGTAGAGCAGCATGCCAGACGAGAGCGCGCCGAGGACGAAATATTTGAGGCCCGCTTCGGTCGATTTGACCGAGTCGCGGTTGATCGCGGCGACGACGTAGAGCGCCAGCGACTGCATCTCGAGGCCGAGGTATTGGGCGATGAGATCGTCGGCCGAGACCATCAGCAGCATGCCGAGCGTGGCGATGACGATGAGCACCGGGTACTCGAACCGCTCGATCTTCTCGGCCTTGAAGTAGCGGGCGGACATCACGATCGCCACGCCGGAGCCGATGAGGATGAGAAACCGCATCAGGTGGCCGAACGAATCGAAGATAAACGAGCCGCTGAAGGCGGTGCCCGACGGCGGTTCGGCGAGGAGGCCGAACGCCGCAAGGACGATAACCGCGACCGACAGCCAGGTGACCAGCGGCACGGCACGATCGCCGCTGAAGACGCCGATCATGAGCAGCGCCAGCGCGCCTACGGCAAGCACCAGCTCCGGCAGGACGGCGGTGATGGAGAAATCCACGTCGCCT
>JBEHXS010000139.1:0-7031 GCA_048498575.1 Pseudomonadota bacterium
AGGCGGTTAACCCCGCCGCGCGCTTCCTCTACGACCCCGACATCGGCGACAACGACACGCTGTTCGTGTCGGCAGGGCTCGCGGCCAAAGCGCGCGACCGGTTGCTGCCGCTCGCCGATATCGCGACGCCGAACCGCTTCGAGCTCGGCTGGCTTACCGGCACCACCCCGGAAAACCAGGCGGCGGTGATCGCCGCCGCTGCGAAGCTAGGGCCGCGCGAAGTGGTTGTGACCTCGGCGCTCGCCTCGCCGACGGAGATCACCTCGGTCGTGCTCGCCGATGGCGCCGTGCAGCTCGCGCGGCACAAGGCCGTGGCGAAGACGCCGAAGGGCACCGGCGATCTGTTCGCCGCGCTCTATCTCGGTCACCGGCTGAGCGGCAAGACGCCGGGCACGTCCGTCGCCCGCGCCGCCGGGGCGGTATCGCGACTGGCGGAGCAGGCAGTGGCGATGGGTGAGGACGAGCTCCCGCTTGCCGCCGGTCAGGACGCTTTTCTTGGCGACGGCAGCGGAGTGACGCTCAC
This sequence comes from Pseudomonadota bacterium, assembly GCA_048498575.1. GTDB lineage: Bacteria > Pseudomonadota > Alphaproteobacteria > Rhizobiales > Kaistiaceae > DASZQY01. The sequence goes on from JBEHXS010000139.1 coordinate 524, forward strand.
GCCGGCGTAGATTCCCGAAAGCCTACTGTGGGGTGGGGGGCTCGCGGAAAACGCCCAGCCTGAACCCGGCGTAGGAGCAGATCGTCGCGATAGCGGTTGCGATGACGATCGCGACGATCACTCGCAGCGCCGGGAAGACGACGAGGAGCAGGCTGTAGACGACAAAGTTCAGCGCGTTGGCGCTCGCCGCGACCGTGGCGAAACGCAAGAACTCGCTCCACGAGGCGCCGGCGTCCATGGCGAAGGTGACGCGCCGGTGCATCAGCCAGGCGACGACCATCGCCACTGCAATGCCGATCAGGCGCGCGACAAAACGGTCGAGACCGAAATGGACGAGGAGGGTGGTGATCCCGGCGTCGACCACGAAAGCGGTGCCGCCGGAGAGGATGAAGCCTCCCCAGTGGCGGGCGCCGCTCGTGGTGGCCATGGCTGTGAAGCGCGAGCCGGCTACGCCGCCTTCCGCTTCGGCTGGATCAGCTTGCGGTTGACCAGCACCTCGGCGATCTGGACGGCGTTCAGCGCCGCGCCCTTCCTGAGGTTGTCGGAGACCACCCACAGCATAAGCCCGTTGTCGACCGTCGGGTCTTCGCGGATGCGGCTGATGTAGGTCGCGTCCTCGCCGGCGGCCTCGTAGGGCGTGATGTAGCCGCCGGGCTCGCGCTTATCGATCACCAGGCAGCCCGGCGCCTCGCGCAGGATGTCGCGCGCCTCGTCGGCGGTTATCGGATTGGCGAACTCGACCGCCACGGCCTCCGAGTGCGAGACGAACACCGGCACGCGCACGCAGGTCGCGACCAGCTTGATCTTCGGGTCGAGGATCTTCTTGGTCTCGACCACCATCTTCCATTCCTCGCGGGTGAAGCCGTCGTCCTGGAAGACGTCGATCTGCGGGATGACGTTGAAGGCGATGCGCTTCGGAAACTTCTTGTTTTCAAGCGGGTCGGAAACGAACACGGCGCGCGTCTGGGTGAAGAGCTCGTCGGCGGCTTCCTTGCCGGCGCCGGAAACCGACTGGTAGGTGGCGACGACGACGCGCTTGATGGTGGCGCGGTCGTGCAGCGGCTTCAGCGCGACGACGAGCTGCGCGGTCGAGCAGTTCGGGTTGGCGATGATGTTGCGCTTGCGGAAGCCGACGATGGCGTCGGCGTTCACTTCCGGCACGATCAGCGGCACGTCGGCGTCGTAGCGCCAGGCGGAAGAATTATCGATGACGATGCAGCCCTCGGCGGCGATCTTCGGCGCCCACTCCTTGGCGACGGAACCGCCGGCCGACATCAGCGCGATGTCGGTGTCGGAGAAGTCGTAGTTGTCGAGCGCCTTCACCTTGAGCAGGCCGTCGCCGTAGGAGACTTCCGTCCCCTGGCTGCGGCGCGAGGCGATCGCTACCACCTCGTCGGCGGGGAAGCCGCGCTCGTCCAGCACGGACAACATCTCGCGCCCGACGTTGCCGGTGGCGCCAACCACCGCGACCTTGAAACCCATAGCCGTCACTCCGTCTCTCTCGTCCTTGGGCTCGCCGGCCAGCCCGCGAGAGAGACCCGAGCGGCGACGCGAGGCTTATCCGATTTTGGTGATTTTCGTCGTGGTTTTTGGCGCGCCGGTAAGCACCGGAGCGGCGTCAGAGACAAAGGTGGTGCGGACGGGAGCCATCGACAACCCTTGGAAAACCGGCGTTTCTTGTACGCGAAAGCCGAAGAGAGTCAACGACACCCCCTGTGGCGGCGTTCATCGCAGCTTCAGCCCGCTAAGCATAGGCTGCACGCCAATCCGGCCACTCGGCCGCAACGGGAGGAACTTCCATCATGCGCAGCCTGCTACGCATCCTGGCACTTGCGACCGGGGCGATAGTCGCTTCGGCACTGTCGGCCAATGCCGCCACTATCATTTCCTGTCCCTTGCCACAGGCGACGCGCACCATCGCGGAGCCGCTGGCGCCGGGCTGGTCGACCAACTCCACGGTCAGCGGCGTGACCGACTACAAGGTCGATACGTCGAGCGGCCAGCAGGTGCTCACCTGTATCTACGGCGCGGCGGGCACGGTGCAACGGCCGGTGCCGATCACCCAGACCTGCATCAAGATTCAAGGTCGCAAGTTCAGCTGCGATACGGCGGCACCTCCAGGCCCGACGATCGTCTCCGACGGCCCGCTGACGCTGTCCGACGGCGGCAATGCCGATCTCGACGCCGGCGGAGCGCCCGATATCCGGTTGCGGGCCGACAATCCGTTCCTGCGTACCTTCGAGCCGATGAGCGGCGCAAAGCTCAGTCCGCAGGGCACTCATGTGCCGACCTTTGCCGATTGTCAGAGCGCGCCCTATTCGCCGGCGCCGATCCTGCAGACACAGCTTCCGGCGGGCGTGTGGCTGTGCGTGCAAACCAGTGATGGCAACTACGGCCGCATCCACATCGTCAACATCAACGGCGTTCCGGGCCTGCCGATCCCGATGACCCTCTACCTCGACCACACGACCTGGTCGGCGGGTGGCGGTGGTGGCGGCGGCGGTGGCGGTAGCCAGCCGGTGTTTTCTACTGGCACCGTTGCCATACCCCAGACCTACATGATCGACCTCGACACCGGCGCACTCACGACGAGCAACAATGCCGATGTCTGGTTCCAGGCGGTGACGGCGACGCAGCTCTTGCTCAAGCCGATCAACGGCGCGCAGCTCGCTGTCGGCGACAAGAGCAACCGCGGCTACGACGGCTGCTCGGCCGAGTCGTTCGGCACCGGCGCGGTGTCGCTCCTGTCGCTGCCCCCGGGTAGCTACGTCTGCGCGGCGACGGGCGACGGCCGCGTCAGCCAGTTCCGTATCGTCGGCCTGACCGCCGCCGTGCCGAAGAAGCTGACGATCAACTACGTGACCTGGCAATAGCCTTCGGAGCATCACCGCTTTGTGCGAAGCCCGGCCTCGTGCCGGGCTTCGTGCTTTGATGCGCCGCTAACCTTCTGAGGCCAATGTCGCGATGCCGCTTGTTACGTCGCGTCTTCGCGGCTATATGAAATTGAGAATAGTTCGCATTATCATTTGCAGGACGGGATGCTGAACGAGGAATCGACAGGCGAGGTCGCTGCGGAGAAGCCGGTTTCCGGCTGGCGTTTTACCCGCGTTGGCGATCGGCCAAGCCTGCCCGAATCCAACTCGACCGTGGCGGTACCGCGTGGGGCGGTCTGGTTCCGCCAGCTCTTCGCCTTCATGGGCCCGGGCTACATGGTCTCGGTCGGCTACATGGACCCGGGCAACTGGGCGACCGACCTCGCCGGTGGGGCGTCCTTCGGCTACACGCTGCTCTTCGTCATCATGCTGTCCAACCTGATGGCAATCCTGCTCCAGGCGCTCGCGGCCCGCCTCGGCATCGCCAGCGGCCGCGATCTTGCCCAGGCGTGCCGGGACAGCTTTCCCCGCCCGGTCAACCTGCTGCTCTACCTAGCCTGCGAGCTCGCGATCATTGCCTGCGACCTCGCCGAGGTCATCGGCACGGCGATCGCGCTCCAGCTTCTCTTCCACATTCCGCTCATCATCGGCGCGTTGATCGCGGCGCTCGATGCGTTCGTACTGCTGTTCCTGATGAGCCGCGGCTTCCGCTTCCTCGAAGCGTTCATCGTCGCGTTACTCGTGGTCATCTTCGGCTGCTTCGCCATCCAGATCATCGCCGCGGCGCCGCCGGTCGGCACGCTGCTGCATGCGCTCGTCGTTCCCTCGCCGCAGATCGTCACCAATCCGGCGATGCTCTATGTCGCGATCGGCATCATCGGCGCCACCGTCATGCCGCATAATCTCTACCTGCACTCCTCGATCGTGCAGACGCGCGCCTACGAACGCACCGACGACGGCAAGCGGAACGCGATCAAATGGGCGACGGTCGATTCGACCATCGCGCTCATGCTGGCGCTGTTCGTCAACGCCGCGATCCTGATCGTCGCCGCCGTCGCCTTCCACGAAAGTGGCCACCAGGATGTCGCCGACATCGGCAAGGCCTTCGAGCTCCTGGCCCCGCTGCTTGGCCTCGGCATCGCCTCCATCCTGTTCGCGGTGGCGTTGCTCGCCTCGGGCGTCAACTCGACGGTCACGGCGACGCTTGCCGGCCAGATCGCGATGGAAGGTTTCTTGCGGCTCCGCCTGCCGCAATGGGCGCGGCGGCTGTTGACTCGGGGCATCGCCATCATCCCGGTCATCGCGGTGACGGCGCTCTACGGCGAGGCCGGTACCGGCAAGCTCCTCGTGCTCAGCCAGGTCATTCTGTCGATGCAGCTTCCTTTCGCGGTCATCCCGCTCGTCCTGTTCGTCAGCGACAAGCGCAAGATGGGGCGCTTCGCCATCGGCCGGCCGGTGGCGGCGCTGGCGTGGGTGGTCGCGGCGATGATCGTGGTGCTGAACGTCAAGCTCTTGGTCGACGCGCTCTAGGCGCGAGCGTCAGCTTGCCTCGCTCTTGCCTGCCGCCATGGCCTCATATTCGGCCATCACCTCCGGTGCGATCGTGCGCAGGCCGGCGAGGTCGCTTTTCGGTCCGAGCTCGAAGCGGAGCGGCCGCGGGTAGCCGGCAGCATCGACGTAGAGCAGGAGCTGGCGCGTGCGCCCGCTCAGCTTCACATGCGGCCGCCAGTTGGTGAACGGCCCGGTCAGCCGGAGCGGTCCCTGCAGTCGCCAGGCCGTGATCGTCAGAGCGCCGGCGGCGTCACGTTCGATGCTGGTGACGACGTCGCGCTGCTCGCTCCACAGCTGATAGAAGGAATAGGCACCGCCGGCGAGGAAAAGGACGCCGAACGTCGAGCCGGTCGAAGCATCACCGCCGTGGGCGGCGTGCCAGAGCTCCCACACCCCCCACAGCATGGCAAAGACGACGACCGCGATCAGGCCGGCGTTCCGCCGCCACAGGCCACGATTGTCGTAGACGATCGTCATGCGGCCAGCGCGGCGAGCACGGCGTCGCCCATCTCGGTGGTGCCGACCTTTTTCGTGCCCTCGCTCCAGATGTCGGCCGTGCGATAGCCCTGTTCGAGAACGGTTGCGATCGCCGCGTCGACGCGATCGGCGGCTTCGCCCATGCCGAAGGAATAGCGCAGCGCCATGCCGAGCGAGGCCAGCATGGCGATCGGATTGGCGATGCCCTTGCCGGCGATATCCGGCGCCGAGCCATGCACCGGCTCGTAAAGGGCCCGGCGCTTGCCGGTCCTGGCGTCGGGGGCGCCGAGCGAGGCCGAGGGCAGCATGCCGAGCGAGCCGGTCAGCATCGCCGCAACGTCGGAGAGCATGTCGCCGAACAGGTTGTCGGTGACGATGATGTCGAACTGCTTCGGCGCGCGCACGAGCTGCATGCCGCCGGCGTCGGCCAGCATGTGCTCCAGCGTCACGTCCGGATATTCGCGCGTGTGGGTGGCGGTCACTACCTCGTTCCACAGCACGCCGGACTTCATCACGTTGCGCTTTTCCATCGACGTCACTTTGTTCCGCCGCGTGCGGGCGAGGTCGAAGGCGACGCGGGCGATGCGCTCGATCTCGTAGGTATCGTAGACCTGCGTGTCGATGGCGCGCTTCTGGCCGTTGCCGATGTCGGTGATCGTCTTCGGCTCGCCGAAGTAAACGCCACCGGTCAGTTCGCGCACGATGACGATGTCGAGACCCTCGACCAGCTCGCGCTTCAGCGAGGAGGAGTCGGCGAGCGCCGGATAAACGATCGCCGGACGGAGGTTGGCGAACAGCTCGAGGTCCTTGCGGAGCCGCAGTAGCCCCGCCTCGGGCCGCACGTCGTAGGGCACCTTGTCCCACTTCGGCCCGCCGACGGCGCCGAAGATCACCGCGTCGGCGGCGAGCGCCTTCTTCATGGTCGCCTCGGAGACCGCCTTGCCGTGCGCGTCGTGGGCGCACCCGCCGACGAGATCCTCCTCGTACTCGAAGCCGGCGCCTTCCTGGTTGAAGAAGGCAATCACGCGCTTCACCTCGGCCATCACCTCCGGGCCGATGCCATCGCCGGGAAGAAGCAGAAGGTTGTGAGTCGGCATTTTCAGAAAGGCTCCCAGTCGCTGGATTTCCCGCGCTGGCCTAGCGGCGCCTCGGCGGAAAGGCAAGGCGCGGCCAAGCCGCATTCGCCGGCGTCCCTGCAGAGGGAGCGCGAATCTCGTACACTCGCCGCCAATGCGGCCGGTGGCGGGGGAAATAGGAAGCGGGCCATGGAGCGCGCGAGCCTGGTGGCTCGCGTTTGCCGGCGTGTTTGTCGCGCTCGCCTTGCCGTTTTTCCTCGTCGACGTTCCGCCGGTGCTCGACTACCCCAACCACCTGGCGCGGCTCTACGTCCTGGCGTTCGGGGCCGGCGATCCGGCGCTCTCGGCAATGTATGCGCCGCATTGGCAGATCCTTCCGAATCTTGCCATCGATCTTGTCGGCCCGCCGCTGATGCACGTCCTGCCAGTGCACGTGGTCGGGCGCCTGCTACTCGCTGCCGCGGCCGTACTGCCGGTCGTCGGGGTAGTCCTCTACCACCGCGCCGTCTTTGGCGTGCGCGCGTGGTGGCC
>JBEHXS010000140.1:0-6990 GCA_048498575.1 Pseudomonadota bacterium
CTACTACACGGCGCTGGCCGAGGAGCAGGAGTATTCCTCGATCCGCCCGCTGATCGATTGGCTGGACTACAACGGCTATACGGTCGTGACCAAGCCGACGAAGGAATTCGTCGACGCGACCGGCCGCCGCAAGATCAAGGGCAACATGGACATCGAGCTCGCGGTCAACGTCATGGAGATGGCGGACGCAATCGACCATTTCGTCCTGTTTTCCGGCGACGGCGACTTCCGCTCGCTGGTCGAGGCAGTGCAGCGCAAGGGCCGCAAGGTGACGGTGGTTTCGACCTTGGCCACCCAGCCGCCGATGATCGCCGATGAACTCCGCCGTCAGGCCGACAACTTCATCGACCTGGTCACGCTCCAGGCCCGCGTCGGCCGCGACCCGGCCGAGCGGCAGGCCCGGCAGGCCGAGCGCGCCCAGACCGATTCCTTCCGCGACGAATTCGAGGACGAAGGCGCCGCCTGACGGTCCCTCTCTCGCCAATGGATTTCGCCGCACTGCCGGACGCGAATCCCGGCCATGACTGCCCGCTCTGCCCGCGGCTGGTTGCCTTCCGCGAGGAATGGCGGGCGAAGGAGCCGGGCTGGCACAACGCGCCGGTGTCGAGCTTCGGCGACGCGAATGCGCGGCTGGCCATCGTCGGCCTCGCGCCGGGCCTGCGCGGCGCCAACCGCACCGGCCGGCCGTTCACGGGCGATTACGCCGGCGATCTCCTCTATCGCACCCTGCTCGACTTTGGCTTTGCGGAGGGCGAGTACCGCGCCGATCCCGCCGACGGCCTGAAGCTGGTCGACACCGCGATCGTCAACGCCGTCCGCTGCGTCCCGCCGCAGAACAAGCCGCTGCCGGTCGAGATCGCCACCTGCCGGCGCTTTCTGGTGGCGACGCTCACGGAGATGCCCAACCTTGCGGCGATACTGGTATTGGGCCGCATCGCCCACGACAGCGCGGTTTCGGCGCTCGGCCTGAAGCGGAGCGCAGTGCCGTTCGCGCACGGCGCCATCCATCGCGTCCGCCCCGGGCTGACGCTGCACGACAGCTATCATTGCTCGCGCTACAACACGAACACCGGCGTGCTCACGGAGCCGATGTTCCGTGCGGTATTCGAGGCCATCCGGACCCGGCTAGCATCCGACTGAACCTTTTGCCGTCTCGCCGGTTATGGTTCATCCCTACACCGGCGGAGGTTTCGTCATGCCCGAACTGCAGATCGACCCCCAGAAGGTCGGGTGGCTCATTCTCAAGGCGCGCGCCTTCGATTCCAAGGTCTCGCCGTCGAACGATGCCGCCGACACTAGCGATGACGACGAGGAGGAGCTGACCGACAACCGGGAGGGCGACTCAGACGTGGCTGAGATCGTGGGCTTCGTCCGCGGCCTGAACGAAGACGAGGAAACCGACTTGGTCGCCCTCGCCTGGGTCGGCCGCGGCACTTACGACATCGAGGATTGGGAAGCCGCCCGCGAGACGGCAAGAAGCGAGCGCGGCACGCGCACCGAGCGCTATCTCCTCGGCATGCCGCTGCTCGCCGACTATCTCGCCGAGGGCCTCGACGCCTTCGGCATCGACCCCGGCGACGCCGAGGAAGACGCGCTGGAAGACAACGTCACCTGACGCGGTAGTGGTAGCCGGACACGCGCGCGTATCCGAGCCTTGCGTATAAGGCCGCCGCCGCATGATTGGCGTCGACGACGTGAAGCACGAGCCGGCGCGCGGCGCGATTCATCGCCCATGCGTCGGCGGCCAGCATGACGCGCGTCGCCGCGCCCGTCCGCCGTGCCTGCGGATCAGTCGCGACGCAATCGATCGCCACGGTCCCGGCGATGTTGACTGCCAAAGCGACAGCGACCGCGCCGCCGCCGGCGTGCGCGACGAGGAACACGTGGTCCCGCGGAAGCCGCGCCAGGATGCCGGGAAGCTCGGCCGCTCTCTCCGCGGACTGGAGCGGCTCGTACACGCCAAGCCACGACGCCGTCGGTTCGGCGGTCAGGACCACATCGCCGGCCGCCGCGGATCCGGCGACAGGCTTGGCCAGTGTCGAGCATGGCGGGTCGCTCGCGTATCCACGCTCGGCTAGCGCCGCATCGAGGCCCGCCGGCTCCGCCGTATCGAACACCTGAAAGCGGGCCGACAGTCCGCGCGTCGCATAGAAGGCTTCCGCCTCGGCGATGGCCGTCGCGATCTCGCCGTTGAACATGCCCGGCCAGACCGAATTGGCGCGGACGTAACCGCCGGCAGTCGCCCTGAGACGCCAGCCGTGGCAGTCGACGTCGTCCGCCGCCGGCCAGGCATCGCGAAGACAGGTCTCGGCCTCCAGCAGCTCCGACGTCATCCCTTCTCGCGCATGACGCGGGCCTTCTCGCGCCCCCAGTCCCGTTTGCGCTCGGTCTCGCGCTTGTCGTGCAGCTTCTTGCCGCGCGCCACCGCGAGCTCGATCTTTGCCCGACCGCGGTCGTTAAAGACGACGCGGAGCGGCACGATCGTCATGCCTTCCTTGTCAACCGCGCCGACCAGCCGGCTGATCTCGCGCCGGTGCAGCAGGAGCTTCCGCGGCCGGCGAGTCTCGTGATTGAAGCGGTTGGCCTGCAGGTATTCGGGGATGTAGGCGTTGTAGAGCCACAGCTCCCCGCCCTTCTCGCCGGCGTAGGCGTCCGCGATGTTCGACCGCCCCTCGCGCAGAGACTTCACCTCGGTGCCGGTAAGCGCGATGCCCGCTTCGTAAACCTGCCCGATCTCGTAATCGAAGCGGGCACGGCGGTTTACTGCCGCAATGCGGCTCGGCGTCTCTTTTTTTGCGGCCATCGCGTTAGTTGATGAGCCCCGCGTGCACCATGGCTTCGCGGATCTCTGTCTTGGTCGCGTCCGACACCCTGACCAGCGGCAGGCGCACGTCGTCGCGCATCTTGCCGATCACCGACAGCGCATACTTCACGCCCGCCGGGTTCGGCTCGAGGAACAGCGCGCGGTGGAGCGGCATCAGCCGGTCCTGGTAGATGAGCGCCTTGGCGTAGTCGCCGGCCAGGCACGCCTCCTGGAACTCCGAGAGAAGCTTCGGAGCCAGGTTCGAGGTCACCGAGATGCAGCCGTGGCCGCCGTGCGCCATGACGGCAAGCGCCGTCGAATCGTCGCCGGAAAGCTGGATGAAATCCGCGCCCATCGCCTGGCGCTGCAGGCTGATGCGATCGATCCTGCCGGTCGCATCCTTCACCCCGACGATGTTCTTCAATTCGAACAGGCGCGCCATCGTCTCGACGCTCATGTCGATCACCGACCGCGGCGGGATGTTGTAGATGAAGATCGGGATGCCGACCGCGTCGTTGATCGCCTTGTAGTGCTGGTAGAGCCCTTCCTGGTTGGGCTTGTTGTAGTACGGCGTCACGATGAGCAGCCCGTCGGCCCCGGCGCTCTCGGCATACTTGGAAAGCTCGATCGCTTCGCGCGTGTTGTTGGAACCGGCGCCGGCGATCACCGGCACCTTGCCCGCCGCGACCTCGATGCAGATCTGGATCATCCGCTTGTGTTCGTCATGGGTGAGCGTCGGGCTTTCGCCGGTGGTGCCCACCGGCACCAGCCCGTGCGTGCCCTCCTCGATCTGCCATTCGACGAACGAGCGGAAGGCATCCTCATCGAGGCTGCCGTTCACCATCGGCGTCACGAGCGCAGTGATCGAACCCTTGAACATTGGAGCGGCATCCAGCGCTTATTGGGGACTGCCCGGGGTCGGCGCCGCGTGTCCCGTGGGCGGCGCGTGAATGAAGGCGGCGACCATAGTCCTGCCGCATGAGAGCGGCAAGGATTTGGGCCGGAACGCAAGGCCCGTCAAGCAATCGTTCACCGTAGCCGACTAGCCTCGCAAACGACGGGTGATGGCCGCGGGTGGGCGCCCCGCGGATTGGTGGATCGGCCGCGATCGGCGGCCGCGGTCGAAGGGGACCAGCAGGCGATGGCAGCCAGACTGCCCGGCGAACCGAGCCGGCGGCCAGGATCGTTGAGGTTTGCCCTGCTTGCGGGCGTGATCGCCCTTGCCTTTGCCGTGCCCGCGCTTGCCGCCAGCGCCAAGAAGCCCGCCAAGCCGGCCCCGGCAGTCAAGACGGCCGTCGTCCCGCTCCCCTATCCGAGCCCCCAGCGCACCGCTTCGGCGCCGGCCGACCCGCCGGCTGCATCCAGCGATCCGACCGACGCAATCGGCGCCCTGATCGCCGACGGCGGCGACGAGGAGAAGGCGACCGAGGACAGCGACGCTCCGGAGGCCGCCCGCACTCCGCCGGACCTCGGCCTCGGGCTGCCGCCGATGCCACCGCCCAAGGGCGCTCCGCCGGCGAATGCGACCGGCCTCCAGCTCGCGGTCAAGCTCCTCGACAACAACGATCCCGGCGGCGCGATGGCCGCCGCCTACGCGCTCCCCGACAAGCTCGATCTCAAGCTGGTCGACTGGCTGATCGCGACCGGCGGTTACGCCGGTGTGCCTTCGGGCAGCATCGCCAGCCTGCAGAGGCAGGTAGCCGACTGGCCGGGGCAGAGCCTGATCCGTCTCCGTTTCGAGCAGGCGCTGAAGCGCGAGCAGCCTGGTTCGGCGGGCGTGATTGCGGCGCTGAGCGGCAGCACGCCGGTTTCCGATGACGGCAAGATCATGTTGGCCGCCGCGTACCTCGAGCAGGGACGCAACGACGCTGCGGCGGCAATCATTCGTCCGTTCTGGCGCGACAGCGACTTCCCGCAAGCGACGGAGACCGCCGTCGTCTCGAAGTTTGGCTCGCTGCTCACCGCCGCCGACCACAAGGCGCGCATGGACCGCCTGCTCTACGCCGACAACTCGGCCGCGGGGCTGCGCACCGCGGCGCACCTCGACAAGAACCAGCAGGCTCTCGCCAAGGCCGTGGCGCTGCAGATCAAGGGCTCGTCCACCAAGGCGATGGCCGCTCTCGACGCGCTGCCCGCGGCCCTGAAGCGCGATCCGCTCTGGATCTACACCAAGGTCGACGCGCTCCGCACGCTTGCCAGGCTCGAAGACGCCGGCAAGCTGATCCAGACGGCGCCCCGCGATGCCAAGGCGCTCGAAGACCCCGACACATGGTGGGTGGAGCGCCGCCTTCTGTCGCGCGCGCTGGTCACCGCCGGTGACGCCAGGCTCGCCTATCAGATCGCCGCCAGCCACTCGGCCGAGTCCGCCGGCATGAAAGCCGAGGCGGAATTCCATGCCGGCTGGTACGCGCTCGAATATCTCCACGACCCGGTCAGCGCGACCAGCCACTTCGCCAACATCGCCGCGATTTCCACCCTGCCCCTCAGCCTGTCGCGCGCCGAATATTGGCTGGGCCGCTCGGCCGAGGCCGCCGGCGACCGCACGACCGCCGCTGCCCAGTACCAGCAGGCCGCGGCCTATCCGACGACCTTCTACGGCCAGCTCGCCATCTCCAAGCTCGGCGGCAAGGTGTTGCGCCTGCCGCCGGCGCCGGCGCCGAGCGACGTCGATCGCCGGAACTTCGAAGCGCGCGAGCTGGTCAAGGTCATCCGCCGCCTCGAGGCCGTCGATTACGACGACCGCACGCCGATCTTCTTCCGCACGCTCGCAGACCAGATCACCTCGCCCGGTGAAATCGCCTTGCTGACCGGCCTCGCCGAGGGTGAGGGCAACCATCAGCTTGCGCTCCAGCTCGCCAAGACCGCCGTCTCGCATGGTGTCCCCGTGGATGCTCTCGCGTTCCCGACGACCGCGATCCCGCAAACAGCTGCCACGCCGGGCGTCGATCGCGCGGTGGTCTTCGCCGTCGCCCGCCAGGAAAGCGCCTTCAATCCAGGTGCGATCTCCAGCGCCGGCGCTCGTGGTCTCCTTCAGCTGATGCCAGCGACCGCGAAGATCACGGCCAAAGCGGTTGGATTGCCCTACGACAAGTCGCGCCTGACCTCGGACCCCGGCTACAACGCCACCCTCGGCGCCGCCCATCTTGGCGATCTCGTGCAGAATTTCGGCGGCTCGTACGTCATGACGTTCGCCGCCTACAACGCCGGCGCCAGCCGCGTGAACCAGTGGGTGCAGCAGTATGGCGACCCGCGCGATCCCAAGACCGACGTCGTCAACTGGATCGAGTCGATTCCCTTCACCGAGACGCGGAACTACGTCCAGCGTCTCATGGAGAACCTCGAGGTCTATCGCGCCCGGTTCGGTTCGTCCGCCCTCACCATCGATGCGGATCTCCACCGCGGCCAGATCGATTGACGCGGTGGGTCTCACCGCCCGATAACGCCGCATGGCCGAAACCAGAGACGCTGCCGAAGCCCCGCCGCGCGAGGTCACCTACACGAGCGCCGACGGGCTGGCACTCTTCGCGCGCGACTACGGCGACCGTCTTTCGCCGTGGCTGCCGGTGGTCTGCCTGCCCGGCCTAACCCGCACCGGGCGCGACCTCGATGCGCTCGCGGTTCATCTGTCCACCCACCGTCACCGGCCGCGCCGCGTGGTCGCCTTCGACTATCGCGGACGCGGACGCTCGGCCTGGGACAAACGCCGGACCGGCTACAATCCGGCGACTGAAACCAACGACATCCTCGACGGCATGGCGGCGCTCGGTCTCGCCCGCGCCGTCATCGTCGGCACGTCGCGCGGCGGCATCATCGGCATGATCATGGGCATGCTGCGGCCGGCCGTTGTCGCCGGCCTCGTGCTGAACGACGTCGGTCCGGCGCTGGAGGCGCAAGGGCTGGCCCGCATCAAGGCCTACATCGGCGCAACGCCCCTGCCCGACGACTGGAACGACGCCGCGCGCATCCAGAAAAAGCTGCACGGCGGCGCCTTCCCGCGCTGGACGGATGCCGATTGGGATTACTACGCGCACCTGACCTACGGCGACGCCGATGGCCGGCCGGTGAGCGAATACGATCCAGCGCTTGCCGATACGCTTGCCGGCATCGATTTCGACCGCCCGGTCCCTGCCCTCTGGGACGAATTCGGGGCACTCAAGAACGTGCCGATGCTGGCAATCCGCGGCGCC
>JBEHXS010000141.1:0-6973 GCA_048498575.1 Pseudomonadota bacterium
CCCGTTTTCACGCTGGCCGACGGAAGCTGGCTCCTGCCCGATGGGCCGGCGATCTTCTTCCTTCTCGCCGCGGCCATCGCCGTCGTCCGCGCCACCGATGAGGGCGCGACGCGGCCGACCGGCTGGTGGCTGACGGCGGGGCTGCTTACGGGCCTTGCGCTGCTGTCGAAATTCAACGCGGCGTTCTTTCCGCTCGCGGTGTTCGTCTGGCTGGCCACGACGCCGCCGGTTCGCCGCCACCTCGCCACCGCGGGCCCGTGGCTGGCGGCCATCGTGGCGCTCGTCGTGCTCTCGCCGGCGCTTGTCTGGAACGCGACGCACGGCTGGGCCGGCATCGCCTTTCAGGCGGGGCGGGCGGAAGGCGCCGGGATCTCGCTCGCCCGGGCGCTGACCGATCTCGGCGGGCAGCTCGCCTATCTCACGCCGTGGCTGGGCATTCCCTTCGCGATCTCGCTCGTGGCCCAGCTCGCGCGCGGTTCGCGCGACCCGCGAGGGTGGCTGTTGGCGCTGGCCGCAATCGGGCCGATCGCGGTGTTCACGATCATCGCCCTGTGGTCGGGCGGGCTGCCGCACTGGACGATGCCGGGCTGGCTGTTCGCGATCCCGCTCTTCGGCCGCGACGCGGCGGCGCTTTCGGCGCGGCGCCCGCGCTTCGCGCACGGCTACATGGCAGCGGTGGCGGCGGTGTTCGCCATGCTGCTCACGGCGTTCGCGCTGCAGACGTGGCGCGGCGTGTTCGTGCCGCCATCGGTCATCGCGGCGCATCCCGGCATCGACCCGACCGTCGATCTGGTCGACTGGCGCGAGCTCGCGCCGGCGCTTGCCAAACAGGGGCTGCCGGCAGAGGGAATTGCGGTCGGCGCACCACACTGGACGATCGCCGGCAAGGTCAGCTATGCGCTCGGCCCCGATGTCCCGGTGCTCTGCCTCTGTTCCGATGCGCGCGGGTTCGCCTTCCGCACCGACCAGTCGTCATGGAGCGGGCATGACGTCGTGATGGTCGGCCTGGCGGATACCGACTGGAGCACCGTCGCGCCCTATTTCGACGATCTGCAGCCGCTGCCCGACGTTGTGATAACGCGCGCCGGGCAGGCGATCGTCCCGCTACAGCTCAGACTCGGCCGGAATCTGCGTTTCCCGGCGAAATAAAAATCGGCTCGCGGAGCATTCTGCCCTTCAAATGCCGGCCTCAAGCGGCTATATCAACGCCGCGTTCGAGGCGTCGCTTGGGTTCTCCCACTGCGCTTCCCGATTGGCGCGGGGTGGAGCAGCCCGGTAGCTCGTCAGGCTCATAACCTGAAGGTCGCTGGTTCAAATCCAGCCCCCGCAACCAATCCCTTCCCCTCCACCTTTCCGATCAGGCCCGGTTCGACAGCGGCACGATCTTCGCCGCGGTCTCCGCGCTGTCGACCGCGTCGCGCATCGCGGTGGCGAGCTGCGCGAAGCTGAACGGTTTCTGCAGCACGATATGCCCGGTCTCCGCCCAGACGCGCAGGCCTTCGTCGCGCATGTAGCCGGTGATGAAGACGATCGGCAGGTGCGGCCGCAGCCGCTTCACGTCGCTCGCGAGCTGGGCGCCGTTGATGAGTGGCATCGCATAGTCGAGGACGAGCAGGTCGACGTCGGCTCCCGCCTGCAGCTGATCGAGAGCCTCGCGCGCCGAGGCGACCGACGCGACGCTGTGCCCGGCATCGCGCAGCATGCCTTCGGTCGTTTCCCGCACCAGGCTGTCGTCGTCGACCAGCAGGATGCGCAGGTGTGGCGCCACCGGCGTCGCTTCCGTCACCGCGTTGCCGGCGCTCCTGGCCAGGGACTCCGCCCTCGGCAGGTAGAGATGTACGGTCGTGCCCTTGCCCTCGGCACTATCGATAGTCGCGCGGCCGCCGGCCTGCGTGACCATGCCGTAGACATTGGCGAGCCCGAGCCCGGAACCCTTGCCGGGCGCCTTGGTCGTGAAAAATGGCTCGAAGGCGCGGGCGCGTACTTCCTCCGACATGCCCGTGCCGGTATCGCGAATGGCGATGACGACATATTCGGCGTCGCCACCTTCGGCATTGGCGACGCTGATCTCCAGTTCGCCGCCAAGCGGCATCGCATCGCGGCCGTTGGCGACCAGATTGAGAAGGGCGAGCTCGAGCTGGGAAGGGTCGCTCATCGCCGATGCTGCGGCTGGGTCGATATCGTAGCTCACGCGCACGAGCGGACCGGCGGTGCGCCGGATGAGGTCGTCCAGTCCGGCGACCAGCTCGGTGAGGTTCACGGGGCTGAGCTCGGTGGCGCGCCGCTGGGCGAAGGTCAGCATCTGCGCGGTGATCTGCGCGCCGCGGTTGGCCGCGGCGATGCCGTGGTCGATGACCTGCGTCGCCTTCGGGTCGTTGACGTAGCGCCGCAGAATCTGCAACGCGCCGAGCAGCCCGGCGAGGATGTTGTTGAAGTCGTGCGCCAGTCCGCCGGTGAGGCGACCGAGCGCCTCCAGCCGCTGCGCCTTCTGGAGGTCGTCCTCGGCCTTGCGGCGGCGTTCCTGTTCGGCGAGGAGCGCGCGCAGGCTTGCCTGTTCCCGTTCGTAGCGTGCCGTCGCGCCCCACACTGCGAAAAACAGCGAGGCCGCCGTCAACGCCGCAAGGGTGGCGATAACCGCGACGTGGAAATACCACGGCTGCAATACGGCACCGGCCTCGCGACCATAGGTCACGACGAGGCTGCTTCCCGGCACGGACTGAAAGGCCACCAGGCGGGAGATCCCGTTCCGCGACGGGCGCGTCCACGTCTCACCGCTGACCGCACCGCTCGCGATGAGCTGCATCACGGTCGAGTCTGCGGGCAGGACGGCGGGCACCGTCGCCGGATCGGGCGAGCGGACAAGCACGACGCCGTCCTTGCGCATGAGGGCCGCCGAAGTGCCATTCGGGTTCTTCAGCACGGCGCTGTAGAAGCCCTGGAAGTAGCTGGGGTGCAGCGTGACGGCGACGACGCCGTTGAAGGCGCCGCCCTGGGTCAGGGCGCGACTGATCGTGAAGGCGATGGTGCCGGCCGCCTTGCCGGCGAAAGGCGGGCTGACGAACAGGCCGGGGTCGCCGGCCACGGCGTCCTTGTAGTAATCGCGCGCGCGGTCGTCATAGGCGTGCATCGGGTAGCTGCGGCTGCTTGCCGAGTTGAACCCCTGCGGGTCGACGAGGAAGATCGATTCCGCCTCGGGCAGGCTCTCCTGCACGGACATCAGGAAGCGATAGATGTCTTCGGATTTGCCGATGGCCGGCCAATCGAGGCCGCCGATGCGGTCCTCGACCCGGCCGAGCACGACGTCGACGGTCTGCAGCACGGCCCGGGCATGCTCGGCGAGCGCATCGGCCGTTGACGAGGCTTCCGTCTGGGCCCGATCGACAACGGACTCGTAATCATACGCGGCGGCGCCAACAAACGCTGCCAGGGGCAGCGCCACTGACAGTCCCAGCAATACGTGGCGAGGGGTAACCTGCACTGTTGAGCCCGGACCCTCCGGAGAATCTTGCAAACGCCCGAAAGGCCCGGAGGTTCCAAGGCCCGCAAACCAGCCCGCTTGTTCTTGTTACGTTCCTGCCGTATCCTTTCGCCATGTCGCAGCGATCCGGCAGTGCCGACCTGCCGCTCCACGGCGGCCGGGTCCCGAAATGGCTCGGCGAGCGGATGACCCGCCTCGGCGCCGTGATCTGCGAGGCCGTCGTGCTGCACTATGGCCGCGACGAATTCATCCGGCGCCTGGCGCATCCCTTCTGGTTCCAGTCGTTCGGCGCCGTCATGGGCATGGACTGGCATTCTTCCGGCATCACGACGAGCGTCATCGGCGCGTTGAAGCGTGGGCTGAAGCCGCTGGAAGGCGAACTCGGCATCTATGTCTGCGGCGGGCGCGGCACGCATTCGCGCAAGACACCGGCGGAGCTGGTCGTGATCGGCGAGCGCACCGGCGTCGACGGTGCGGCGCTGGCGCGCGTCAGCCGGCTCGTCGCCAAGGTGGATAGCGCGGCCGTGCAGGACGGCTTCCAGCTTTATCTCCACGGCTTCATCGTCACTGACGACGGCAAGTGGGTGGTGGTGCAGCAGGGCATGAAGGAGGAGGCGAAGCAGGCGCGGCGCTATCACTGGCTGTCGGAGGGACTGACGACGTTCGTCGATTCCCCGCATGCCGCGATCGAGGGCGAAGGGCAGGGCACCATCGTCAACCTTGCCGATCGCCGCGCCGCGAAATCGCGCGACGCGCAGCTCGCGCTGCTGGGGGCGATGGGCCCGGAACGCATCTCGCGCGAAGCCGCGGCCTTGGAATGGCGCCCGCTTGCGGAACCTGCCGCGGAGGCGGCGGCACAGCCGCTCCTGCCGCACCTCATCATGCCGGCGCACCACGATGTGCGCGCCGAGGACGTCGTCGCGCGGCGCCTGCACGGCGCGCTTGCCGCGGCGGCCGAGCGCGCGCCGGAAGATTTCACCGACCTGCTGCTGACGCCAGGCGTCGGCGCGCGCACGGTGAGGGCGCTGGCGATGGTGGCGGAGGTCATCCACGGAACGCCCTGCCGCTTCAGCGATCCGGGGCGTTTCTCCTTCGCCCACGGCGGCAAGGATGGGCACCCGTTCCCGGTGCCGCTCAAGGTTTATGACGAGACGATCGGCGTTCTGAAGTCAGCCGTGGCCAAGGCCAGGCTCGGCGAAAGCGAAGCGCTGGCGGCGATCCGCCGGCTTGACGACCAGGCGCGGGCGATGGAGCGATACGCGTCCGGCCCGACGGTCGACGATTTCATCGCCGAGGAGCGGCGCCGGTCGCACGCCTATGGCGGCATGACCGTATCGGGGCCCGCCCTTCCGCCATCCGCCGGCGGGCCATAAGAAAACCCCGGAAGTTGCCTTCCGGGGTTTCGAACAAAATCGGGTACCTTCGCGTCAGGCTCGTTTCACGACCCTGATGATCGCGACCAGGATGATGGCGCCGATGAGGGAGTCGATCACCCAGCCGATGAAAGTGGCCGCGAAGCCCGGCCATATGAACGCAATCAACCAACCGCCGATGATGCCGCCGATGATACCCACGACGATATCACCCACCATGCCAAAACCACCGCCGCGTACAAACTGACCGGCGAGCCAGCCAACGATGAGGCCGACAACGATGTAAACGATAATTGTCCAAATCATGCAGTTTCCTCCGGTTTTCGACCGCCGGTGCCCGAAGCGCGCCGCCGTGCGAATCTCGCGCCGAATATATTATCACGTTTGGATGACGCCGCGTTGTGCGGCTTTGGCTCCGGCTTAGCGGCCGACCGCGACAGGTAGACCGCCGATGCCGTCGAACAAGGTGGGAGAATTGCCAATACGCGCCTGCTCGATGGCGAGCAGCCGTATCTTGGTGGCGATTCCGCCGCGGGCCGAGAAGCCCCCGGTCCGGCCATTTGCCGCCAGCACGCGGTGGCAGGGCACGATCACCGGAAACGGATTGGCGCCCAGTGCAGCGCCCACCGCCCGGGCGGCTCCCGGCTCGCCGAGGGCACCGGCAACCTCACCGTACGTCCGTGTCTCGCCGGGCTCGATGGTGCGCGCCACGGCGTAAACCCGCGCGTTGAACTCCGGCACCCCGGTCATGTCGAGGGTGATCCGGCTGAGCGCGACACGCTCCCCGGAAATCAGCCGCGCGATATCGCGAATGGCGAGATCGACGCCGGGCGGCGGCAGGTCTTCGCCGGCATCGGGAAATCGTCTTGCCACGCGCGCCCGCAGGGCGGCCTCGTCCGCCTCAGGCAGACGCACGGCAACGATTCCGGTCGGTCCCCAGGCGATTGCCATGAAGCCGATGGCGGTATCGAAGAAGGCATAGGCGCGGGCGGTCATGATCTCCCGAGTCTGCCATGGCGGGCTTCCGGCATGCCACCCGAAAACGTATCGTGGGCGCGTGAGCTGCGAGGCGAGCTTCTGTCATCGGCGGTAACGGCGTAAGCTCGTCCGAGGGAGAGCGGCACAAGAGTTTCGAGCCATGTCCAAGGCCACAGCGACGCGCGAAAGCGCCGAAATCCACCATCTCCGCAACGCGCCGCCGGCGCCGAACAATCCCGGCATTCCGCTGGACATCGAGCCGGTCGCGGGCGTGCGCGTCAATCTCTCGGCCGTCGAACGGCGGGCGGCGACGCTGTCCAAGCGGCGCACGGTGAAGAAGGAATGGCAGGCGGCGTGGCTGGTGAAGGCGATCCAGTGCATCGACCTGACGACGCTCAACTCCGATGACACGGAAGGCCGCGTGCGCCGGCTCTGCGCCAAGGCCATCCGGCCGCTCCGCGCCGATCTCCAGGAGGCGCTCGGCCTCGGCGATCGCCGCATCACCACCGGCGCGGTCTGCGTCTATCACCGCTTCGTCGCGACCGCCGTCGATGCGCTGAAGGGCACCGGTATCCCGGTCGCCGCCGTCTCCACCGCGTTCCCGGCCGGGCTCTCGCCGATGGACACGCGGCTCCGCGAGATCGAGGAATCGGTCGCTGCCGGCGCCGAGGAGATCGACGTCGTCATCACGCGCGAGCATGTGCTCACCGGCAACTGGCAGGCGCTCTACGACGAGGTGAAGGCGTTCAAGGCGGCATGCGGCGGCGCCCACATGAAGACGATCCTCGGCACCGGCGACCTGAAGACGCTCCGCAACGTCGGCCGCGCCTCGTGGGTGGCGATGATGGCGGGTTCCGATTTCATCAAGACGTCGACCGGCAAGGAGGGCGTCAACGCGACCCTGCCGGTGGCGCTCGTCATGGTGCGCGCCATCCGCGCCTATCGCCAGGCGACCGGCTACACGGTCGGTTTCAAGCCGGCCGGCGGAATATCCACGGCGAAGGACGTGCTCAACTTCCAGTTCATCATGAAGGAGGAGCTCGGCGATGCGTGGCTGGAGCCCGGCCTCTTCCGCATCGGCGCCTCGTCGCTGCTCGCCGACATCGAGCGCCAGCTCGAGTATTTCGTCACCGGCCGCTACGCC
>JBEHXS010000142.1:0-6961 GCA_048498575.1 Pseudomonadota bacterium
CAGAAGAAGGGCCTGATGAAGGACCTCACCGACGCCATGGTGAAGAACTTCGACGTGAAGCCGGAGGTGGTCACCGTGCAGATCGTCGAGGCGCCGAAGATCAACAAGGCCAAGGGCGGCATCCCGTTCAGCGAACGCTGACGCCCGCCCGCCGATGATTACCGTCTTCGGCTCGCTCAACGTCGACCTGGTGACGCGGGTAGCGCACATCCCGCATCCGGGCGAGACGGTGAGCGGCTCGGACTACCGGCTGATCCCGGGCGGCAAGGGCGCCAACCAGGCGCTGGCCGCCCGCCGCGCCGGCGGCGAGGTGCGCCTCTACGGCGCCATCGGCTACGACGGATTTGCCGATACGGCGCTCCGCGAACTCAGCCCCGCCGGCATCGATCTGACCAGCCTGGCGCGCGTCCCCCATCCCACCGGCCTTGCCATCATCTCGGTCGACGAGAAAGGCGAGAACGCCATCGTCATCGCACCGGGGGCCAACGCCTACGCAAAGGCCTCCACAATCCGGACCGAAGCCTTCGGCAGGAACGGCATCCTGCTCACCCAGATGGAGGTGCCGTTCGCCGAGACGCTGGCCGCGGCGCAGATGGCGCATGCCGCCGGGGCGCGCGCCATCCTGTCACTCGCCCCCTATACGCCGCTGGCGGCCGAGGACATCGCCCAGTTCGACATGGTGGTCGTCAACGAGCACGAGGCGGCGGACCTCGCAAAGCATCTCGGCGTCTCGGCGGCGGGTGCCGACGCCACGGTCACCGGCCTCGCGCGCCGCCTGAACCGCACCGTGATCGCGACACTCGGCGCCGACGGCGCGGTTGCCGTCCACGACGGCACGATCATCCGCGTGCCGGCGCTGCCGGTGACGCCGGTCGATACCACCGGCGCCGGCGACACCTTCTGCGGCGTCCTTGCGGCCTATCTCGACGCCGGCCAGGACATGCGGACGGCACTCGCCAGGGCTGCTGTTGCAGGATCCCTCGCCTGCACCAAGGCAGGCGCCCAGCCGAGCTTCCCGGTGAGGGCCGAAATCGAAGCAGCCGCTGCCTGACTGCACAAACAATTGCGCCGTGCCACTAAGTCCGCCATATCTCCATTGATACCAATTGGACGGCCCGATTGGAGCCGCAAGGACTGCCTCCCATGACCTCGCCAAATGACACCGTCGTTCCGATGACCGGGCTTTCGGAACGCGCCAGAACGCCGCGCTTCCTCAGGCTGAACCCCGCCGACAACGTCGTCGTGTCGATCGACCCGATCCTGCCCGGCGCCGTCGCCGAAGGGATCACCGCGATCAGCCGCGTGCCCAAGGGCCACAAGATGGCGACGGCGGCCATTCATGAGGGCGAGCCGGTCACGAAATTCGGCCAGATCATCGGCTTCGCCACCGCCGACATCCGTCCGGGCGAGCACATCCACACGCACAACTGCGGCGTGCACGAATTCTCGCGCGATTATCACTTCGCCGAAGCCGCTGAGCCCGAGAAGGTCCTGCCGGTCGAACAGCGCCGCACCTTCCAGGGCTATCGCCGCAAGAACGGCAAGGTCGGCACGCGCAATTACATCGGCATCCTGACCAGCGTGAACTGCTCCGCCTCGGTCGCCCGCTTCATAGCCGACGAGTTCAACCGCTCCGGCATTCTGAAGGACTATCCCAACATCGACGGCGTCGTGCCCTTCATCCAGGGCACCGGCTGCGGCATGGCCGGCAAGGGCTCCGAAGGCTTCCAGGTGCTCCAGCGCACCGAGTGGGGCTACGCCAGCCATCCGAACCTCGCCGGCGCGCTGATGGTCGGCCTCGGCTGCGAGGTGATGCAGATCCCCGATCTCGTTGACGACTACGGTCTCAAGGAGAACGAGATGTTCCGCACCATGACCATCCAGGCGACGGGCGGCACACGGAAGACGATCGCCCGCGGCGTCGAGATGATCAAGGAGATGCTCGACGACGCCAACGCCGTGAAACGCGAGACCGTGCCGGTGTCGGAGCTGATGCTGGCGCTCCAGTGCGGCGGCTCCGACGGCTACTCCGGCATCACCGCCAACCCGGCGCTGGGCTACGCCGCCGACCTGCTGGTCGAGCAGGGCGGCACGGCGGTGCTCTGCGAGACGCCGGAGATCTACGGCGCCGAGCACCTGCTCACCCGCCGCGCCGCCACCCGCGAGATCGGCGAGAAGCTCGTCGGCATCATCCGGTGGTGGGAAGATTACACCGCCCGCAACAAGGGCGAGATGAACAACAACCCCTCGCCCGGCAACAAGGCGGGCGGGCTCACCACCATCCTCGAGAAGTCGCTGGGCGCCGCCGCCAAGGGCGGCACGACCACGCTCCGCGGCGTCTTCCACTACGCCGAGCCGATCACGACCCGCGGCTTCGTCTTCATGGACTCGCCCGGCTACGACCCGGTCGGCGTTACCGGCCAGGTGGCGTCGGGCTGCAACATGATCGCCTTCACCACCGGCCGCGGCTCGGCCTTCGGCTTCAAGCCGACGCCGTCGATCAAGCTCGCCACCAACTCCGATACCTACCTCCGCCAGACCGAGGACATGGACATCAACTGCGGCGACATCCTCGACGGTGTCACCATCCAGGAGAAGGGCCGCGAGATCCTCGACAAGGTCATCGCGGTGGCTTCCGGCGAGCAGTCGAAGTCGGAGGAGCTGGGCTACGGCGACAACGAATTCGTGCCGTGGCAGATCGGCGCGGTGATGTAGTTCGGCGACGTAGCTAGCCCGGAGCGAGCTTCGCCATCGTCAGGCGGACCGCCTCGAAGTCGAACGGCTTGCCCAGCACCGGGGCGTCTTCAAATGCCGGCTGCCGGGCATCGCCGGCCCCGGTGATGAAGGCAAAGGGCACCGACCGCGCCCCGAGCGCTGCCGCCACGTCGTGCGAATTGCCGGCCCCCAGATTCAGGTCGAGAAAGGCGGCGTCGATGCCGCCGGCCTCGAGCAGCCGCAGCGCCGAGGCCGAATTATAGGCCGGCCCGACGACGGTGTGCCCGAGTTCGGACAGCCAGTCCTCGAGCATGATGGCGATCAGGGGCTCGTCGTCGAGCACCAGGACACGAGACATGGGCGGCGGGCTCGTCGGCGTATGACAATGGCAACGGCAGCATAGCGTAACATGGCGCCGCGCCCTACTATTCCAGCGGGCGAAATTCGGCGTCGGCGTGGGCAACGGCGAGGAGATGGCTGAACCAACGGCGGGTCCATCCAGCGGCGGCAGGCGTACCACGCTCTATGCCGGGGTGCTGGTCGCGGCATTCGCCCTGGTCGCGATTGCCGGGCTGGCCGCGGTCTACATGGCGTTCCGCTCCGCCGATGCCGACGCGCTCGTCAACCACAGCTACATGGTGCGCCAGGCGACGCTCCGGCTCCTCTCCAATTTGCAGGACGTCGAGACCGGCCAGCGCGGGTTTCTGCTGACCCACGACGCCAGCTATCTCGAACCCTTCGAGGAGGGCAACAAGGCCGCGCCCGAGACTCTCACCCTTCTGCGGCAGCTGACCGCCGACGACCACGACCAGGCGGCGCGCGTCGCCGCGCTGGTCCCGCTCGTCACCGACCGGCGCCAGCTCGCAGAGCAGGCGATCCAGGGCGCCGAGCTGCCCGGTGCTCCCCCCGCTTCGGTGGCCGAATCCGACCAGGGCAAGGAGGTCATGGACAGCATTCGCGCCGCCATCGCCACCATCGCCGACGCCGAACGCGACCAGCTCGTCGCGCGGCAGGCGATGGCCGCCGCCGCGCGCGGCTGGCTGCTCGCGCTGATCTGCGGCAGCCTTGTCGCGGCGGTCGGCCTTGCCGGCTTCCTCGCCCGCACCGCCGGCATGGCGATCGCCGATGCGCGCTCACGCGCCGCCGCGCTGGAGGCCGAGATCGCCGAGCACCGCGCCACCCAGGAAACCTTGCGGCAAGCCCAGAAGATCGAAGCCGTCGGCCAGCTCACCGGCGGCATCGCGCACGACTTCAACAACCTGCTGACGATCATCATCGGCAACCTCGACACCGCGCGCCGCCGCTTTTCGAAGCTGGGCGAAGCGACCTCGGAGGCGGCAGCGGGCCTCGCCAAGTCCCTCGATCTGGCGCTGCAGGGGGCGCAGAGCGCGGCGCAGCTGACGCATCGCCTGCTGGCGTTTTCGCGACGCCAGGCGCTCGAACCGAAGCGGCTGGATCTCAACCGCCTCATTTCCGATCTGTCCGATCTTCTCAGCCGCACGCTGGGCGAGACTATTGCCGTCGAAACCATCCTCGCCGGCGGCTTGTGGCCGGCCTTCGCCGACACCAACCAGGTCGAGAACGCGCTGCTCAATCTCTGCGTCAACGCGCGCGACGCCATGCCGAACGGCGGGCGGCTGACGATCGAGACGGCAAACACCTATCTCGACGAGCCCTACGCGCGCCGCTTCGGCGACGTCACCGCCGGGCAGTACGTGATGCTGAGCGTCGCCGACACCGGCAGCGGAATTCCGCCAGAGCTGCTCGAGCGCGCCTTCGAGCCCTTCTTCACGACCAAGCCCGCCGGACAGGGTTCGGGCCTCGGCCTGGCCATGGTGCATGGCTTCGTCAAGCAATCGGGCGGCCACGTCCGCATCTACAGCGAAGTCGGCCACGGCACGACGGTGAAGATCTACCTGCCCCGGCTGGTCGAGGAGGAGCCCGCGTCGGCCCCCTTGCCGCAGCCGTCAGCCGCCCGCCAGGCCGACATCCGTGGCGGCAACAACGAGACCATCCTGCTCGTCGAAGACAACGAGGGGGTCCGCGACTTCGCCCGCACCTCGCTCGAGGAGCTTGGCTACGCCGTGCTGGAAGCGCGCGACGGCGAGACGGCGCTCGCGCTCGCCGCGAGCGACCGGCGCGTCGACCTCCTGTTCACCGACGTCGTGCTGCCCGGCATCAGCGGCCGCGAGCTTGCCAACCGCATGCTCGCGAGGCGGCCCGGACTCCCCGTGCTGTTCACGACCGGCTACACCCGCAACGCCATAATTCACCACGGCCGGCTTGACCCCGGCGTCCAGCTCCTGCCGAAGCCGTTCGCGCAGCACGACCTTGCCCGCAAGGTGCGCGAGATGCTGGATGAAGCCGGCCATCGGCGGGCGTAGCCGCCGCTGTTGTTGCTGTTGGGAGATCGCATGCCGCTTGATGTGAACGCGACCTTTGCCCTGCCGGAGGATCACGAGCGCGCCACCCTCGTCGGCCGCGTCTGGCGACCGGATCGCGAGGGGCCCTCGCCGGTCGTGCTGCGCGGCGCCGAGCTCGTCGACATCTCGACCGTCGCCGCAACGCTGAGCGACCTCTGCGAGGCGCCGCTGCCCTCCGCACTCGCCCATGACGCCGAGGGCGAGCCGATCGGCCTTCTGTCGGAGATTCTCGCCAACACGCCGCGCGCCAAGCGCGACCCCAAGCGACCGTGGCTCGTCGCGCCGCTCGACCTTCAGGCCGTCAAGGCCGCCGGCGTCACCTTCGCCGTCTCCATGCTGGAGCGCGTCATCGAGGAGAAGGCGCGCGGCGCCCCCGATCTCGCCCCGGCGCTGCGCGCCGAAATCGTCGCCCTGATCGGCAACGATCTTTCCCGGCTGAAGCCCGGCTCGCGCGAGGCGATGGAGCTGAAGGCGCTCCTCATCCAGAAAGGCATGTGGTCGCAGTACCTCGAGGTCGGCATCGGCCCCGACGCCGAAATCTTCACCAAGGCGCCGCCCATGGCCGCCGTCGGCCATCTCGCCGAGATCGGCGTCCGTCCCGATTCGCACTGGAACAACCCCGAGCCGGAAGTCGTCATCGTCGCTTCGTCGCTCGGCACCATCGTCGGCGCGATGCTGGGCAATGACGTCAATCTCCGCGATTTCGAGGGCCGCTCGGCGCTTCTTCTCGGCAAGGCCAAGGACAACAACGCCAGCGCCGCGGTCGGGCCGTTCCTGCGCCTGTTCGATGCGCACTTCTCGCTCGACGACGTGCGCCGGGCCGAGATCGGCCTCGCGGTCGAAGGCGAGGACGGCTATCGGCTGAGCGGTGGCAGCGCGATGAGCCGGATCAGCCGCGACCCCGCCGATCTCATGGCCGCAACCATCGGCCCGCACCACCGCTATCCGGACGGCGTCGCGCTTTATCTCGGCACGATGTTCGCGCCGGTCGAGGACCGCGACGTCAAGGGCCAGGGCTTCACCCACAAGACCGGCGATATCGTCACCGTCTCTTCGCCGAAGCTTGGGCGGCTTTCGAACCGCGTGGTCGCCACCGATGCCGCCGAGCCGTGGACGTTCGGCACCGCCGCCCTCATGCGCAACCTGGCGCGGCGCGGCCTGCTCTAAGCGGCGTCGACCCGGCGGAAGCGGTTCATCAGCGCCGTCGGCGCGCCCGACAAGAGTACGTCGAGGTAGCGCAGCCGCTGGAACTCGCCGTTCACGGAGATGCGCGGCAGCGCCGTCAGATGGCGGGCGTGTTCCGGATAAAGCACGCCCGGACGCGTCGTCACCGCCGTCTTGAAACCGGCACCGGCGGCGAGCGCGAATTCGCGCTGCCCGGCCGCATCGGGAGCCCCGACCGGATACGAGAAATGGGCCGGCATGCGGCCGAGATGCTTGGCAATCGCCCGCGCTCCGTCGACCATCTCCGCCCGGGCTTCCCGTTCGCCGAGCTTGGCGAGCATCGGGTGGGTCACGGTGTGGCCGCCGATGGTGGCCAGCGGATGGGCGGCGAATTTCGCGATCTCGTCCCAGCCCATGCAGAGTTCGCGGCAGATGCCGTGCATGTCGATGCCGCTTGCGGCGGCGAGTTCGCGCACGGGCGCGCGGAGCTCGTCCTCGGTCGCGGCCGAGCGGATCTGCGCGTAGATCGTATCGAACGCGATCTGCTTGGCTTCCGGCGTGGCGCAGTCGAAGACCTGCGGAATCTCTCCGATGACGATCTCGACCCGGTCGTTGTCGGCGATGGCGCGCTCGAGCGCGACCCACCACAATTCGCCCGT
>JBEHXS010000143.1:0-6894 GCA_048498575.1 Pseudomonadota bacterium
GTACCGGAAGTCGGAACGGCTCACCCCACGGCAGCCCAAAGCCTGATGGGCGCGTAAGGCAAGCATCCGTACATTTTGGTAAATAATTGATGAAATTTGCGCCGGAAGAACGTGTTTTGAGCCGCCTGCGACATACTTGGCGTCGTAGTCGTAGAACCGCCCTTCCGTAACGATTTCAATGACATCGAAGGCTTCATCGCCGCGGACGGCGCAGGTGAGCTCGTGGCCGGCGACGTATTTCTCGATGAGCACCGTGTCGCCGAACTTCCACTCCTCCGAATAGAGCTGCTGCGGCGGGTGGCGCTGGTCTTCCTTGACGATGAGGACGCCGAACGAGGACCCCTCCGCCAGCGGCTTCACGACGTAGGGCGGCGCCATGACGTGGGCGCGCGCCGCTTCCAGCCGGTTGACCACCATGCCCTCAGCGACGGGAATGCCGGCCGCCTGCATGACGTCCCGCGCCTTCGGCTTGTTCATGGCGAGGGCCGAGGCGAGCACGCCGGAGTGGGTGTAGGGGATCGCCAGAATTTCGAGGATGCCCTGGATGCAGCCGTCTTCGCCGAAGGGCCCGTGGAGGGCATTGAAGGCAACGTCCGGCTTGAGACGGGCCAGCACCTCGGCCACGTCGCGGCCGACGTCGACGCGCGTGACGCGGTAGCCGGCGGCTTCCAGCGCGGTCGCGCAGCCGTTGCCCGAGGACAACGACACCGGCCGCTCGCTCGACCAGCCGCCCATCAGCACCGCGACGTGTTTGGCCACCGCCCCGCTCCCATCCGGAAATCACGCTTCTCCGCGCACTAGGCGAGGAAAATGGTTAATAATCGTTAACCAAGCGCTTTTCGCCGGGCGGAAGTTCGGCTTTCCGGTGGCAGCCGGGCGAAACTCATGTCGCCTACCTGCCGACCTTGATTTCGCCGACGGCGACGCGCTGGAGGAAGGCCTTCACGCCGTCGTGCTGCACCAGATCAATGGTGCCATCTACCACTGCGCCGATGGCGATGTCGGCGAAGTTAGTGCTGAGGAACTTCACCTGCGCCGCGGCCTTTTTGGGCAACGCCGCGATCAGGCAATCCGCGTTGCTGGCAATCAGATCGCCACCGGGGCGCGGCATGAACGTCATGTGGACGTGGGTTGTGCCGTCAGGAAAGGTGAGAACCCCACCCGGGCAAGCGGAAATCGCGGCAGTCACCTTGAGCGGGTCGATGAAAAAGAGCTCGAATTCGGTGAAGGCGTTGTCGGAATACGAGTAGCGTCCGGCTATGCCGAAGTTGAGCGCGCTTACGTCGGACGGCTTGTCAATCTTGACGTCGAAGTTGGAATTGACGTCTTCGACGTGGCCGCGCTTTTGGACCTGCGTTTCGAACGTGTGGGCGACGAACTCAGGCTTGATCAGATTGGCAGGGAGCACCGTAGCGCCCTTGGCGTTGCTGACCAACGGCACCTCCGGCACCGTCGCGGGCAGCACACCGCGCGGCAGATCAGCCACGCCCGAACCGGCATAGAGACTTACGAACGAGCGGAGCGTTCCCGCATTGAGATCGCCTGGGAGCGTGCCATCGGGAAACGAGCGGCAGCTCAGCGCCGCCTCGCGCGTCTTCTTGTCGAGGACGCCGCTTGCCGGGCCTACGTCACAGCCGAGCGCCGCCAGCCTCGCCTGGAGCGATTTCAGCGTCGCCGCGTCTTCGATGGTGAGCAGGCCCTCGCGCGTGTCGGCGCGCTTCACCGCCGCGTAGAAGACACTGGCTTCCTTCACCTGGGCGACATTTTCGGTGCAGCAGAGGTAGAGGCCGAACTTCGTGTAGTTGACGTTCTCGAAGCCCAGGGTGAACGTTGGCCCGTCGAACTCGGCAGCGAACTTGCCGTCGACATAGACCTTCACCTGCCCCGTCTTGTCGTTCGACCATTTGATGAACAGCTCGAAGCGCGTCCACTTGCCGAGGAGGTCCTTGAACTCCGCGACCTTGAGCTGCGGCCCGGGCGTGCATTGGTGGTTGCCGGCGGCGTTGCTCATGGCGACGTAAATCGCATCATCGACGCCCGCTTGCGTTTGCAGCGCCACGTGCGCGCATTGCCGGTTGTGAAAATAGAACAGGCTGAGCAGGCCCTTGGTCTGCTGCGGGCCATAGGGGAAGTTCACCGGGAAATAAACCGAGAAGCCGTACCAGCTTTGCTTCGGCTGACCATTAGCGTTCTTCTTTGTGGCGAACACATTCTCCCATACCTGCGACCGCACGGACTGCTGATCGCAATCGTTGTCGGGCGACGACGGGTCGTAGCGATGGGGATTGCAGTAGCCCGACGGTATCCGAAACGAATACACATCCGCCGTCGGCGCGCTGCCGGTCGGGTCGGGAACGATCTTGGCGGAGTTCGGAGCATTCAGCTCCTCAAACTTCAGCGGATCGAACCCGTTGTCCTCCGCAAGTGCGGAATGAACGACCGGCGCCAGCAAGACCGTCATTGCAAAGGCGGCTAACTTCCACGATCCGAGCAGCCCGGTTCGCATGTCTCAACCCCCCGTTGGTGCGCTTCACCGGCGACTATCATGGCCGCAATCGGTGATCGCGAACAGCCGTCCCTACGAAATTCAAGCCGTGTCTACGCTTCGCGGCGAACCCAACTATTCGTGAGCGTCGGGTCAGCCCGGCTCTCGGCCGCGCGAGGCCGCCGGGAGGAAATCGCACGCAGGCCGTGCGGAAGCGTGAGGTTTTTCCGCCCCGCCATCACCTTCGCGCCAGACCCCTTCCGCTGCCGCCGGCGCCCGCTAGCTGCGCGTTCGGCGGCGCTTCTGCCGCCACATCAAACTGCACCGGAGGACAACAAGAATGCGTGCTCACAGGATCATCGCGGCGCACGCCGCAGCCCTCGCCGTCGCCGTCTTCGCCCTGCCCGCTCTCGCCGACGACATGGCTGCCAAGCCGGCCGACGCGATGGGCGTGATGGCGACCGGCAGCATGGGCGCCATGGACGACAGCATGAACGCCGCCAACACGATGGGCGGCGACGCCATGGGCGGCCACGACATGATGATGAAACACCCGAAGGCGATCGAGATCACCATCGAGGACCTGACGACGGGCCAGCCCTTCTCGCCGTCCTATTTCGACAGCCGCGGGGCGAGCGCCGCACCGCTATTCAAGCTCGGTGACAAGGCGCCCGACGCGCTCGTCTCCGTCGCCGAAGGCGGCAACATCGGCGACTTCAGCGTGATGGCGGCCAAGGACGGCGGCAAGACATTCGGCGAGGCGGCGCTCGCCATCCACACCCTGCCCGGCCAGACGCGCACGCTCATCATTCACGTCGACAAGGATCACCCGCTGATCGACGGCGTCTGGATGCTAGGCAACACCAACGACGGCTTCTCCGGCTTCACCGGCTTCAACGCCTACGACCTGAAGAAGCCGGCAACCCTCGAGGTGCGCGGCTACGATGCCGGCTCGGAAAAGAACGACGAGAAGAAGGGCTACCTCGGCGCGCTCGGCGGCGGCAACATGCGCGACCCCGAGAACGGCGTGATCGCCTACCACACCGGGATCCGCGGCGACGCCGACGCGCCGAAGGAATGGAACTGGGACGTCAGCAAGCCGGTGGCGAGGATCACCTTCACGCCGGTGATGGAGACGGCGAGCAACTAACCGCGGCTCAACCTGATCCAAGAAACGGCGCGACCTCTCCGGCCGCGCCGAACTTCCCGACCCGCTTGATCTCCCACTCCAGCCGGACGCCGCTGGTTTCCAACACGCGCTTGCGTACCGTCTCGCCGAGGAGCTCGAGATCGTGGGCGGTGGCCGGGCCGGTGTTGATCAGGAAATTGCAGTGCATCTCCGAGACTTGGGCCCCACCGATGTGGAGGCCGCGACAGCCGGCGGCGTCGATAAGCTGCCACGCCTTCTTGCCGGGCGGGTTGGTGAAGGTGGAGCCGCCGGTCTTCTCGCGGATCGGCTGCGCCGCCTCGCGATGCGCCTCGACGGCATCCATCTCGGCCTTGATCGCGGCGGGATCGCCCGGCGTGCCCTGGTAGAGCGCGTCGGTGAAGATGAGATCGTCGGACGCAGCCGAATGGCGATAGGTGAAGCCCATGTCGGCATTGGTGAGCTTGTGGCGCACGCCTTTGCGATCGATGGCATTCGCCTGGATCAGACGGTCTCGCGTCTCGCCGCCGCTGGCGCCGGCGTTCATGCGGAGCGCGCCGCCGATCGTGCCGGGGATGCCGGAGTAGAACGCGAAGCCCGCGAGCCCCTGCTCCAGCGCGAAGGCGGCCA
The DNA here is from genome assembly GCA_048498575.1 of Pseudomonadota bacterium. GTDB lineage: Bacteria > Pseudomonadota > Alphaproteobacteria > Rhizobiales > Kaistiaceae > DASZQY01. The sequence continues at coordinate 4,263 of JBEHXS010000143.1, forward strand.
GCCGCTTGTCGGGCAGCGCGGCACCGGCCCGGATGCGATCTGCGGTCTCGCGCACCGCCTGGCCGAAGCCTTTCGCCGATAGCCGGATGGTGACACCGGCGATTCCACCGTCGCGCACCAACAGATTCGAACCGACGCCGATGACCGTCACGGGCACGGACGGATCGAGCTTCGTCAGGAAGAGCGCGAGATCGTCGGCATCGGCCGGCTGGAACAGCAACTCGGCCTTGCCGCCGACGCGAAACCAGGTGAACGGCGCGATGTCGGCATCGGGCGTGAGGCGGCCGCGCACGCCGGTGAAGTCGCCGAAGGCGGTCAAGGCTGGTCGGTTGCGTGTTTGGCCAGCATCGCGTCCACACTGGTTTCAAGGGCGGAAAGGTCGCGCTCGTAGATTCCCCAAAGGATGGAAAGATCGACGGCGGTATATGCGTGACGCAGCACGTTGCCGATGTCGGCGATGCGCCGCCACGGTATTTGTGCGTGATCGTCCTTCCAGGCTTTCGGAAGATGTCGCGAAGCTTCGCTGATGATTTCCAAAAAACGCTCAAGCGCCGCCCGCTTGACCCTGTCAGCGCTGATCGCATCCAGCGAGCTACCGTCAAGGAGGTCGCGTATATCGCGAATGCTGTCCTTAATGTCCGCCGCGCGCTGCTCCGGGCGATCGGGCCTCAATAGACTTCCACCCGATCGCGTTGCGCATTCTTGCGAAGCGCAGGCTCCAGACTGCGCAACATGAAGATATCTGCCCGCAGACCCAACGTGTCCTCCACCAGGTGCTTTACCCCGATCATGTCCAGGAGGGAAAAGCGCTGCTTCTCGTCGGACACGTCGATTGCCAGGTCGACGTCACTGTCGGCACCGTTGTCGCCGCGTGCCCGCGATCCGATCAGCGCCATATGCACGACGCCCTCCCGCTCAAAAGCCGGCCGCAGCGCGCGCAACTCCGCGAGAAGCTGGTCGCGGCTGATGTCCCTGGAGAGGATGACGTCGGTGTCGCTCATGGCCGGAATCTAGGCCTTGGCACCGAGTTTTGCCAGTTGGTCGGGCAGCGCGTAGGCCCACTGGCTGATCGAGCCGGCGCCGAGGCAGACCACCTGATCGCCCGGCCGCGCGATCGAGGCGATGAGCGGCGCCAGCGCCTCCGGGCCTTCCAGCGCGCGGGCGTCGCGATGGCCGCGGAGCCGGAGCCCGTTGACCAGTGAGTCGCGATCGGCGCCGGGGATCGGCGCTTCGCCCGCCGCATAGACGGGCGCGACGATGACCGTGTCGGCGTCGTTGAAGCAGAGACAGAACTGATCGAACAGATCGTGCAGGCGCGTGTAGCGGTGCGGCTGGACGACAGCGATGATGTGATGGCCGGCGGCGATCGAGCGCGCCGCCTTCAGCACCGCCGCGATCTCGACCGGATGGTGGCCGTAATCGTCGATGACGGTGACGCCGTTCCACGTCCCGGTGCGGGTGAAGCGGCGGCGGACGCCGCCGAACGATTTCAGTCCCGCGGCGATCGCCTTGGCATCGACGCCGAGATGATGCGCGACGGCGAGCGCGCCGGTGGCGTTCTGGACGTTGTGCTCACCCGGCATCGAGATTGCGAGATCCTCGATGACGTGGGTCGAGCCGCCGTTGGCGCGGTCGCGGATGAGGACGGTGAAGCGCGAGCCGAGACCCTCGGCGACGAGATCGGTGTAGCGCACGTCGGCCTGCGGGCTCGCGCCATAGGTGATGACGCGGCGATCCTCGATGCGGCCGACCAGCGCCTGCACCTCCGGGTGGTCGAGGCACATGACGGCGAAGCCGTAGAACGGCACGTTCTCGACGAACTGCAGGAAGGCGTCGCGCACCTTGTCGAACGAGCCGTAGTGATCGAGGTGCTCGGGATCGATGTTGGTGACCAGCGCGACATCGGCCGGCAGCTTGACGAACGTGCCGTCGGATTCGTCCGCCTCCACCACCATCCAGTCCGAGGCGCCCATGCGCGCGTTGGTGCCGTAGGCGTTGATGATGCCGCCGTTGATGACGGTGGGGTCGAAGCCGCCGGCATCGAGCAGCGCCGCGACCATCGACGTGGTCGTGGTCTTGCCGTGAGTGCCGGCGATGGCGACGGCCTGCTTGAAGCGCATCAGCTCGGCCAGCATCTCGGCGCGGCGGACCACCGGCAGCAGGCGGGCGCGCGCCGCGACGAGCTCGGGATTGTCGCGCTTGATGGCGGACGAGACGACGACGACCTTGGCGGCGCCGAGATTGGCGGCGTCATGGCCGACGAATACCGGGATGCCGCGGGCGCGCAGGCGCTGGACGTTGGCGCTGTCGGCGGCGTCGGAGCCCTGCACGCGGTGGCCGAGGTTGGCGAGCACCTCGGCGATGCCGCTCATGCCGATGCCACCGATGCCGATGAAGTGCACCGGACCGATGTCTTCCCGGAGCTGCTTCATGCGCTGCCCACGGGCCTGGCGGCCACCTGCTCGACGACGTCGGCGAGGCGCTCCGCGGCGTCGGGGCGGCCCTGCGCCTTTGCCGCCGCGGCGGCGGTAACGAGGCGCGCCGGCTCGTTGGCGAAGCGGGTGATCTCGCCGGCGAGACGCGCGGCGGTGAGTTCCGCCTTCTCGATCATCCAGCCGCCGCCGGCGGCGGC
>JBEHXS010000144.1:0-6861 GCA_048498575.1 Pseudomonadota bacterium
CCGCGAACGCCGCCTCGACTTCCGCCCGGACCGCGGGAATGTCGATCGCGCCGATCACCGGCTGAGCCGCTCGCGGAGCGCGACCAGGAACGGGATGCCGGCGTATTGATCGGGCTGCACGCGCTCCCAGTCGACGCCGGCCGGCTGGCTGTAGGGCGTGTTGGTGGCGATGAGCTCACGCTCGGTCGCGATGAAATCGAGCGCCGAGTCGTGGCCCATCATCGGCAGGCGCCGGTCGTCGACGACTTGCGTCGAATGGACCGACGTGGTGATCGGCGTGTCCGCCCTGAGCTTGCCGAGTTCGCGGAAGATGCCGAGCTCGAGGTCGGCAAAGCCGCCGCCCTTGCCGGTGCGGCCGCCGGCGCGGGTCACCGCGACGCAACCGACGACGACGAAATCGAGCATCTCCATGTCCTCGAATTGCACCGGCTCGCCGTGCGCCAGGAAACCCTGCGCCGTCGCCGCCGTCTCGAACTCGACGCCCTTGGCCTTCAGCGCCGCCGGATCGAGCCGCACGAAGGGAAAGCCGCGCGTCAGCTCCGGCACCGGGGCGTAGACGATCTTGCCGTCGTGAAGGGCGCGGAGCCGCACCGGTATCTGCGGCGGATCGGGATTGACCTTGACCACGCGCGCTGCCGCCCAGCCCGGCGCCTGCGCCAGGTGCCAGGCGGCGAGATCGGCGCCGGCGAAATTCGGGATGCGGCTGCGCACCGGACCGACGTTGACCGTGGTCTCCTCGAGCTTGCCCCAGACGTCGTCGCGGAGCGCGTCCTTGTCTTCGTTTCGCCCCGCCCAGCGCGCCGTTTCGCTCATGCCATCCGCTCCCTACAGTTTCGCCACTGGCGCGCGAGCGACGCCCGCCTGTTCGAGGTGCCACGCGACGCGCAGCGCCAGATCCTCCCGCCACGGCGCGGCGATCACCTGCACCCCAATGGGCAGGTGGGCGCCGGGCAGCCACACCGGCACCGCGACCACCGGCAGGCCGATGAAGCTGATCGGCTGCGTATAGATGCCGATGTTCGGCCGCGCCGGCATCGTGACGCCGTCGAGCGTGATCATCTTGGTGCCCGAGGGCAGCGCGTGGAAAGGCGTCGCCGGGGCGAGGATGATGTCGACCTCGCGGAACACCTCCAGCATCGCCGCATGGAACCAGGCACGGAAGCGCTGCGCCTGGATGACCCACGCCGCCGGGATCATGGCGCCGGCGATCAGCCGGTCGCGCACGTCCGGATCGAAGTCGCGGGCGCGCTGGCGGATGCGCTTGCCGTGCAGGTTCCCCGCCTCGGCGGCGGTGATGACGTAGGCGGAGGCGCGGGCGCGCGCCGCTTGCGGCAGCGTCACCGCGCGCGTAACGCCGAGCGCCGCGACGACCGTGTCGACGGCCGCGAACGCCTCAGGCATGCCGTTCTTGCGGAAGTAATCGTCGGCGACCGCGATCGCGAGACCGCCGGCGCCTTTGCCGATTTCGGCCAGCGCCGCGGCCGGCGGACGATGCGCCTGTGCCGGATCGTCGGCATCGTCGCCCTGAAGCGCGTCGAAGACGAGCGCGAGATCCTGCGCAGAGCGGGCGATCGGGCCAAGGTGATCGAGGCTGGCGCAGAACGGGAAGGCGCCCGCCCGCGACAGCCGCCCGTAGGTCGGCTTCAGGCCGAAGAGGCCACAGAAGGAGGACGGCACGCGGATCGAGCCGTTGGTGTCGGAGCCGAGCGAGACCGGCACCATGCCGGCGGCGACTGCGGTGCCCGAGCCACCCGACGAGCCGCCCGACATGCGGCCGGGGTCGTGCGGGTTCCGCGAGATGCCGTCGTGCGCGTTTTCGCCGGTGAAGTCGTAGGCGTATTCGCCCATGTTGAGCGCGCCTGCGAGCACGCCGCCGGCGAGCGCCATCTTGCGCACGAGCGCGGCGTCGCCGCCGGCCGGCGGATTGTCGCGATTGATCTTCGATCCGGCCCGCGTCGTCACGTCTTCGATGTCGAAGAGATTCTTGACCGCATAAGGCACGCCGGCGAGCGGCGGCGCTTCGCCGTCGGCAACCGCGTCGTCCACCGATTGGGCTTCGGCGAGCGCCCGCCCGAAAGTGCGGTCGGTGAAGGCGCCGAGCCCCGGGTCGGTCGCCTCGATGCGCGCGATCGTGGCCTCCGCGACTTCGCGCGCCGACAGCCGCCGCGCCTTTACGCCCGCGGCGATCTCGTGCGCGGAGAGTGACCAGATGTCGGCGCTCACGGCTCGAAGACCGGCGCCGGTTCGGCCTCGTCGGGCAGCGGAAAGGCGAGCACAAGCTCCGCCGCCGCGGCCGTCGCCTTGAGGTGCGCCACGACCGATGCTTTCCATTCGGGGGGCAGCGGCAGATCGAGTGCCTTGGCCGTCGCTTCGGCGTAGGCTTCGGCGTCGAAGGCGGGGCTCACGCGGCGGCCGCCCCGCGGATCGCGGCTTCCAGCGCGGCGAGCGGCGCCGTCGAGCCGACGATGCCGCCCTGCGCCGTGATCATGGCGAGCGTCGCCGCCTTGAACTCGGCAAAGTAGGATTCGGTCGCGTCCTCGATCAGCAGGCACTCGTAGCCGCGGTCGTTGGCTTCGCGCATCGTCGTCTGCACGCACACCTCCGTCGTCACGCCGGCGACCACGAGATGGGTGATGCCGCGCGCCTTCAGCGTATCGCCAAGCGCGGTGGCGTAGAAGGAGCCCTTGCCGGGCTTGTCGATGACGATCTCGCCGGGCAGCGGCGCCACTTCGTCGATGATGCCGTGGCCGGGCTCGCCGTGGATGAGAATGCGCCCCATCGGCCCTTCGTCGCCGATCCGGAGCGATGGATTGCCGCGCAGCCGCTTGGCCGGCGGGCAATCGGAGAGGTCGGGCCTGTGGCCCTCGCGCGTGTGGATGACCGGCCACCCGGCGGTGCGGAACAGGCGGATGAGGCGGGCCACCGTCGGCACGATCGCCTGCAGCCGCGACACGTCGTTGCCGAGCGTCTCGCCGAAGCCGCCGGGCTCGACGAAATCGCGCTGCATGTCGATGACGATGAGCGCGACCTGAGATGGCGCGAAGGAAAACGGGAAGGGCGTGGCGGCGACGGTGACCATGAGCGCCCGCCCTAGTGCCCGGCCATGGCGCGGCCGATGGAGGTGCGGTCGGCTTCCGCCGCCGCGACGACATAGTCGATCTTGCCGCCCGACATGACGGCGATGCGGTCGGCAAGTTCGAGGATTTCGTCGAGGTCCTCGGAGACCAGCAGCACGGCGGCGCCGCGGTTGCGCTGCTCCATGATCTGCGAGCGGATTTCGGCGACCGAGGCGAAGTCGAGGCCGAAGCAGGGGTTGGCGACGATGAGCACGTCGACGGCGCCGGAAAGCTCGCGCGCCAGCACGGCGCGCTGCACGTTGCCGCCGGAGAGGTTCTCCATGAACTCTTCCGTCGAGGGCGTCTTGACGCGGTAGGCGGCGATCAGCTCGCGGGCGCGAGCCCGCATCGGCCCCGGGGACAGCCACCAGCCGAGCGAGGTGATCGGCGGCTTGTCGAAGGTTCGGAACGAGATGTTCTCGGCCACCGTCATGCGCGGCACGGCGGCGTTGCGCAGCGGCTCCTCCTGCAGGCCGAACACCTTGAAGCGGTCGAAGTGGTCGCGCTTCGGCTCGAACGGCTGGCCGTGGATGAAGATACGTCCGCTGGTCTCGTCGCGCTGCCCGGAGAGCACCTCGACCAGCTCGGACTGGCCGTTGCCGGAGACGCCGGCGATGCCGACGATCTCGCCGGCATGGACCTTGAGGTTCACCGCCTCGACCGCCGGCAGGCCCTGGTCGTCGTTGGCGAAGATGCCGGCGAGCTCCAGCACCACGGGCTGCTCGCCGGCCATCGCCTTGCGCGCGGCGCGCTCGCGGATCTTGGTCTCGCCGATCATCATGCGGCTCATTTCGTCGACCGACGCCTCGCCGACCTTGCCGCCGCCGGTGAGCTTGCCGTGGCGCAGAACGCTGAACGCGTCGGCGAACGCCGTCACCTCGCGGAACTTGTGGGTGATCATCAGGATGGTGAGGTCGCCGACTCTCGTCATGCCGCGGAGCAGGCCCAGCACCTCGTCGGCCTCTCCCGGCGTCAGCACCGAGGTCGGCTCGTCGAGAATGAGGAAGTGCTGGTCGAGATAGAGCTGCTTCAGGATCTCGAGCTTCTGCTTTTCGCCCGCCGCCAGCCCCTGCACCGGCACGTCGAGCGGCACCTTGAACGGCATGCGGTCGAGAAAGTCGGCGAGATCGCGCTTCTCTTTCCGCCAATCGATGATCGCTGGCGGGTCTGGCCGGCTGATGACGAGATTCTCGGCCGCGGTCAGCGAGGGCACCAGCGTGAAGTGCTGGTAGACCATGCCGATGCCGTGTGCATGGGCGTCGCGCGGGTTGCGGATTTCGGTCTCGTGGCCGTCGACCAGCACGCTGCCGCGCGTCGGCTGGTAGAACCCCATGATGCATTTGACCAGCGTCGACTTGCCGGCGCCATTTTCGCCGAGCAGCGCGTGCAGCGTGCCGGCCTCAACCTTGATCGAGACATCGTCGAGCGCGGTGAGCCCGCCGAAAATCTTGGTCATGCCGACCGTTTCGAGGCTGACCGCGTGCCGCGGCTCGGCGTGTTCGGCAGGGAGCGCGCTCATGGCAGGGCCTCGATGAAGGTGGCGGAGTCGGCGACCGCGCCGAAGACGCCGCCCTGCATCTTGATCATCTTCAGCGCGGCAAGATGGTTGCCGACATCGGTCGCCGCGCAGCAATCGGAGAGCAGCAGGCACTCGTAGCCGAGGTCGTTGGCGTCGCGCATCGTCGTGTGGACGCAGACGTCGGTGGTGACGCCGGCGAGCACGATGTTGCGGATGCCGGCATTCTTCAGCACGAGCTCGAGGTCGGTGGCGACGAACGAGCCCTTGCCGGGCTTGTCGATGATGACCTCGCCGGGCTCCGGCTGTAGCTCGGGGATGATTTCCCAGCCCGGCTCGCCACGCACGAGGATGCGGCCGCAAGGCCCCTGGTCGCCGATGCCGGCGCCGATGCGCTGCGAGCGCCAGCGCTTGTTCGCCGGCAGGTCGGAGAGGTCGGGCTTGTGGCCTTCGCGTGTGTGGAGGATCGGGTAGCCCTTGGCGCGCATGGCGGCGAGCACGCCGCGGATGGGCTCGATCGGCGCCCGCGTCAGCGAGATGTCGTAGCCCATCGAATCGACGTAGCCGCCGGGCGCGCAGAAATCGACCTGCATATCGATGACGATAAGCGCCGTGTTCCGGCGCGTGAAGTTGCCGTCGAAGGGCCACGGATAGGGATCGGCGGCGAGCGTCCGTCCGCCCGGCACCATCGCGGCCGCGACGCGCTCGTCCATCGTTGCCGTGGCGGGGGCTTTGGCAGTCATCGGCGCGGCCATCACTTGGTGATCGACAGCTCGGCCGGCGCGCCCCTCAGGGAACGCTTGGGCGAGCTCGACGCGATCATGATGAACAGGGTGAGCACGTAGGGCGCGGCGTTGAAGAAGTAGTAGCCCTGCGTGATGCCGACCGATTGCAGCGCTGGGCCAAGCGCGCCGGCCGCGCCGAACAGCAGCGCCGCGGCGAAGCAGGTCAGCGGGTTCCAGCGCGCGAAGATGACCAGCGCCACCGCCATCAGGCCCTGGCCGGACGACAGGCCCTCGCTCCACGCGCCCGGATAGTAGAGCGAGAGGAAGGCGCCACCGACGCCGGCCGAGAAGCCGCCGATCGTGGTGGCGATGAAGCGCACCCAGTTGACCGAGTAGCCCATGGCGAGCGCCGCCGGCGCCGAGTCGCCGGTCATGCGCACGATGAGGCCGTAGCGCGTGTTGCGGAACGCCCACCACAGCACCACCGCAAGCGCCGCGCCGACGAAGAACAGCGGGTTGACCTCGAGCGCCGATCGTACCGAGCCGTTGGTCGACCACCAGCCGAGGTCCAGCGCCGGCAGGTGCGGCGCCTGCGGCTGGATGAACGGCTTGCCGAGGAAGAAGGCGAGCCCGGTGCCGAACAGCATCATGGCGATGCCGATAGCGATATCGTTGACCTTGGGAAGCTTGCAGACGTAGCCGTGGAAGGCGCCGAACAACGCTCCGCCGCAGCCGGCGGCAAGCACGCCGAGCCAAGGCGAGCCGGTTTCGTACGAGATCGCGTAGCCCGCCATGGCGCCGAACACCAGCGTGCCTTCCAGCCCGAGGTTGATGCGCCCGGACTTCTCCGTCAGGCACTCGCCGAGGCTGACGAACAGGAACGGCGTCGAGACGCGGATGGCGCCGGCGAACATGGCGAGCAGGACGGTGGCAAGACCGGTATCGCCGTTCATCGCGTGCCCCCCTTGCCGCCGAAGATGGAGAAGCGCCCGTAGAGCGTGTCGGAGACGAGCAGGACGACAAACATCAGGCCCTGCAGCACCTGCACCGTGGCGTCGGGCAGGCCCATGCGCCGCTCGACCAAGCCGCCGGCGGCGGCGATACCGCCGAGGAAGATGGAAACCGGGATCACCGCCAGCGGGTTCTGCTTGGCGAGGAAGGCGACGAGGATGCCGGTGAAGCCGTAGCCCGCGGCGAGCGAGGCGTTGGCGCGACCCTGGATGGCGGCGACCTCGAAGTAGCCGGCGAGGCCGGCGCAGCCGCCGGCGATGGCGCACGAGATGACGATGAGCTGCCCGACGGGCAGCCCCTGCGCGCGGGCGGCGCGGACGTTGCCGCCGGTGATGCGCGCGGCGAAGCCGAACTTGGTGCGGTTCATCAGCACCCAGATCGCGATGGCGAGCACGATGCCGACGACCAGCCCCCAGTGCACGTCGATGCCGGGAATGTTGCCGACCATGTTGGCGTCGCCGATCTGCGCCGTCGACGGCTTGTTCGGGTCGGA
>JBEHXS010000145.1:0-6781 GCA_048498575.1 Pseudomonadota bacterium
GCGTTGCGTAGGTTTCCTTCATTATCCGGCGTGTCTGCATGCTCGAACGGGTTGATGCCAAGTCCAATCATGCCGCGGGGCTCTGGTTCTTGCCGCCCGGCGGTGAGATGGCGCTGGCTATCCGCTTGCATGACTGGTCGCGCTCCCTCGGCGACCCCGCGACATGGCCGCAGCCGCTGAAGACGCTGGCCGGCGTCATGCTGGCCAGCCGGCAGCCCATGTTCATCGCCTGGGGCGAGGAGCGCACCTGGCTCTACAACGACGCCTTCATCCCGATACTCGGCCGCAAGCATCCCGGGGCGCTCGGGCGCCCGGCGCTCGCCGAAGTCTGGGCCGAGGCGCGGGCGGCGCTGGAGCCCTTGTTCGCCCGCGTCTTTGCCGGCGAGCCGGTCCACATGCAGGACTTCGGACTGGAGCTCGACCGGCGCGGCCGGCTCGAGGAGGCGCACTTCGCCTTTTCCTATACGCCGGTCCGCGACGAAACGGGCGCCGTCGCCGGCCTGTTCGGCGCCTGCATCGAGACGACCGAGCAGGTCATCAGCGAGCGCCGGCTGGCGAGCGCCCGCGAACGCCAGCGGCGCCAGTTCGAGCAGGCGCCCGGGTTCATCATCATCACCCGCGGTCCCGACCACGTCGTCGAATTCGTCAACAAGGCGCACCTCCACCTGTTCGGCAGCGGCGACTGGGAAGGCAAGGCGATGCGCGATGCCTTCCCGGCGATTGCCGGTCAGGGCTTCTTCGAGCTCCTCGACCAGGTCTATGCCACCGGCGTGCCCTATGCCGCGCACGCCGCGGCCATCCGCTACCGCCGCTCGCATGACGAGGCGGAGCTGACGCGCCACCTCGACTTCATCTACGCGCCGATCGTCGAGGACGACGGTACCGTGTCCGGCATCTTCTGCGAGGGCTTCGACGGTTCGGAAGCCCAGCAGCTCGAGGACCAGCGCCGCCTGCTGACGCGCGAGCTCGAGCACCGCATGAAGAACGTGATGGCGATGGTCGGCGCCATCGTCAACCAGAGCTTCCGCGGCGCCACCTCGCTGGTCGATATCCGCCGGACCATCGCCCACCGCATGGCCGCGCTGGCGCATGCCCACGACATCCTCATGCGCTCCGACTGGGAGAGCGCGCCGATTGCCTCGGTCGTCGACGGCGCGCTCGCCCCGCACCGGGTTAACGACGCGCGCTTCATCGTCCGTGGCCCCGACTTCCTGCTGGCCCCCAAGCCGGCCCTGTCGCTCTCGCTGGTCATCAACGAACTGGCGACGAATGCGGTCAAGTATGGCGCGCTGTCGGCGGCCGGCGGCCGGGTCGAGGTCAGCTGGCATGTCGTCGACGGCGCCGAGCCCGAGTTTCATTTCGAATGGCAGGAGGTCGGCGGACCGCCGCCGGTGCAGCCGTCGCATCCGGGATTTGGCCTCAGGCTTATCGAGCGGTCGTTATCGGAGGATTTTGGCGGCGAGGTCGGGATCGATTTCCTGCCACAGGGAATTCACTGTCATGTGCGGACGCGCCTGGCGGGGCTCCAGCCGGAGAAGAATGCGACACAAAATGACCCCTCGCCAAAAGAGTAGCGCGCCATGCCGTCCCGGGTAGCGCGCGAGCAATGCGTGATCCTCGTCGTGGAGGATGAGCTGCTGGTGCGGCTGGACGCTCTCGACATGATCGTCGATGCCGGCTTCGAGGTGCTCGAGGCGGCCAACGCGGATGAAGCACTGCGGCTCCTCGCCGAGCGCGACGACATCTGCCTCGTTTTCAGCGACGTCGACCTGCCCGGCTCGATGGACGGTATCCGGCTTGCCCGGGCCGTGGCCGAGCGGTGGCCGCCGGTCCGGCTCATTCTTACCTCGGGTCACGTGCCGGTCAGCCGCGACCTCCTGCCGGAGGGCGGGCGTTTCGTTCCCAAGCCCTATCGCGCCGAAGAGATCGCGCGGACCATTCGCGAGATGGTCGCCTGACGGACGGCCGCCCGCGCCGCGCGTGAGATCGCCGGGCATAACCCTCAAACTTATCCCCGCTCGTGCCACCCACCCCATAATCCCGCACGTCCATTCCCGGCCGAGGGTCGAGGACCGGTACCGTCCGGACTTTCGGGGAAATGGAGCGGCGCCTGGCGCACCGGTAACGGACCGGCGCGTCTGGCCGATCCATGCGCAGGGCCGAGGCCATAGAGGGCCTCCGCCGCCGCGGGCGGCTTAAGGTCCGCCTCGTGTCATGCCTGCCGGAGGCAACTCCGGCGGGTAGCTGAATCCACAAGGTTCGGCAGCGCGAGGCGGGGCGAAGTCCCGGCACGGGTCGAAAAATGCCGCGGCGGGCGCCTGGCCGGTGCCCCCAATCGCGGATTGCCCGCCCGGCATCAGCCGGGCGCCCGCCACCCCTCGGATTTTCCGGGGGACGGGAAGCGCGCCTCACAAGGGCGCGAACGGGAAAGGAGCCGATGCCTCGGGCCGCACGCGGTCGCGAGAAAGCGGAGCCATGCCTTCGCTCAGACGAGGTTCCCGTCGGCCGCTATCTCGTCCAGCAACTCCGGCCCGTCCGCCTTCACCGAGTTCACCTTGCGGCTCACCTGATAGGCCCGCATCAAGCCGGCGTCGTATGGCTTCAGCATCGCCTTCAGGTCCTCGGGCGGCACCTCGCCGGCCAGCCAGTCGTCGTAGTTCTCCGGCATCAGGATCACCGGCATCCGGTCGTGGACGCCACTGACCAGCGGGTTCGGCTCGCCGACGATGATGGTGGCCGACAGGATCGCCTCGCCGCCGATCTTGGCGTATTCCCACAGGCCGGCGAAGGCGAAGGGCTCAAGGTCCTTCATCACGAAGCGCCACGGCTGCTTGCCGTCCGGCATCTGCTGCCACTCGAAGAAGCCGGTGGCGGGGATCAGGCAGCGGCGTCTGGCAAACGCCTCGCGGAACAGCGGCTGGGTGTCGACCGTCTCGGCGCGCGCGTTGATGTGCGGCACCTTCGGCTTCTCCTTCATCCAGAACGGGATCAGCCCCCAGCGCGCCATCGTGAGTTCGCGCTTGCCGTCGCGTGGATCGACCCGCACGATCGGGATCTCGTCGGTCGGCGCGATGTTGTAGCGCGGCGGGAAATTCGAATCCGGCAGGCGCATCGCCTCGAACAGACGGCGATACGCGTCGCGGGCGATGAGGTTGTCATAGCGGGCGCACATCGGCGCCAGTATAGGGCAGAGCCGCCGGCGCTGCCCGGGCTGCTTGACCGAAATCAACCGCCCGCGCGGATCGTCGCGCTAGCTTCCGCCGCGCAGATGAAGGCCGCGCCGTCCAGGACCGCGGTAATCTGCGGGTCACAACGCCGACCGATCGCAACCGGCCCGCAACCGACGGATAGAGAGTGTCGCTTCATGGAACCGGCTGACCGCAAGCGGCATTTCACTATCTGGTACGTGGTCGCGGCCATCGCCGGCGTGCTGCTGTTCCAGTACGTCTGGGCGAACTACACGACAGTCCAGACCATCCCGTACAGCCAGTTCGAGCAGCTGCTCTCGGCCGGTCAGATCACCGACGTCACGATCACGCAGGACTCAATTTCCGGTTCGCTGAAGACGCCGCTCCCCGAGGGGCGGAGCGAGTTCTACACCAACCGCGTCGATCCGGATCTCGCGGACAAGCTGACGGCCAAGGGGGTCACCGTCCGCGGCGTCCCCTCCTCCAGCCTGCTCGGCACGATCCTGTCGTGGGTCATCCCGATCGGTCTGTTCTACCTCGTCTGGGCCTATGCCTTCCGTGGCTTCGCCGAACGCCAGGGCATGGGCGGGCTCACGACCATCGGCAAGTCGCGCGCCAAGGTCTACGTCGAGACCAATACCAAGGTGACCTTCGCCGACGTCGCCGGCGCCGACGAGGCCAAGGCCGAGCTGATCGAGGTCGTCTCCTTTCTCAAGGACCCAAAGGCATACGGCCGGCTCGGAGCACGGGCGCCGAAGGGCATCCTTCTCATCGGCCCACCGGGAACGGGAAAGACGCTGCTCGCGCGCGCCGTTGCCGGCGAGGCCAACGTGCCGTTCTTCTCGATTTCCGGCTCGGAATTCGTGGAGCTGTTCGTTGGCGTCGGTGCGGCCCGCGTACGCGACCTGTTCGAGCAGGCGCGCAAGGCAGCACCCTGCATCATCTTCATCGACGAGCTGGACGCCCTCGGGCGCACCCGCGCCGGCAGTGCCTCGTTCGGCGGCTATGACGAGAAGGAGCAAACGCTGAACCAGCTCCTCGCCGAACTCGACGGCTTCGATCCGAGTTCGGGCGTGATCCTGCTCGCTGCCACCAACCGTCCGGAGATTCTGGATCCGGCGCTGCTGCGCGCCGGCCGCTTCGATCGCCAGGTGCTCGTCGACCGGCCCGAACGCAGCGGGCGTGCGGCGATCCTCAAGGTGCACATTGGCAAGGTGAAGCTGGCGCCCGGCGTCGACCTCGATGCCATCGCCGCCATAACCACCGGTTTTACCGGCGCCGATCTCGCTAACCTCGTCAACGAGGCGGCGCTGCTCGCTACGCGTCGCGGCGGCAGTGAGGTGACGCTCGCCGACTTCAGCGCGGCGGTGGAGCGCATCGTCGCCGGGCTTGAGAAAAGGAGCCGGGTGCTCAACGACGCGGAACGCAAGCGGGTCGCCTATCACGAGCTCGGTCACGCGCTGGTCGCAGCCGCGCTGCCCGGCGTCGATCCAGTGTTCAAGGTCTCGATCATTCCGCGCGGCGTCGGTGCGCTGGGCTACACCATCCAGCGGCCGACCGAAGACCGTTTCCTGCTCGGCGCGACCGAACTCAGGAACCGTGTCGCGGTGCTGCTCGGCGGCCGCGCCGCAGAGGCTCTGGTCTTCAAGGAGATTTCGACCGGCGCGGCCGACGACCTCCAGCGCGCCACCGAAATCGCGCTCGAGATGGTCACCCGCTACGGCATGGATGAGACGCTCGGCAACCGCATCTATGCGGTCGGCCGCGAACAGTTTCTCGGGCCGGTGCCGGTGCAGCGCAGCGAGGTGTCAGAAGAGACGGCGCGTGAAATCGACCTCGCGGTGCGCCAGATCGTCGAGGAGGCATTTGCACACGCGACCGACATCCTGGCCATGCACCGGCAGGATCTCGACGCGGGCGCGGTGCTGCTCCTGCAAAAGGAAACCATAACCGCGGACGACTTCGCGCCGCTCAGCGTGCCTGCCGCCGGCGTGCCGCGTCTTGCCCCGGCCGCCGCGCCGTAACCAGGCGCCCGAGGGGTTTGCGCCTCGCGCCTACATGCGGCTGCCGCCGCCCTGCATGCTGCGGCCGACCGCTCCCCAGATGAGCAGGAGGATGATCGAGCCGACGACCGCCCCGATGAAGCCCGCCGCTTCGCCCGGCTGGTACCAGCCGATCGCCTGGCCGAGCCAGGTGGCGAGCAACGCGCCGACGATGCCGAGCACAGCCGTCAGAACGAAGCCTTTCGGTTCGTAGTTGCGGCCGGGCACGAGCAGCTTGGCGACGATGCCGGCGAGCAGTCCGATGATGATCGTCCAGATGATGTGCATTGGGTCACCCCTGTTCGAACGAGTCCGACTAGGTGGCTGCGATAATACCATTGCCGCTGGTCTCGCGCAGCGGGTAGCCGCCCGAACTCACGGGTTTCGGCATTACTCGGCGGCCTCGCGGTTCGGCTCGGTCTCCGCCGGGACCACGCGGCGGAGCGGGCGACCCGAGAGCGTCGCTCCGGCATCGGGACTGAGACGGTAGAACACGAACGTCGAGAGGCTCGAGACGATCGCGATGACGACGAACGCCGTGGAGAAGGCGCTGACCGGAATGTGGGCGGCGCCGCCGGTGAGCGCGTGCAGGAGGAAAGCCGACAGCGCCACGCCCACCGTCATCGACATGCGCTGCGCCATGAAGGTGAAGCTGGTCGCCTGGCTCATGTGCTTCGACTCGATATCGGCAAAGGCCAGCGTGTTGATGCTGCTGAAGCCCAGCGAGCGGAACACACCGCCGGCGGCCAGCAGGGCCAGCATCACCACCACCGGCGTATTGGCACGGAAGAGGCTGTAGCTGGCGAGAAAGGCTCCGGCGATGAGCACGTCCCAGACCAGCACGTTGCGATAGCCGAAGCGGGCGAGGATGCGGGAGGCAAAGCCGCGCGTGCCGAACGCCCCTGCTGAGGCGGCGAACGTGATCAGGCCCGACTGTAGCGGCGAGTAGCCCAGGCCTACCTGCATGAAAAGCGGCATCAGGAAGGGAATTGCGCCGATGCCTATGCGGAAGACGGAGCCGCCGCCGATACTGGCGCGCAGCGTCGGCACGCGCAGCAGCCGCAGATCGAGGATCGGATCAGGCACGCGCCGCGCATGCAGCGCGTAAAGCAGGATGAAGACGAGGCCGAAGGCCAGCACGCTGAACGAGACCGCCGGCGGAAAGGACGCCGTGGTGGCGCCGTCGAAGCCGAAAAGTGCCGCCGACAGTCCGAGGCCGGAAAGCACGAAGCCCCGGAGGTCGAAAGCCTTCACGCTCTCCTGCCGCGACTCCTCGATGAATACGCCGACCAGGAACCAGCCAAGGATGCCGATCGGCACGTTCACCCAGAAGATCCACTGCCACGAGGCGAACGTCGTGATCAGCCCGCCGAGCGGCGGCCCGATGATCGGCCCGACGAGCGCCGGCATGCTCATCAGGGTCATCGCCTTGATCAGCTCCGTCTTGGCCACCGAGCGCACGAGGATGAGGCGGCCGACCGGCACCATCATGGCGCCGCCGAGGCCCTGGCACACGCGCGAGGCAAGCAGCATGAGCAGGCTGTCGGAGAA
>JBEHXS010000146.1:0-6762 GCA_048498575.1 Pseudomonadota bacterium
GCCCGAGGCCGAGGAGCGGCGCGATATCGCCGAGGCCGTGCGCCTCCATACCGAGATCACGGGCAGCCGCCCGCTCGGTCTCTACCAGGGGCGCTCGTCGAACAACTCGATCCGGCTGGCGGCGGAGGAGGGCGGCTTCCTCTATTCCTCGGACGCCTATGCCGACGACCTGCCGTACTGGATCGACGGACCGAAGGGACCGTTCCTCATCATCCCGTACACGCTGGACTCCAACGACATGCGTTTTGCCACGCCGCAGGGGTTCAACTCGGGCGACCAGTTTTTTGCGTATCTCCGCGACGCCTTCGACACGCTCTATGCGGAAGGCGAGGCGGGCTCGCCGAAGATGCTGTCGGTCGGTCTGCATTGCCGGCTGGTCGGCCGGCCGGGGCGGGCCGCGTCACTGGCGCGCTTCATCGACTATGTGACGGCGAAGGACCGGGTCTGGCTGCCGCGGCGCATCGACATCGCCAACCACTGGTACGCCCATCACAAGCCGAAATAGGCGGCGGGCCTACGCGTCGGCGTGCTGCGCCAGCAGGGCGCGGACCGGGGCCGAGGCCAGAAGGGCCGTTCGCCCCGCCTCGTCCAGCGGCATAAGCGGCGCGCGCACGGTGCGCCACGCCGGGGCGCGGTCCATTTCGCCGAGCACGGTCTTGATCGAGGGGATCGGCCCGCGCGTCTGCATGGCGTCGCGGAGGGCGTTCGCCTCGCTCTGGCGCTCGGCGGCGTCGCTGTCGCGGTGGCGGGCGACAAGCTCGGCCAGCGCGTGGGCATTGATGTTCGCGGTGGCGGAGATGATGCCGGCGGCGCCGGCCGCCATAGTTTCGATCGTGTAGGTTTCCGCGCCGGGGAAGACGGCAAAGTTCGGGAAGGTCGCGAGCACGGTCATGATGCGCGCGACGTCGCCGGAGGAGTCTTTCATGCCGACGACGACGTCGGGAAAGGCCGTGCGCAGGCGATCGATGAGCGCGATCGACCAGCCGACCACCGCCTGCGGCGGGATATGGTAGAGCAGGATCCGCGGGGTGAACGTGCCGCACGCCTCGATGATCTGCGCGACGAAAGCGAAGAGGCCGTCGTCGGTGACGCCCTTGTAGTAGTAGGGCGGCAGCAGCAGGACACCGGCGCACCCGGCCGCTGTGGCGTGGCGGGTGAGCGCGATGGCATCGCTGATCGATGGCGATCCGGTGCCCGGCAGTACCTGCGCGGCGGGGATGCCCGAGCTGAGCACGGCGTCGATGACGGCGCGCCGCTCGTCCAGCGACAGCGAGTTGGCCTCGCTCGTGGTGCCGAGCACCGCGAGGCCGGCGGCGCCCTCGGCGAGGAGGCGCCGGCAATGCGCGATGAGACGCGCAAGGTCGACACCGCCGGTCGCCGAAAACGGCGTCGCAACCGGCACCCATAGTCCGCTCAAAGTCCGAGGCATCGTATCTTCCGTCCGGCGAAAGGGACGGGTGACGGTAGCAGAGGTGGATTGCCGGCGGCGAGGGGGGCTAGGCGGCTTTCTGCGCTACGTCGTCGAAGGACACGCCGATGGCGCCGTCGCTCCGCCAACGCACCGTGCAGGCGCGCCGCGCTATGGCGGCGTCCATCGCCAGCTCAAAGTGGCTGGGTATGCCGAAACCGGAGATCTGCAGCATCGCGCCGCCATCGGAGAGATTGCGCACGACGCAGTCGTAGACCGAGTAGCCACCCTGGATGATGATGGTGCCCTTCTTCAAGGTACGCATCCGGCGGAATGACCGCCGGTTGTCCTCGTCGATCTGGATTTGTGCTTCCGACATTGTGGCCTGCAAATGCAACCCCAGCGGGGGAGCCTCTGCTCAAATTGTTGCCGGGGTGTAAACAAGTTGGGTTGGGTTGTAGGGGCAGGGGGCCATCTTCCCCGCCTCCGGTTCATAAAGTCGTGAAGATGGCGATCCGTGCCAAATCCCTGAGCCGGCTCAGCTTTCTTTCCTGTGGATAACCGCCCGGGCCAGACTCCTCGATAGCCGTCAAATTGCACCGCACAATACTGGCCCCGGGGCCCGTTTCGCCGTAACTTCACGGCCATGCACCGTTCTGGCCGCCGGGCGGGGAGCGGTGCGATCGCGTGATGCGCGAGGGGGACCGGCCGGCTGACATGGAAACGTTATGAAGCGGTGCTAGCAGCGGCCGACGGCCGAGTTCGCGCCGGACAGGTTTTTCAGGAACCCAACAAGGGGAACAGAATGCTCAAGAAACTCATGTTGTCGGGCTCGACGCTCGCGTTTTGCGCGAGCGCTACGCTAGCCTACGCGGACGCGCCGCAGGCTATCGTCGACGGCGCCAAGGCCGAGAAGCAGCTGACCGTGATCGCGTTGCCGCACGACTGGTGTGGCTACGGCGCGGTCATCGACGCCTTCAAGAAGAAGTACCCGGACATCACCGTCAACGAACTGAACCCGGATGCGGGCTCGGGCGATGAGATCCAGGCGATCAAGGCGAACCAGGGCAACACCGGCCCGCAGGCTCCCGACGTGATCGACGTCGGCCTGTCGTTTGGCCCGTCGGCCAAGCAGGACAAGCTGATCCAGCCGTACAAGGTCTCGACCTGGGACACGATCCCGGACTCGGCGAAGGACGCCGACGGCTACTGGTACGGCGACTACTACGGCGTGATGGCGTTCCTGGTGAACGACGATCTCGTCAAGAACCCGCCGAAGACCTGGGCCGACCTGCAGAAGTCCGACTACGCCAACCAGGTTGCTCTCTCGGGCGACCCGCGCGTGTCGAACCAGGCGATCCAGTCGGTCTACGCCGCGGGCCTCGCCGCTGGCGGCACGGCCGGCGCCGATGCCGGCACCAAGGGTCTCGACTTCTTCGCCAAGCTGAATGCGGCAGGCAACTTCGTTCCGGTCATCGGCAAGGCCGCGACCGTGGCGCAGGGCACGTCGCCGATCACGACCAACTGGGACTACAACGCGCTCGCGTGGCGTGACGGCTTCGCCGGCAACCCGAAGGCCGAAGTCATTGTGCCGTCGGACGCGGTTGTCGCCGGCGTGTACATCCAGGCGATCAGCGCTTACGCCCCGCATCCGAACGCGGCCAAGCTCTGGATGGAATACCTCTACTCCGACGAAGGTCAGCTCGGCTGGCTCGCTGGCTATTGCCACCCGATCCGCTTCAACGACCTCGCCGCGAACGGCAAGATCCCGCAGGACCTGCTGGCCAAGCTGCCCGACCCGGCTCTCTACGCCAAGGCCGTCTTCCCGACTCTGGATGAGCAGGCCGCCGCGAAGGACGTGATCACCAAGCAGTGGGATTCCGTCGTCAAGGCCAATGTCCAATAGCGCCGACTCCGTGTCGGTTTCGCAATCTGCTGCCCCGGCTTCGGCCGGGGTGGCAACCCAATCGGGCGGTCCGTTAACCCGCCTGCGCGGCATGCGCTGGGGCGATGTCCTGGGCATCGCGCCCTTTCTGCTCTTCGCCATCCTCTTCCTGATCGTTCCGACCATTTATCTGGTGATCGGCGCGTTTGTCGGCCGCGACGGCAGCTTCACGCTCCAGAACATCGTCGATCTCGGCACGCCGCAGATCATCAGCTCGTTCTGGATCTCGATCCGAGTCTCGGCTGCGTCAGCGATCGTTGGCGCGTTGCTCGGCCTTATTCTCGCGCTCGCCGTCATTCGCGGCCGCCTGCCGGAGGCGGTGCGCTCCACGGTCATGACGTTCTCGGGCGTGGCGTCCAATTTCGCCGGCATCCCGCTCGCGTTCGCTTTCATCGCGACACTCGGCCGGCTGGGCCTGGTCACGGTCATTCTCAAGCTGTGGCCGTTCGAATTCGACATCTATCGCCACGGCTTCAACCTGCTCTCGTTCTGGGGCCTGACGATCACCTATTGCTACTTCCAGATTCCGCTGATGGTCCTGATCATCGCGCCCGCGATCGACGGCCTGCGCAAGGAATGGAGCGAAGCGGCTTCGACGCTGGGCGCCACGCCCATCCAGTTCTGGCGCTACGTCGGCTTGCCGGTGCTGTGGCCGAACCTGCTCGGCACGCTTTCGCTGCTGTTCGCCAACGCCTTCGGCGCCATCGCGACGGCCTACGCCCTGACCGGCTCGTCGCTGAACATCGTGCCGATCCTGCTCTACGCCCAGATCCGCGGCGACGTGCTGAACAACCCCGGGCTTGGCGCGGCGCTTGCTTTGGGCATGATCGTCATCACGGCGCTCGCCAACGTCGTCTATCTTGTCATCCGTACCCGCGCGGAACGGTGGCTCAAATGAAGCCGAGCAAGATCTGGTCGTGGGTCATCTTTGCGCTGGGCGTGCTCTACTTCCTCGGGCCGCTGATCGCGACGATCGACTTTTCGCTGCGCATCCACCGCGAGGGCTACAGCCTCGACGCCTACCGCAACGTCATCCAGCAGCCTGAGTTCCAGCAGACGCTGACCTATTCGCTGGTGGTCGGCGTCGCGGCGATCATCGTCGGGCTGTTCGTCGTCGTGCCGGCGGCCTATTTCGTGCGTCTGCGCACGCCGCAACTGCGGCCGATCATCGAGTTCGTCACCCTCCTGCCGCTGATCATTCCACCGATCATTCTCGTGTTCGGCTATATCCGCATGTACAACTCGTCCTCGCTCCTGCCGCTGACCAATTCGGCCGTGGGGACGAATATTCTGCTGACGCTGGCTTATGTCGCGCTGGCGCTGCCGTACATGTACCGGGCGGTGGACACCGGTCTGCGGACGATCGACGTGCAGACGCTGACCGAGGCCGCGAACATTCTCGGCGCCAAGACGCCGACCATCCTCGTGCGGATCATCCTGCCGAACATCATCGTCGCGGTGCTTTCCGGCGCCTTCCTGACGCTCGCCATCGTCATCGGCGAGTTCACCATCGCCAGCCTGCTGAACCGGCCGGCCTTCGGTGTCTACATGCAGAACATCGGCGCCAACCGGGCGTTCGAGCCGGCGGCGCTGGCGGTCATTTCATTCGTAATCACATGGGTCGCGATGGGCATGATCCAGCTGCTCGCCCGCTTCGCCCCGCGCACCAACGCCCGGAGCTGACAGTCGTGGCCGACGAATTCCTGCGCATCGACAATCTGGTCAAGTCGTTCAACGGCAACACGGTCGTCAAGGGCGCCAACCTGACGTTCAACCGCGGCGAGTTCGTCACGCTGCTCGGCCCGTCGGGCTGCGGCAAGACGACGATCCTGCGCATGGTCGCCGGCTTCGAGCGGCCGACGTCGGGCTCGATCATCGTCGAGGGCCACGACATCACCGGCCTGCCGCCGAACCAGCGCAAGATCGGCATGGTCTTCCAGGCCTACGCGCTGTTCCCCAACATGAACGTGGAAGACAACGTCGGCTTCGGACTCCGTATTGCCGGCGTGCCGGCGGAGCAGCGCCGGGCTCGCGTCGAGGAGATGCTGAAGCTGATCGGCCTGCCGGGCTACGGCAAGCGTTTCCCCTTCGAGATGTCGGGCGGCCAGCAGCAGCGCGTGGCGCTGGCGCGCGCGCTTGCGCCGAAGCCGCGCATGCTGCTCCTCGACGAGCCGCTCTCGGCGCTCGATGCCAAGATCCGCGTGTCGCTGCGCGAGGAAATTCGCTCGATCCAGCGCGACCTCGGCATCACCACGATCTTCGTCACCCACGACCAGGAGGAGGCGCTTTCGATCTCCGACCGCATCGTCGTGATGAACGCCGGCAACATCGAGCAGGTCGGCGCCCCGTTCGAAATCTACAACTTCCCGCGCACGCGCTTTGTCGCTTCCTTCGTCGGTACCCTGAACATTATCAACGGCACCATTGTTGACCCGGCGGCCGGCCGGATTGCCGTCGGCGGCCAGGAGATCGTGGCGGCGCGTGGTCTCAGCTCGGGCAGCAAGGGCGACGTCCGCCCCGTCGCGCTCCGGCCGGAGGCCCTGGTGCTGAACAAGCCGAACGGGCAGGGCAACCATCTGCAGGGCACGGTGGAGGAGGTGAGCTTCCTCGGCGCCATTGTCCGGGTCAGCGTCCGCTTCGACGAAAACGCCATCGCCATCGACACTTTCAACAGCCCGAACACGCCGCCGCCGAAACGCGGGGACAGCGTCATTGTCAGCTTCTCGCCAGACGACGTATTGATGCTAGACTCCTCCGGTTAGGAGTGCGGCGCCCCGGTTCGGGCGCGCGTGGGTAGCGGACGAGGCCTCGTGAATTACGCTTTGCGGCTGGCGCAGCAGGACAGAACCGTCCGCTGGATGGCGGGTACTTTCGGGACGACCCTGACCGCAAAGGCGCGGCTCAGGCAGCGCCCGCCGGTCTTTGCCCGGCACCTCGTTCTGGCGTACCGGCCGGGCTGGCAATCGCTGGAAGACCTCAACAAGATCGCCTTCCACGTCAGCGATATCGATCCGACGATCCGCACCTTCATCCTGCCGACGACAAGCCGCAACTTCGTGACGGGCAAGGAAGCGGCGACGCGGCCGACCTTCGTCGTTTCGCCCGGCCGGCTGGTCTCGTTCCGGCCGACGCGCGGCAAGGTGTATGCCGGCAAGCCAATCTCGAAGATCGACGAGGTGCGCCGCCTGCAGGCCGCCGGCGTGCCTGTTCCGCGCACCGAGCTGCTGACGCCCGACATCCTGCCGCTCGACCCGGCGGTGTGGGGCGAGTTCGTGATCGTGAAGCCGACCGATCTCGCCACGTCCTCGGCGGGCCGCGGCTTTCACCTGATGCGCACCCACCGCGTCCGCTACCTCAAGCCCGCGGAATATCCGCCGGACCATCCCGGCCGCCTCGGCCCGATGATGGT
>JBEHXS010000147.1:0-6737 GCA_048498575.1 Pseudomonadota bacterium
GGCGCAGTCGAAGACCTGCGGAATCTCTCCGATGACGATCTCGACCCGGTCGTTGTCGGCGATGGCGCGCTCGAGCGCGACCCACCACAATTCGCCCGTTCCTTCGGCGAAAGCCGACGGCAGGAACAGCGTGAACGGCGCGTTGTGGCGCGCCAGGATCGGCAGCGCGTACTGGCGATTGTCGCGATAGCCGTCGTCGAAGGTCAGCGCCACGAAACGCCGCGTCGTCTTGCCCTCGATCAGGCGCCGATGGACTTCGTCGAGCGTCACCACCTCGACCCCCGACTGGTCGAGCCGCGTCAGCACCTCGTCGAGGAACTCCGGCGTGATCTCGAGGATCCGGTTCGGCTGGAAGGCGCCGGGCAGCGCCGGCCGCACGCGGTGGAACGTCAGGATGGCGCCGGCGCCGGAAAGGAACTGGCGGGCGACGTGATAAGCGCCGCTGTAGTAGAGGGTCTCCAGACCCGCCCGGATGATCGCCTGCCGCCGGTTGGCCATTTTCGGACTACCCTGCCAGAGCCACGGCCTGGGCGAGCGTCACGATCGTCGACGCGCCGATCACGAGCGTCGCTCCGTCGCGCACCGCCGCCAGCAACCGGCACAGGCCGGCGACGCTGAGCAGCGCCGGCGTCCGCCGCCGGTCGTCCTCTACGGCCGGCACGGCCGCCGCCGCAGCGATGTATTCCGCATGGGTCATCGCCGACGCCGTCGGCATGCCGGCGCCGTCGATCGCCGAAAGCAGGAGCGCCGACTCGCTGCGCTGTCCAACCGGCTCCACCGTCGGGCCGTTCCCCAGCCCGCGCGTCAGCGCCTCGAACACCAGGCAACTGTCGCTGGCGGTGGCAGGGTCGCCGCCGACCAGCACGACCAGCCGCACCGCCGGCGCTGCCGCCATGGCGATCCGCGCCACCGAGGCGTGGCGTGCATCGGTGATCAACGCCACCGCACCGCTCCGCCTCAGCAGCAGCGTGACGTCGCTGGCTTCGGCGCGCGCGCCAACCGGCGCCGCCACGGCGCCCGCCTTGAAGATCGCAAATGTCGAGATGACTGCTTCGATGCTGTCGCCGAGCAGAAGGCCGACGCGATCGCCGCTGCGCAGCCCGCTCCGCACGAGCGCCGCCGCGACGCGGTCGACGCTGCGCGCAACCTCGCCATAACTATAAGCGCGCCCGTTGTCGGCGACGACCGCGGCGCGGCGTGAGAAGCGCAGAGCGCTCTCGTCGAGTAACTGTTCAGCTCTCATCGATCCCGCCCAACTGGTCGCGCGGACCGTACGGCGCGCTGGCGTCACAGACAAAGCCTAACGACCCGTATCGTAAACGGATCGACGAAAAACGAGGCGGTTAAGGTTACTGCGGCGAGGCCGGCAGTCGGCGCGGAAATCGCCGAGCCGGGCTTAACGTTAAAGTTAGCGAAGCGTTTCGCCGGCCGGCAGAAGGCGTAATGGTAGTGGCGGCTCGTTGGAGCGAGCCGGGAGCACGGAAAGCAATGCGGCAATCGGATGTCGCGATCGTCGGTGGCGGCCTCGCCGGGTCCGCTACGGCAGCCATGCTGGGCCGGGCGGGCATCGACACGATCCTGGTCGATCCGCATGCGGCGTTCCCGCCGGATTTCCGCTGCGAGAAACTCGACCGCGATCAGGTTCGCATCCTGAAGACGACGGGCCTCGCCCACGAGGTGCTGTCCCACGCCACCGCCAGCGACGCCGTCTGGATCGCGCGCGGCGACGGCAAACGCATCGCCCGCCGCCGCATTGGCCAATACGACCTGCTCTACGAGACGCTGGTCGGAGCGTTTCGCGCCGCTATCCCGCCGAGCGTGCAATTCATCGAGGGCAAGGCTGCCGCGATCGCCACCAGTGCCGACCGCCAGACGCTGAGCCTGTCCAATGGCGAAGAGATCAGTGCGCGCCTCATCGTGCTGGCGATCGGGCTGAACGTCGGGCTCCGCCATACGCTGGGCATGACGCGCGACGTAGTCAGCCCCAATCATTCGATCAGCATCGGCTTCGACGTCGAGCCGCTGGGCCGTGACCGCTTCCCCTTCCCCGCGCTGACCTATTATCCGCAGGCGCTGAGCGACCGCATCGCCTACCTGACGCTGTTCCCGGTCGACGGCCGCATGCGCGCGAACTTCTTCGTCTATCGCGACATGCGCGATCCGTGGCTGAAGGAAATGCGCCACGCCCCGGTCGAGACGCTGCTCGCGGCGATGCCGGCGCTACGCGATATCGCCGGGCCGTTCGCCGTCACCGGCGAGGTCAAGATCCGCCCGGTCGACCTCTACGTCACCGGCGGCCACCGGCAGGCCGGGATCGTGCTCGCCGGCGATGCCTTCTCGACCTCCTGCCCCGCGGCCGGCACCGGCACGAGCAAGGCGATGACCGACGCCGAGCGGCTGGCGCACGTCCACATCCCGGCGTGGCTTTCGACGGCGGGCATGGACGCCGGCAAGATCGACGCCTTCTACGACGACCCGGTGAAGCAGGCGGTCGACGCCCACTCGGCCGCCAAGGCGCGTTACGTGCGCGCCATCGCTACCGACGCCAGCCTCGGCTGGTCGGCGCGCCGCTGGATGAATGCGGTGGCGCGGAACATCGGGCTTGCGCGGCTACGCGACCGCCGCCGCGCCGCGGAAGCTATCGTAGCGCCCGGCCCCGCCGGACAGAGCCAGCCGGCGTAGTCCTGAGCTAGGGCTGCGTTTCCTCGGCCTCGGCGGGCGCGTTGCCCGCGCCGCTCATGGCGCCGCGCCATGCCCGGAGCCGGCTGTAGGCGTGCCAGAGGAACGGCGTCTGCTTGATCAGCCGCTTCAGCCACCGGAAGCCGAGGATGGCCGCGACGATGGCATGGCCGCGGAGCGTCACGCCGGACAGGTGATCGTGCGGGCGCACGACGATGTCGGCCCAGTCGCTCTTGTAGGCTTCGTCGCCGATTGTGAAATCGAAGCGCGCCAGCTTCTCGCCGATCGCGAAGCGGATCAGCTCGTGGAGATGCGCCCGCCCCGGCCCGAGACGCGAGATCGGCCCGTCGTCGTAGCTCGACAGGATGAGGTAGTAGCTGCCGCCGAAGCGGAGCCCGAGGCTGGATGCCGCCACCAGGTCGCCGACGTCGAGGTGGCTGAGATGGACGATGCTGCCGAGCGCGGGGTCCGTCACCAGGTCGAGGTAGAAGTCGCGATAGCCCGGGCGGTCGAAGTTGTTGTGGACGCCCAGCCGCGCAAACGACCGCGACTTCTGGTGGATCAGGATATCCAGAATCCGCGAGGCGTCGTCGCCGCGATGAACCGTGGCGAAGCGAATTGCGCCGTGCTCGCCGAGCTGCTTCAGCTGCTTGCGTTCCTTCTTGCGCGTCGATCCGGAACGGCGTTCGGCATAGAAGGCGTCCCAGTCGCTACCCAGCGTCGCGACGTGCGCACCGCTCGGGTTCGCCTCCACCTTGAGCGCGAAGAACGGATTGCGCTGGTGGCCGACGGTCTCGGTCATCTTCGACAGATCGACGTAGTCGAAACGCAGGCGCGGGTTGGCGCGGAGCAGCGCCAGGATCTGCCGCCACAGCTGCGGGAAGTTGCCGCCAAGCCGCTCGCTGCAATCGGGCGCCAGCAGCGGCCCGTTGTAGTCGCAGAGGGCGGAGCCCAGCCACGTCAGCCGGCGCGCCATGCCGACCGGCTCGACCGCGAG
Organism: Pseudomonadota bacterium; assembly: GCA_048498575.1. Classification (GTDB taxonomy): domain Bacteria; phylum Pseudomonadota; class Alphaproteobacteria; order Rhizobiales; family Kaistiaceae; genus DASZQY01. Next base: position 3,677 of record JBEHXS010000147.1, read on the forward strand.
CGGCAGCAGGAAGACGAGGCGGCCGCCGGCATCGCGGCCGGCCACGATCGCCGGCCGGGTGCCGTTGAGCACGCCGACATGCCGCTGCCACTTGGACAGCCATTCGTATGTCTGGAATACGGTGCCGTCGGCCGTCGCCTCGAAGGCGCGCCACTCGGCTTCGATCTCGGCGAGGTCGGCGACGACGACGATCTCGATGCCCGACCAGGCGGCCGCGCGCGCTGGCGGCGCCACTTCCTGCGGCAGGACGCCGCGATTGGCGACGGTTCCCATAAGTGGCGTTGCGAGCGACTTCGACATCGTCATTTCCCGGATACCTCGGCGCTCGCGGCGGCCGTCGCCATGGCCGATCGCTGCGCCCTGCTGCTGAAATAGCGCAGCCAGCGGCGGCTGCGCGAAAATGCTGCCCACAAGGTTGGCGACTGCTTGATGACCCGTTTTGCCTGCATGGCCACCGCTGCGGCGCGCACCGCCACGGCGCCCTGCGCCGTCAGTGCGGCGCGGAAATCGACCAGCCGCTCGGCAACGTCGCACCAGTCGCGCTTGTAGGTCTCGTCGCCGATGGTGAAGTCGAACTCGCTGCAGCCGCGGGCGAGCGCATATTCCATGAGGTCGTGGAGATGGGCGGTGCCCGGCCCGAAGCGGGCGATCTCGCCGCCCTGATAGCTGGCCAGCACGTGGTAGTAGCGCCCGCGGAAAACGAGGCCGAGATTGGCGGCAGCGGTGCTGTCGCCGACGGCCAGCCGCGAGACGTGCACGACGCCGCGGAGCGACGGATCGCTGGCCGCGGCGCGGAAGAAATCGCGCGTCCCCGGCCGCGACAGGAAATCGGGCACGCCGCGTTCCGCGAACGACGCCTGCTTCTGCGCGAAGAGGGCATCGAGCGTGGCGCCTGCCTCGCACGGCGTCCCGGCGCTGTCGAAGCGCACCGCGCCGTAGCCGGCAAGCCGCTTGCGCTTGCTGCGGTCGTGCCGGCGCGTCGCCGAGGATCGCTTGTCGCGGTAGAACTCCGGCCATGCGCCGCGCATCGTCATGTGGTGCGCGCCGGTTGGATTGACCGAGACGCCGAGCGCCAGGAACGGATTGCGCTGCCGGCCGATGCGCTCCGGCATGCGCTCGAGGACGACATAGTCGGCGCGGAGCCGGCGATAGTCCGAAATCAGCGTGACGACCGCCCGCCACAGCGCCGCAAATGCGCCGGGCCGCACCATGTCGGCGAAATCGGGGGCGAGCAGCGGCCCGTTGTAGTCGCAGAGATCGGCGGCGTGCCAAACGAGGCGCCGTCCGAGGAGCGTCGGCTCGACGGCGAGCGGCAGCAACAGCGCCATCCGCCCGCGGTGGCGCACGATGACGATCGCCGGCCGCACGCCGCGCCGGACACCGACGTTGTCCTGCCAGGCGCGGTGCCAGGCGAAGAGCTGGAACGGGGTGCAGTCGGCATTGGCCTCGAAGGCGCGCCATACGGCCTCGACCGAGGCAAGATCGGAATGGAGGCTGAGGGAAAGGCTGGGATCGGCGGCGAACCCGACGGGACGCGCGCCTGCCGTTGCAGGGGGTTCGCGCATCGCTGCCGGTGCAGTCAGAAGCATGTGTGGCCGCCGTGGCTCTCCGGCACGGCCCCGCGCCGGACTCCGGCTTCTTGATATGGCCGAGACCGTTGAAAAGACATGCAATTTTCAGCAGTTGGTTAACTTTGGATTCATCGTGGAAAGGGCCGTCGCCACTGCCTTTCCCGGCGTGATAGTTTGCCCGCGATGATCGTCTCCTGCGGCGAAGCCCTGATCGATTTTCTCCCCGCCAAAACGGCCGCCGGGCAGCCGGCATCCGAGCCGTTTGCGGGCGGTTCCCCTTTCAACGTGGCGATCGCGGTCGGGCGGCTGGGCTCCGCCGCCGGCTTCTACGGTGGCCTCTCGACCGACCTGTTCGGCGAGATGCTGACCGATGCCCTGAAGGCCGCGGCGGTCGACGTGTCGCTGGCAACGGTGAGCGACCGCCCCACGACGCTGGCCTTCGTCATGCTCGCCGACGGCAACGCCCGCTACGCCTTCTTCGACGAAGGCACCGCCGGCCGCATGCTGGGCGAGGCCGACCTGCCCGCCCTGCCGAAGACGGTGAGCGCGCTCCACTTCGGTTCCTTCAGCCTGGCGGAGGAACCGTGCGGCTCGTCGTTCGAAGCGCTGATGCGGCGCGAATTCCCCGACCGTGTCATCTCGCTCGACGTCAACGTGCGGCCGACGCTGGTGAAGAACCGCGACGGCTACATCGCCCGCATCGACCGCCTCGCCGCGATGAGCGACATCGTCAAGCTCAGCGAGGAGGATATGGCGTGGCTGGGCTACGAGCCCTCCCCGCTGGTCGAGAAATGGCTGAAGGCCGGGACAAAGCTGGTCGTGCTGACGCGCGGCGCCAATGGCGCGGTCGCCATCTCGCGCCATGCCCGCGTCGAGGTCCCGGCGGCGCCGGCCAGGGTCGTCGATACGATCGGCGCCGGCGATACCTTCATGGCGGGGCTGCTCGTCTCGCTCGATCGCAGCGGCCTTCTGGCCAAGGACAGCGTGGCGCGGCTGAGCGAGGCGGAGCTTCGCGCCACGCTGGAGTTTGCCGCGCGCGCCGCCGCCGTCACCGTATCGCGCGCCGGCGCCGACCCGCCGTGGGCGCGCGAACTGGCCTGACGCCTTCCGATACCAGCCACCCCTGAGCCCGCGCATGAATTCGGCCGCCGCCCGCACCTTGCTGCAGTCCCTCTTCGCCGCCGCGGTCGATGCCGCCCTGCCGTCGCACGTCGTGCCGGCGCACCTGCCGGCCCCGCCCAGGGGCCGCACCATCGTGCTTGGCGCCGGCAAGGCATCGGCGGCGATGGCGAAAGCGGTCGAGGACCATTGGCCAGCCAATGCTCCGCTCTCCGGGCTGGTCGTCACCCGCTACGGTCACGGCGTCCCCTGCCGGCGGATCGAGATCGTTCAGGCGGCGCATCCCGTGCCCGATGCCGCCGGTGCCGACGCCGCGCGCCGCATCCTGGCGCTGGCGCAATCGGCCGGCCCGGACGACCTCGTGCTCTGCC
>JBEHXS010000148.1:0-6729 GCA_048498575.1 Pseudomonadota bacterium
TCGCCGCACCTCTATCCGTCGGCCAGGCGGACATCGTTGCCTGGGGCGACAGCCTGACGCTGGGCGTCGGCGCCGCCAACGGCGGATTTCCGGAAAGGCTGGCGAAGATTCTCGGCTGTCCGGTCTTCAACGGCGGTACCGAGGGCGCGACGTCGAAGGATATCGCGCGCCACATGGCGCAGAACCCGAGCGACGACGCCAAGGTCATCATTATCTGGGCGGGCCGCAGCGATATCGGCCCGCCAGGCGCTGCCGAAGCGAACATCGCCGCCATGATCGCGCGCGTAAAGCCCGGCCAGCACTTTCTGGTCCTCGGCCTGCTCAACACCAGCTTCGAGCCGCGCGGCAGCAAGATGTATGACCAGATCGCCGGCGAGAACGCTGACCTCGCGAGGGCGTACGGCGACAACTTCGTCGACCTGCACCCGGTGCTCATGACCGGCGCCGGCTCGTTCGATCCGACCGACGCCGACAACGTTGCGAACGACATCCCGCCGCAATCGGTCCGCTGGGATCCGATGCACCCCAACGACGCCGGTTACGAAAGGATCGCCGAAGCGCTTGCGGCGATCATCCGGGAGCGCGGCTGGCTGAACTAGACGTAGCGCCGGGCGTAGCGGGGCCCGAGCTGGGTGAGCAGCTCGTAGCCGATGGTGCCGGCGTGGGCCGCGACTTCATCGACCGGGACATGCGGGCCGAACAGCTCGGCCCAGTCGTCGACGGCGGCCTCAGGGATGCCGCTGACGTCGACGGCGATAAGATCCATCGAGACGCGGCCGACGAGCGGCGCGTCGCGGCCGCGCAGATGGACGCGCGCGCCGGGTCTGCCGTCGCGCGAGGAGGCGGCGCGGTGGAAGCCGTCGGCATACCCGGCGCCGAGGATGGCGATGCGGGACGGGCCGCCGAGCGTCTCCGTGGCGCCATAGCCGACGGTCGAGCCCGCCGCGCCGTTGCGGATGCGGAGCACCCGCGCCTCCAGCGTCACCACCGTCGCCAGCGGCGCACGGCCTTCGGCGAAGGCGCCGCCATAGAGCGCGATGCCCGGACGAACCAGATCGAAATGATAGTCGCGGCCGAGGAAGATGCCGGCCGAGTTAGCGAGCGAGCCCGGCACGTCGGGAAACAGGGCGCGCGCCTCGCGGAAGGCGGCGAGCTGGCGGGCGTTCAGCGGGTGGAATGGCGTATCGGCGCAGGCCAGGTGGCTGACGATGAGCTTCGGCGCGATGAGGGAGAGAAGGGCGGGATCGGCGGCGAGCGCCTTTGCCTCCGCAAGCGACAGGCCGAGCCGGTTCATGCCGGTGTCGACGTGGATGGCGGCGCCAGCGGCGAGGCCACTCCGGCGCGCGGCCGCCCACTCGGCAACCTCGGCCGGCGAGCCCAGCACGGGACGCAAGCGATGGGCGGCGAGCACCGGAGCGCTGCCCGGAATGAGGCCGGCGAGGATGTAGACGTCGACATCGGGGAGGGTGCGGCGAAGCCGCATCCCTTCTTCCGGCAGGCCGACGAAGAAGGTGCGGCAGCCGGCGGCGGCGAGCGCGGTAGCGGCGCGAACATCGCCGATGCCGTAGCCGTCGGCCTTCACCACGGCGGAGACCTTTCCCGGGTCGCCGACCTCGGCCACCAGCGCCCGCCAGTTGGCGACGAGCGCGCCGAGGTCGATGGTAACGCGCGCGCCGGCCAGCGCCTCGGCGGCGGCATCACGCGGCGGGTCCGCGCTCGGGATGGTGTCCGTTTTGCTCATCGGCAGACGGTCGCGGCGGCTCAGCCGCCGGCCGATTTCGCGAACAGGTCGATCAGGCGCGGCCAGCCGTCCTTTGATGCCATGCGGGCGCGATAGGCCTGCCAGCCATCGCCGTGGCGCGGGAAATCGCGATGGACGACGACGACGTCGGTGGTCTGCGGATCGACCTCAGCGAAGCGGACGTCAACGCGGCTCGCGGTGGCCTCGCTCGGCTCAGGGTCGCCGGCGGGCGTCTTCTGCCAGGCGATGACGATGTGCGACGGCCGCTCGACCGAGAGAACCGTGCCCCAGGTGCGCACGGTGCCGCTGCTGTCGGTCTCGGTGGCGCGGCCGTTGAGGCGCGGCTCGACGGCAAACGCCGCCAGCCGTTCGCCGGACCAGGTCGCGTCCTTCGGCCACCAGGAGCCGATGCGATCGACGAAGGCAGCGAAGGCCTCGCTGCGCGGCAGCGGCACTTTGCGACTGACGACCACGACATCGGCGGCGCCGCCCGCCTGCTGGAGAGCCGCGCCGTCGTCACCGCGCTTGCCGAAAAGCCACTTGAACATGGGGGAGTTAGTGGCGCGGAAAGGCGATGAGCGCAAGTCGGGAGCGGGGATCGCTGCACCCGGCCGTCGCTTACGCTCCGGCGCTCGTCGCTTGAAACGTGCCACGGGCATGTTTCATTCGCTTCGCGAACCGCTCCTCACCCCTCGAACGCCACCGGCAGGGAGTCTTCCGACGCCAGATTGCTGAACTTGGTCAGCGTGTCCTCGAAGTAGAGGCGCACCGTGCCGGTCGGGCCATGGCGCTGCTTACCGATGATGACTTCGGCCTGGCCGTGGGCGGCGCTCATCTGATCCTGCCACTGGACGTACTCGACCGTGCCGGGCTTCGGCTCCTTGTTCTTGAGGTAGTACTCCTCGCGATAGACGAAGAGCACCACGTCGGCGTCCTGCTCGATCGAGCCCGATTCGCGGAGGTCGGAAAGCTGCGGCCGCTTGTCGTCGCGGTTCTCGACCTGGCGCGAAAGCTGGGAGAGGGCGAGGATCGGGACGTTGAGCTCCTTGGCCAGCGCCTTCAGCGCGTTGGTGATCTCGGTGACCTCCTGCACGCGGTTGTCGGAGCCGCGGCGCGACGAGCCGGTCATCAGCTGGATGTAGTCGATGACGATCATGTCGAGGCCGCGCTGGCGCTTCAGCCGCCGCGCTCGCGCCGCCAGTTGGGCAATCGACAGGCCGCCGGTCTGGTCGACGTAGAGCGGGATCTTGTTCATCTCGCGCGCCGCATCGACGATGCGCGCGAACTCGGCCTCGTCGATGCGCCCGCGCCGGATGTTGGAGGACGGCACCTCCGACTGCTCGGCGATGATGCGGGTGGCGAGCTGCTCGGCGCTCATTTCCAGCGAGAAGAAGCCGACGATACCGCCGTTGACCGTCTTCATCGAGCCGTCGGGCTGGAGCTCGCCAGCCCAAGCCTTGGCGATGTTGAAGGCGATGTTGGTGCCGAGCGCGGTCTTGCCCATGCCCGGGCGGCCGGCGACGATGATCAGGTCCGACGGCTGCAGGCCGCCCATGACGCGGTCGAGGTCGGCGAGCCCGGTCGCCATGCCCGAGAGATGGCCGTCGCGCCGATAGGCGTTGGAGGCCATGTCGATGGCGACGTGCAACGCCGCGTCGAACGATTCGAAGCCGGAGCCGTACTGGCCCTTCTCGGCGAGCTCGAACAGGCGCTTCTCGGTGTCCTCGATCTGCGTCTTCGGCGGGTTGTCGACCGGCGCATCGTAGGCGACGTTGACCATGTCCTCGCCGATGCCGATGAGGGCGCGGCGGATGGCGAGGTCGTAGACGCTGCGGCCGTAGTCCTCGGCGTTGATGATCGTGGTCGCCTCGGCGGCGAGGCGGGCGAGGTATTGCGCGAGGTTGATGTCGCCGATGGCGAGATCGGCCGGCAGGAACGTCTTGATGGTGACCGGCGTCGCGACCTTGTTGGCGCGGATGAGCTGCGCCGCGACCTCGTAGATGACGCGGTGCACCGGCTCGAAGAAGTGCTGCGGCTCGAGGAAATCGGCGACGCGATAGAACGCCTCGTTGTTGACGAGGATGGCGCCGAGCAGCGCCTGCTCCGCCTCCACGTTCTGGGGCGCGCTGCGAAAAGTCTCGGTCGGGGTCTGTGTGATCGCGCGGGCCGCCAAGGCCATTGCGGTATTCTCCTGCCAGTCCAGTTTTCGTTCGCCACGCGGACGGCATCGGCGCCGGCGAAACGCGCCGGCGGGCGAGGGCTGTACACCGCTACGTGGGGAACGCGGGAAGTACGAGAACGCAACACATGACTGCGAAAACGATCTCGTTCCGCGGACCCTTCGTACCACGGGGCTCCGCCGCCACCAGCGCCGCGGCGCCGTCGCCACCGCCTTCCACAGGCTGCTCTTCGCGACGCTTGCCTGTTGCGCCAAAGGCGCGGGCAGGAATCGCTGTACCCGATTCGGGAAGGCGGAATTGGGGCGGGACTACTCGCCGGCGATGCGTACCGGCGAGCGCTCGAGGCTGCTTTCCTTGCGGCGCAGCGCTTCTTCGGCATCGACCATGTAACGGCGGGTGAGGGGCAGCGCGTCGAGCTTCTTCGACAGCTGGATCTGGAAGTTGTCCATCGCGCCGGTGCGGAAGGCCACCTCGGACGCCGTCAGGTAGAAATCCCACAGGCGGATGAAGCGCTCGTCGAAGAAGGTGAGCACCTGCTCGCGGTGCGCCATGAACCGCTCGTGCCAGGCGCGCAGCGTCTTGGCGTAATGCAGGCGCAGGATTTCCATGTCGGTCAGGTAGAGGCCGCTCTTTTCGATGGCCGGCACGACCTCCGACACGGAGGGGATATAGCCGCCCGGGAAGATGTACTTCTGGATCCAGGCGCTGGTGGAACCGGGCGTGCCGCTGCGGCCGATCGAGTGGAGCAGCATCGTGCCATCGGGCGCCAGCAGCCGCTTCACCGAGTCGAAATATTCGCCGTAGTGGCCGACGCCGACGTGCTCGAACATGCCGACCGAGACGATGCGGTCGAACGGACCCTCGATCTTGCGGTAGTCCTGCAGAAGGAAGCGCACGCGCTTCGACAGGCCGCGCTCCTCGGCGCGCTGGTTGGATACGGCGAACTGCTCGTCCGAGAGCGTGACTCCGGTGACGTCGACGTCGAAGTGCTCGGCGATGTAGAGGCCGAGCCCGCCCCAGCCGGAACCGATGTCCAGCACGCGCTGGCCGGGCTTCAGGTCGAGCTTGGCCGCGATATGGCGCTTCTTGGCGACTTGCGCATCGTCGAGGTTGGTGACGCCGTCCTCGAAGTAGGCGCAGGAATACTGCATGTCGGCGTCGAGGAAGAGGCGGTAAAGCCGGCCGTCGAGATCGTAATGGGAATGGACGTTGTTGCGCGAGCGCGACAGCGTGTTGGCCTGGTCGCGGCGGCGGTTGAGATAGCGCCAGGCGGCGCGCATGACGACCGGCCACGGCGGGATGACGCCGTCGATGCTCTCGAAGAGCACCATCAGGAAGTCGTAGAGCGTGCCCTGCTCGATGCGGACGCCCTGGTCGACGTATTCCTCGCCGAGCTTCAGGTCCGGATTGTTGGCGACGTTGCGCTCGGCATCCTCGCTGGTGAAGCGAAGCCGTACCGGCGTGCCGGTGCCGTCGCCGTATTTGTGGAGCTTGCCGGAGGCATCAACGATCTCCAGCGTGCCGCGCTTCACGGCGCGCGACAGAAACTTCTCGATCCTGGCATACATGCGAATTTGGACCCGCCCCCGGCGACGGGTTTCCCGGTAAGTTGTCGCGGCGGCACATAAACCCGCCTCACGGAGGTGAATTTAGCCCCGGAAGGCTACGGCATTCAACCCGTTGGCTCTCAGGCGGCTGCCCTGCGAACGTCGGCGCCGGGAAATGCGACCGTTTGAGTCGCCTCAATCGGCGGGTTCGCGCCCTTGCCGGCCGCCCGCCGGAGCGCCGGACGCGTGGTCAGGATGCCCCAAACCAAAAGGGCCGTGCCCAGGGCGACGAACGTCACGCCCACCCCCGGATGGCCTGTCACGAAGCCGGCGATGCCAATCAGATCGACCGCCGCGTGGAGGGCGAACCAGCGCAGGATGTGGATAAATCCGGCATAGATTCGCAGGTGCGCGCGCTCGAAGGCGACCGAATCGAGCGGAGTCGCACCGGCAATGTCGATGCTGACGTCCATCGGTGATCTCCGTTTCGCCGGTGGCAACGCCTGCCACCGGGATGGAGTTCCCGATCCTGAGCGCGACGAAAGGCGCAGCGTCCGTTTGGCCAGAAATCCGCCAGTTGCTGCAGATCAACACGGGGCCGCCGCGGTCCGTCCATCGTCTGGCCGCCGAACAATCGGCAGATCGCAGACACTGTGGCATCGATGGCGGACACCAGCCGTTCTGTTCCTGACAGGGGATTGCCTCTCGTCGAAGTGAAGGCCCTGTCGAAGTCGTTCGGGGCGCACGTCGTCGTGGACCGCGTCAATCTCAATGTTGCCGGCCGCGAGATTTTCGGCCTCATCGGCCCGAACGGCGCCGGCAAATCGACCCTGCTCAAGATGCTCGCGACGCTACTGCCGCCGACCAGCGGGGACGCGACGATTGCCGGCTGCGACTTGCGCAACGATCCGCGCGGCGTGCGTGCCCACCTCGGCTACGTCCCGCAACTCCTTTCCGCCGATGGCGACCTGACCGGCTACGAGAATCTCCTGCTCTCGGCCCGCCTCTACCTCGTTCCCCGCCGCGAGCGCGCGCAGCGCATCCAGGATTCGCTGGAGACGACCGGATTGGTCCCGGCGGCGAACCAGCTCGCGCAGCATTACTCAGGCGGCATGCTGCGCCGCCTGGAGATCGCGCAGAGCATGCTCCACCGCCCGCCTGTCCTCATCATGGACGAGCCTACCGTCGGTCTCGACCCGGTGGCGCGCAACGCCGTCTGGTCCCATGTGCGCAACCTGCGTGACAGTTTCGGGACGACGAT
>JBEHXS010000149.1:0-6719 GCA_048498575.1 Pseudomonadota bacterium
ACCGGCAGCGGCGGATCCTGCCGGAAGCCTTTGGCGCGCGGGCGCACGGCGATTACGCCGCTCACCGCCGGGCTGAATTCGTTGACCAGCGCGCGGATGGCGGTCGGGAAAACGTTGACGGCGCGCACGATCAGCATGTCGTCGGTGCGGCCGATGCAGCGGACGCGGGGCGAGGTGCGGCCGCAGGCGCATGGCGAGGTCCATACGACAACGTGGTCGCGGCTGCGGAAGCGCAGGAGCGGCGCGGCGCGATGGCGAAGATGGGTGTAGACCAGCTCGCCGGTCGCGCCGTCCTTCATCTCGACCGGCTTGCCCGTCTGCGGATCGATGAGCTCGAAGTGGACGAAGCCGCGGCCGGAAAAGTGCATGCCCTGCTTTTCCCGGCACTCGCCCCAGAGCGAGACGCAGATGTCGCCGATGCCCATCGCCTCAGTCACGTCGGCGCCCCATGCCTCCTCGAGCCGCTTGCGCGTGGCGGGTTCGCCGCCGCCGGGCTCGCCCGCGACCAGCAGGCGTCGGACGTTGTGCGCCCGCAGGTCGATCCCGCGGCCAGCGCACCATTCGGCGATGTGCAGGGCGTAGGAGGGCGTCAGCGCGACCGTGTCGGCGTTCAGCAACTGGACGGCCGCTACCAGCCGGTCCGTGTTGCCGCTGCCGACGGGAATGTGGGTGAGGCCCAGCGCGTTGAACGTGTCGAGCGTGACCCCGGCGACGAAGGGGCCGGCGCCGTAGGTCGAAACGAGCCGGCTGCCGGCGGTTACGCCCGAGGCGCCGTAGCTGCGGCGCGATACCGCCACCCAGTCGGCGAGGTCCTCGCGGGTCAAGGGCACGTAGCTCGGTGTTCCGGTCGTGCCGCTGGTCGAGAAAACGCGGGCAACTTCGGAGAGGGGCGCCATCAGGTGGGTGCCGATGGGTTCATCGGGCGTCCGGGTGGCGCGGAGTTCGTCTTTCTCGGTGAACGGCAGCGCGGCGATAGCGTCGAGCCCGCCGAAATCCGCCGCCGTGCGCGCCGTGCCGAGCTTGGCGCGGTAGAAGCGCGAGTCGGCGAGAAGGCGGGCGATCTGCCGGCGATAATCGGGGTCGTCGACGCGCTGCTGCTCGGCCCAGGGCCGCGCTTCGACCTCGGGATCGACCATGCCGGCGGCGCTCATGAGCGATCGCCGCCGCCGTCGTACTCGATGGCGTCTTCGGCGGCCGATGCCATGAGAAAGCCGATCGGGCGTTCCTGTTCCTCGGCGATGTGCGCAAGCAGGCCGGCAGTCCGCGCCAGGATCGGTATCGCCTTCACCATCGCGGCCGGAAAATCGAGATCGATCAGCGTGGCGGCGATCGCCATCGAGACGTTCATCGGCAGCGGCCGGCCCCAGATTTCGGCGACGACCGGAGTCAGCGCGCGCGCGATCGCCACGGCATCGCCGGCGGCGCCGCGCTCGTCGGCGAGCGCCAGAATGCGCTCCGCGCGCGGATCGACCGGCTTGTGCAGCGGATGGCCAAAGCCCGGCATCTTCTCGCGGCGTGCATGGGTCTCGACCGCGACCGCACGAACCGCAGCATCGCGCGCTGTCCCGCCGGCGGTACGCTTCCTGATTTCGGCAATGACCGCGCCGCTTGGCTCGGCGCTGCCCAGAATGACCGGTCCGGCGCCCAGAAGCCCGGCCGCGACGGCGCCCTGAACCGAGTCGGGAGCCGCGGCGATGGTCATGCGAGCGGCGACGGCACTTGGCGTCAGGCCGTGCTCGGCGATTGCTACCAGCAGCAAGTCGAGGAAGAAGCGCTGGTTCTCGGTTGGTGCGCGTCCGGTGACGAGCAGAAAGAAATAGTCGGTAAGCCCGACGTGACCCATGAGGTCGTTGACAAGATCGCGGCCGCGCACGGTGACGCCGGTCGCGTCAGCCGTCGCAATGCCGGTCTTCGCCGGTCCGCGCTTGCCGATCAGCACGTTTCCTCCCCGGGGCCGCTCCGTGCGCGCTGCCTCCCGGCCAATCTAGCGACAAACCGCCCAGCGGCAACTGTCGCCGTTATTGGGACGTGCCGCCCCAAGGGCCCGCCGGCGGGGAAGCTTCGCCCCAGGGTCCCGGAGTATCGCCGACGGGAGGGGCCGCCGGTGCGGGCGGCGCGGCGGCAGGCGTGGCATCGGGGATCTGATCTGCGATCGGGCCAGGGTCGCGGCCGCCGCCGAACTTCACCAGCGCGGCGATGCGGGCGTCGATCGAAGGATGGGTGGCAAACCAGCCGCCAAAGCCGCGCGGCGGCGGGTGATCGAGGAACATTTCCTGGATCTGCTGCGGCGCATTCATCTCGGAGTGGCCGCTGATCTTGCGGAGCGCGCTGATCATGGCGTCGGGGTCCTTGGTCAGCTCCACGGCGCCCGCGTCGGCGAGAAATTCGCGCTTGCGCGACATGGCCAGATCGAGCGCGATAGCAAGCAGGCGAGCAACGAGGAAAATCGCGATCGCGATCAGGACGAGGATGATGATCGCACCGGCGCCGCCGCCCTTGCTGTTACTGGAGCGGGAGGACGAGCGCGAGCCGCCGCTGAAGCCACCACCTCCGCCGCCACCGCTATACCCGCCGACGTAGCCGCCGCGCGTGCCCCAGAACATGGCGCGGGGAACACGGATGATGAGATCGCCGACCAGTGAGATGATCCCGACGAACACGGCGGCAATGACCAATAGCTGCGCGTCGCGATTCTCGATGTGCGTCAGCTCATGGGCGAGCACCGCTTCGAGTTCCTTGTCGTTCAAGGTGTCGATAAGGCCACGCGTCACGGTGATGGTGTACTGGCCCTTGCGCACGCCGCTGGCGAAGGCGTTGCGCGCCGGGGTTTCGATGATGCGCAGGTTCGGCATGGTGATGCCGCGGCTGATGCACAGCGTCTCGAGGATGTTCCAGAGACGCGGCTCTTCCCGCCGGTTGGCGGGCTTGGCGCCGGTGGCCAGCGCCACGATGCCGGTGTTGGCGAACCAGGCGATCACGAACCAGACTAGCGAGGCGACGATGGCGAAGGGAATGAACCCCGGCGTCATCGCCAGTGCGTCGGCGAGGCCCTCGCCGACGGTGGGGTCGTTCATCGCCGAGAAGATGATGGCGAAACCGAAGCAGATCAGGAACAGCAGGAAGGGGAAGCCGATGAGCAGGATCAGCGACTTCAGCCGGTTGTTCCAGATGTAGGTCCGCAGACCATAGCTGCCGAGCATGGCTTCGCCTCGCTGCGGCTGGCCGCCGTGATGGGCTCGCTTCTAGAACTTCACCTGCGGGGCGGTGTTGACCGCGGCGCGCTCGCTGTCGTCGACGTCGAAGAACTGGCGTGAGGTGAAGCCCAGCGGGCCGGCGACGAGGACGGCCGGGAACTGCTGGATCGAGGCGTTATATTCCTGCACGGCGTTGTTATAGAAGCGGCGCGAAGCGGCGATCTTGTTCTCGAGGTCCGACAGGTCGCTCTGCAGACGCAGGAAGTTCTGGTTGGCCTTGAGGTCGGGGTAGGCTTCCGACAGGGCGAAGAGCTGGCGGAGAGCACCGCTCAGCATGTTTTCGGCCGCCACCTGCTGCTGCGGGTTGGCCGCGCTCACGGCGGCGTTGCGGGCCTGCGTTACGGCCTCAAGGGTGCCGCGTTCATGGGCGGCGTACCCTTTCACCGTCTCGACGAGGTTGGGAACCAGGTCGTGCCGCTGTTTGAGCTGCACGGAGATGTCGGACCATGACTGGCTGACGGTCTGACGAAGGCTGACGAGCCGGTTGTAGATGACGATCAGGAAGATCGCGATCACGACGATGACGGCGATCAGAATCCACCAACCCATTCGCGTATCCTCCGCTTGGTCCAAGCCTGCCGCACAACACTATCAGTGTCGCGCGGCCTCGGCCACGGTCGGCCGCGATTCAGTGGAAATTGCGGCCTTTCGGCATGACGGCGTGGGCGGCCTCTGCCTTCTCTTCCTCGAAGAAGCGGACGTTGCGGGGGTGGCGCGCGGCGTTGCGGGAGCGGCTGTCGTCGCCGGGCTGGCGCGCCACCTCGTCGGCGCGGGCGAGCGACGACAGGTCGGAAGCATCGGCGGAAAGCGTGGCCAGCATCGGCGAAAGGTCGTCGATACGGTCGGCGACGACGTGAATGACGCCTTTGGCGCTCTGGACCTTGCCGGTGACGGCGACCAGGCGCGAGCCCAGCACCACCGGCCGGTAGCGCTCGTAAGTCTTCGCCCAGACGATGATGTTGGCGATGTCGGTTTCGTCCTCCAGCGTCATGAAGATGACGCCCTTGGCGGTGCCCGGGCGCTGGCGGGTGATGACCAGGCCGGAGACGGTGATGCGGGCGTTGTTCGGCAGGTCGCGCAGGGCGGACGCCGGGACGATATGCCGGCGCGCAAGATCGGTGCGCAGGAACGACAACGGGTGCCCTTTCAGCGACAGGCTGAGATAGCGGTAATCGTGAACGATGTGCTCGCCGATCAACATCGGGGGCAGGGCGAAATCGGGTTCCTTGCGGATGTCGGTGTGCTCGGGGATGTCGAACAGCGGCAGCTTGTCCTTCGCCTGCATCGAATCTTCGCCCCGCGCCGCCCATAGGGCATCGCGGCGATCAAGCCCGACGGAGCGGAAGGCATCGCCATCGGCCAGTCGCTCCAGCGCGGCCCGCGGCAGGTTCGTGCGCAGCCACAGGTCGCGCAGCGAATCGTAGCCGTCGTTACGCTTCTCCTGGATCGTATCCGCGTCGTCCTTGCGCATGCCTTTAATCTGGCGGAGGCCGAGGCGCACGGCACAGCCCGTCCTGATGGCGGACGCCATCGAGACGTGAGAGGGGTGCAGAGTGGCGGGCGGTCGGTCTGGTGCCAGCGGTTCCAGTGTGCAGTCCCAGTCGGAATGGTTCACGTCGGGCGGCAGCACCACGACGCCGTGGCGCTCGGCGTCGCGCACGATCTGCGCGGGGGCGTAGAAGCCCATCGGCTGGGCGTTGAGCAGCGCGGCGCAGAAAACGTCGGGGTAGTGGACCTTGATCCAGGCTGAGGCATAGACCAGCAGGGCGAAGCTCGCGGCGTGGCTCTCGGGGAAACCGTAATCGCCGAAGCCTTCGATCTGGCGGAAGCAGCGCTCGGCGAATTGCTGCGTATAGCCGCGCTCGGTCATGCGGCCGATCATCTTCTCGCGATAGTTGCCGATGGTGCCGTTCCTGCGGAAGGTGGCCATGGCGCGGCGGAGGCCATCGGCCTCGGCGGCGCTGAACTTCGCCGCATCCATGGCGATCTGCATCGCCTGTTCCTGGAAGAGCGGGACGCCTTTGGTGCGATACAAAATCCTCTCAAGCTCGTCGGGCGGTCCGTGTGCGGGCGACGGTGAGGGATATTCGACCTTCTCCGATCCCTCACGACGCTTCAGGTACGGGTGCACCATGCCGCCCTGGATCGGACCCGGACGCACGATCGCGACCTCAATGACGAGATCGTAGAAACATTCAGGCTTAAGGCGCGGCAGCATCGACATCTGCGCCCGGCTTTCGACCTGGAAAACGCCGACCGTATCGGCGCGGCCGAGCATCCGGTAGAGGGCGGGATCCTCGACAGGCTCTGCCTGGCGGATGGTGTCGAGGGTGAGCTGCGCCCCGTATTTCGCGGCGATGAAATCGATGGCGCGGCGGATGCACGACAGCATGCCGAGCGCCAGCACATCGACCTTCATCATGCCGACGGCGTCGAGATCGTCCTTGTCCCACTCGATGTGGGTGCGATCCTCCATTGCCGCATTCATCACCGGCACGCTTTCGTCGAGGCGGTCGTTGGTCATGACGAAGCCGCCGACGTGCTGGGAAAGATGGCGCGGGGAGCCGATCAGCTCGCGGCAGAGGGCAAGCACCTTCTTCAGGGAACGCTCGGCCGGATCGAGGCCGGCGCGGGTGACGTCCTCGTCGCGCACGCCATCGCTCGACCAGCCCCATGTGGTGGAGGCCAGCGCGCCGACCGTATCCTCCGACAGGCCGAATACCTTGCCGACATCGCGGATCGCAGAGCGCGTGCGGTAGGTGATGACGGTGGCGGCGATGCCGGCGCGTTCGCGCGAATATTTCTCGTAGATGTACTGCATCACCTCCTCGCGGCGCTCGTGCTCGAAATCGACGTCGATGTCGGGCGGCTCATTGCGGCTCGGCGAAATGAAGCGGGCGAACAGCAGGTTGGCTTTGGCGGGATCGACCTCGGTGATGCCGAGGCAGTAGCACACGACGGAGTTGGCGGCCGAGCCGCGCCCCTGGCAGAGGATGTGCTTGCCGCGGGCAAAGCGGACGATGTCATAGACGGTGAGGAAGTACGGCGCGTACTCGCGCCCGGCGATGATCGCGAGTTCCTCCGTAAGCTTTGTCCGGACTCTGTCCGGGATGCCGTCCGGATAACGAAACTTCGCGCCTTCCAATGCGAAATGCGCGAGCGCTTCATCGGGAGTGCCAAATCCCCCCGTCGATTCTTCCGGGTAGTAGTAGCGCAGCTCGGCGAGACTGAAGGCGATGCGATCCAGCACGCGCAGGGTCTCGGCGATCGCCTCGGGATAGTCGGCGAACAGGCGCGCCATCTCCTCAGGCGGCTTCAGGTAGCGCTCGGCATTGGCGGCGAGGCGAAAGCCGGCACCGGCAAGCGTCGTTTTCTCGCGCACGCAGGTAACAACATCCTGGAGCGGGCGACGGTCGGGGTGGTGATAGTGGACGTCGTTGGTCGCCATCAGCGGAACGCCGGCAT
>JBEHXS010000150.1:0-6684 GCA_048498575.1 Pseudomonadota bacterium
GCCTTCCGGCTTTCGGCGATCGTCAGCCAGCGCGGCGTCGGCCCCGACGGTGTGCCCGTCTTCCGCTCGCTTGCCGACCTCGCGTCGTCGAACGTCGCGGTCGATGCGATTGCCGTCTGCACGCCGCCGCAGGTCCGTCACGCCACCGCCCGCGCCGCGCTCGCCATGGGCAAGCACGTCCTGCTCGAGAAGCCGCCGGCGGCGACGCTCTCCGAGCTCGAAGATCTGGTGTCCTTCGCTCAGTCGAAAGGTCGCGTCCTCTTCGCCACCTGGCATGCGCAATACAACGCCGCGGTGGCCGAAGCGAAGCGGCGGCTGGCCGGCCAGCGCGTCGTCCGCCTGCAGGTGAACTGGAAGGAGGACGTGCGCCGCTGGCATCCCGGCCAGGCATGGATCTGGCAGGCCGGCGGCTTCGGCGTTTTCGATCCCGGCATCAACGCGCTGTCGATCGTGAGCCGTATCATGCCGTCGCCGGTATTCGTGCGCGCGGCCGATCTCACCTTCCCGGCGAACTGCGATGCGCCGATTGCCGCGATGCTTCGCTTCGCCACCGCCGACGCGGAGGGCGGGCTTGCCGCCGATTTCGACTGGCGCCAGACGGGCCTGCAGACCTGGGAGATCGAAATCGAGACCGCCGCGGGCAACCGGCTGAAGCTGGAGAACGGCGGCGCCACCCTTGTCGTCGACGGCAAGCCGGCGGTCGCCAGGCCCATGCGCGAGTACGAGGAAATCTACGCCCGCTTTGTCGAGCTGCTCGCCGCCGGCCAATCCGACGTCGACGCCGCTCCCCTCCGCCTGGTCGCCGATGCGTTTCTTGTCGGCCGCCGCCTGGTCACCGATCCCTTCGTCGAATGAACCGGAAACCGCGATGAAAACCGTGCTTTGCTTCGGCGACTCCAACACCCACGGCGCCGCCACCGTGCCGCGGCCGGACGGACGCTATGCTCCCGACGAGCGCTGGCCCGGCGTGCTCCGCGCAGCCCTTGGCCCGGGCTGGCTGGTGATCGAGGAGGGGCTCGGCGGCCGCACCACCGTGAGCGACGATCCCGTCGAAGGCCAAGAGCGCAATGGCCGCCGCTATCTCTACCCCTGCCTGATGAGTCACAAGCCGCTCGACGTGGTCGCGATCATGCTGGGCACCAATGACCTCAAGGCGCGCTTCGGCAAGACGCCGTGGGAGGTCGCCGCCGGGGTCGGCGCGCTCGTCAACATCGTGCAGAAATCGGAAGCCGGTCCCGGCGGCCGCGCGCCCGAGGTGCTGGTCGTCTGCCCGCCGCCTTTCGCGCCGCTCACCGGCTTCACCGAGATGTTCGCCGGCGGCGGCGCGGAAAAATCATTCGAGCTGGCGAAGCATTATCGCGCCATGGCCGAGACCGCGGGCGTCCGCTTCCTCGATGCCGGCTCGGTAGCGAAATCGAGCCCGTTCGACGGCATCCACCTCGATCCCGACGCGCACCTCGCCATCGGCAAGGCGGTGGCCGCCGAGATCCGCAAGATCGGCTAGGCGCGCAGCAGAAAGGGCGCCGCTGCGCCCTTTCACAAGATCGCGCGTCCGCTAGCCGACTAGACGGTCGCGTTCTGCGCGAACAGGTGGACGCGCGCCGGGTCGAAGATGACGCTGACGTTGTCGCCGGCCTTCATCGAGACGTCGCCGTCGTCCTGGACCACGATCTGGCCGGCATCGGTGGTGACGTACATGATCGTCGCGTTGCCGAGCCGCTCGAGGATCTGCACCGTGCCGCCGAGGCTGGCCTGCGGATCGTTCGGCTGGCCGAGCCGGACGTGTTCCGGCCGGATGCCGAGTTCGACGCTGCCCGTCGTCTTCATGCCGTTCCGCGTCGGCAGCTTCAGTTCGTGGCCGCCCGGCAGGTCGACCACCGCCTCCGTGCCGTTGGCGGCGCGCGCTTCCGCGGCCACGAAGTTCATGGTCGGCGAGCCGATGAACGAGGCCACGAACTTGTTCGCCGGCTTGTTGTAGAGGTCCATCGGCGTGCCGACCTGCGAGATCACGCCGTGGTCGAGAACCACGATCTTGTCGGCCAGCGTCATCGCCTCGACCTGGTCGTGGGTGACGTAGATCATCGTCGTCTTGAGGTCCTGGTGCAGCTTGGCGATCTCGACGCGCATCTGCACGCGCAGCATGGCGTCGAGGTTCGACAGCGGCTCGTCGAACAGGAACACCTGCGGCTCGCGCACCAGGGCGCGGCCGATGGCGACGCGCTGCCGCTGGCCGCCGGAAAGCTGCGCCGGCCGGCGGTCGAGCAGGTTCTCGAGCTGGAGCATGCGGGCGACGTCGTTGACGCGCTTCTCGGCGGCGTCCTTCGGCGTCCGCGCCACCTTCAGCGAGAAGCCGATGTTCTGGCGCACGGTCATGTGCGGGTAGAGCGCATACGACTGGAAGACCATGGCGATGCGGCGCTTGGCCGGCGGCATGTTGGTGACGTCGACGCCGCCGATCCACACCGAACCCTCGGTGACGACCTCAAGGCCGGCGATCATGCGGAGCAGCGTGGACTTGCCGCAGCCGGAAGGCCCGAGCAGCGCGCAGAACTCGCCCTCGGCAACGCTGAGATTGAGGTCGTGAATCGCCTCGACGCTGCCGTAGCGCTTCTTGACGCTGCGAAGTTCAACTGTGCTCATCGTTCCCGTCCCTTGGCTGTCGTCGCCATTGTCGTGACAAATGCATATCGGCCGCCGCGTCTCCGATCAATCCTCCGGCAGCCAGACGCGCATTTCTGCGGCGCCGCGGTTCGCCCACAGGTAGTAGGGGACGGCGATCATGGCGGCCGGACGCGTCTTGATGGGCTCGGCGCGATAGAGCGCGGCCCCCCAGTCCCGGGTCTCGGCAACGATTCCCTCGGTGCTGAGCACGGTGACGCCGCCGAAAAGCCCCGGCCGCTCCTCGACGGAAATTGGCGCGACCTTGGACAGGGCGGCATCGGCGAGCGGTGCCGCCAGGTTGTCGGCCGCCTCGAAGCAATAGACGAGCGGCCCACGCTTCAGCGCCACCCGACCGGCATCGGCCGCGACGGCCGGGTGGGCGCGGAGCCGCTCCACCGGCATGGGCAGGTCGAGCTCGACGACGTCGCCCGGCTGCCAGCGGCGGCGGAGCTCGAGGTAGCCCTTGACCAGATTGCTGCCGACATCGACGCCGGCGTCGTTGATGCGCGCCCTGGCACCCGTCGCGTATCCCGGTATGCGCAGCCGCAGCGTGAATTCGTGCGGCGCCTCGGGTTCGATCAGCAGCTTTATCCGCCCCGTCCACGGATAGTTGCTGTTCTCGTGGATGCTGACGGCCCGCCCGCCGAGGCTGACCGTCGCCGAGGCGCCGCCGTAGAGGTGCACCGCCAGGCAGTCGTCGCGCGTCGAGTAGAACAGGCCGCCGACCGAGGCGATCAGCCGGGCGATGTCGGTGGCCGCCGCCGTGTCCTCGCGCCCGTCGGCGCGTTGCTCGCTGCCGTCGCTTTCCAGCGGATTGAAGTGGAAGGTGCGCGTGCCGTCGTGCGAGAGGCCAGCGAGCGCCGCATTGTAGAGGCACAGCTCCATGACGTCGGCGATCGCGCCGTCGAGCGAGCCCATGAGCAGCCGCTTCGCCCAGTTCACCATGCTCGCGGCGGCGCTGGTCGTTGCGGCGGCGGTGGCGTTGGGCAGGTCGTAGTTCGCGCCGAAGACGTCGCGATCGCGGTCCGCCCCGACGCCGCCGGTGACGTAGAGGTGGTGCGTGGTCACGTCGCGCCACAGCGCCTCGACCGTGCGCTGCAGGCTCTGGTCGCCGAGCTCGGCGGCTAGTTGCGCCATCGCCGCGTAGAGGTTGAGCGCCCGCGACACGCTGCCGATCACCGTCTCCTGCGTCCGCACGCGCCGGTGCGACTGCGTGAACTCGTAGGTGCGCCCGACGAGATCGGAAGGCTCGTCGCCGCGCGCCACCGCTTCCATGTCGAAATAGTGCGGCTGGCGCCCGCGCTCATCGATGAAATAGGCGGCGAGGTCGCGGTGCCGCTCGTCCTTGCTGACGCCGTAGAGGCGGAGCAGCGCGAGCTCGATTTCCGGATAGCCGCAGTAGCCGCGGCGCTGCTCCTCGCCGCGCCCGAAGGTCGCCGCGATGTGATCGACAAGCTTCAGCGCGATGTCGATCAGCCGCCGCTCGCCCGTCGTCTGGAAGTCCGCGACCGCCGCTTCGATCAGATGACCGGCGGCGTAGAGCTCGCGGTCGTCGCGGAGGTTGCTCCAGCGCCGGTCGGCGGCGTTCTGGATGAACCATGTGTTGAGGTAGCCGTCCGGCATCTGTGCTTGCGCCAGCACCTCGACGAGCGAAGCGATGCGCGCCTCGGTCTCGGCGTTGCGCTCGAAGGCGGTCGCCGCGATCGCCGCCTCCAGCCACTTGCCGATTTCGGCGTCGCGATACGTGCCGCGCGGGGAGGGCGCGTCGGCCTTGCCGGCGTCGTCCGCACCGAGGGCCGCAATCAGCCCGTCCGCCTCAAAACGGCGGAACTGCTCGGGAATCGTTCGCCTCGCAACCGTCTCCAGCCGCTCACGCCAGAACGGCCCGTCAATTCTGACGGCCGCATAACTGACAGGCGTGTGCTGGCGCATAAGGAATCGCGAGGGTTGTCCCGCACGAACCCTAACACGGCGGCCGTGGCTGGCTACTCTTTCGCCGGTAGGAGATAGGCGAGTACGAGCAGGATCGGCCCGAGCGTCAGCGCAGCGTCGGCGAGGTTGAAGACGAAGAGCGGCCGGTCGCCGAGGTGCAGGTAAAGGAAATCGACCACCGATCCGAGGCGCACGCGGTCGGCGAGGTTGCCGATGGCGCCGCCGAGGATGAGGGCGAAGCCGATCGCCGCGAGCCGGCCGCCCTCCGTTGCCCGCATCCAGAACCACGCCACCACGATTGCGATCACCACGGTGAGCGCGATCAGCGGCAGTCCGCCGCCGGAGAGAAACGAGAAAGCGATTCCGGTGTTCTCGACGCGGAACAGCGTGAGCAGGCCGGGCACCAGCTCGACCGGCTGGCGCGGCGGCAGCAGGGCCTGCGCCGTCAGCTTGGCGGCCTGGTCGGCGATGACGGTCAGCACGACCACGGTGGCGCCGAGCAGCGACAGCGGTCCGGCCGGCACCCCCGTCCGCCATGTGGCCGTCACAGTGAAAGATCCGCGCGGCGGATTTCGAACAGCATCACTGCCGTGGCCACCGCGAGGTTGAGCGAGTCGGCCTTGCCCGCCATCGGGATCTTGACGAGCAGGTTCGCCGCTGCCGCGGTCTCGGCCGTCAGCCCGGACTGCTCGGTGCCCATGAGCAGCAGCACCGGCCGCCGGTATTCGGCAGCGCGGTAGTCCGCCGTCGCGGCAAGATGGGTGCCCACCACGCTCCCCGGCCAGCCCGCCGCGAACTTCGCGAAGTCGGCGCGGCTGGCGCGTACAACCGGCACCGCGAACACCGAGCCCATGGTAGCGCGCACGGCTTCCGTCGAGAACGGATCGACCGTCTCGCCGATGAGGATGATCCCGGCCGCGCCGACCGCGTCGGCCGTGCGCACGATGGTGCCGAGGTTGCCCGGGTCGCGGATGCCTTCCAGCGCCACCCAGACGTCGCCGGTCTTCGGCTTCACCGCGGCGAGCGGCGTCAGCTTCTGCTCGAAGACGCCGATCACCGTCTGCGGGTTGTCGCGCCGGCTGATCTTGGCGAGCACCGCTTCGCTGGCTTCGATCACCGTGCCGCCCTTGGCGTGCGTCGCGCCGGCGAGCCGCGCGACGAGCGGCTGGCTGCGCACCGCCGGCGCGTAGACCAGCGTCTGCACCTTCCAGCCAGCTTCCGCCGCATCGGCGACGAGCTTCAGCCCCTCGGCGACGAACAGCCCGCTCGCCTTGCGATTCTTGGGCAGCGCGAGCCCCCGAATTTCCTTGACCAGCGGGTTGGCGAGGCTGGTCACCTGCTTCACCGCGCCGGGCGGCGGCGGTCCATCGTGGCCGGCGCTCTTCATCGCGACCACCGGCTGAACAGCGAGGTGGAGAGCTTGCGCCCGCCGCTCTGTTCCTTGAGCACGAGCTCGCCCGATTCGAGGAGCCCGCTGCGACCGGCCAGCGCCTCGGCGGCCACCTCGTCGATCGAATAGAACGACGCGCGGATCGAGTACGCCGTGAGCACGACGAACAGCGGATTGTCGCTGAGCAGCGCGACACAGCCGGCAAGCAGCGGCTTCAGATGGGTGAAGATGTCCCACACCTCGCCCTTCGGCCCGCGCCCGAATTTCGGCGGGTCGAGGATGATGCCGTCGTAGCGGCTGCCGCGGCGCATCTCGCGCTCCACGAACTTCGGCGCGTCCTCGCAGATCCAGCGGATTGGCAGGGCCTCGAGCCCGCCCAGCGCCTGGTTCTCGCGCGCCCAGCCGATCGCCTTCTTGGAGGCGTCGATGTGCGTCACCTCGGCGCCGGCCTTGGCGGCGATCAGCGAGGCGACGCCGGTGTAGGCGAAGAGGTTCAGCACCTTTACCGGCCGCGGCGCCCCGGCAATGCGCTGCTTCATCCATTCCCAGTGCGTCGCCTGCTCGGGAAATACGCCGACGTGGCGGAAGCTGGTGAAGCGGCCGAGAAAGGGCACGCCGTCATAGGCGAGGCGCCACGTCTCGCCGAGCGGCTTGCGGTAGCGCCAGCGCCCGTCCTTGTCGTCGTCCTCGCCGGGGCCGAC
>JBEHXS010000151.1:0-6600 GCA_048498575.1 Pseudomonadota bacterium
AGCTTGGCGAGGCGGCGGGAAATCTCCGTCTTGCCGACGCCGGTCGGGCCGATCATCAGGATGTTCTTGGGCAGCACCTCCTCGCGCATCGGCCCGGTCAGCTGCTGGCGGCGCCAGCGGTTGCGGAGCGCAATGGCCACGGCGCGCTTGGCATCGGCCTGGCCGATGATGAAGCGGTCGAGCTCGGAGACGATTTCACGCGGTGAAAAATCGGACATGAGCGGAACTTTCGGATTTCGGGATGCGGCGATCAGACGTCGGACTTGAGCTGCTCAAGCGTGACGTTGTCGTTGGTGTAGATGCAGATGTCGGCGGCAATCGCCATCGCCTTGCGGGCGATCGCCTCGGCGTCCATGTCGGTGTCGGCGAGCGCACGCGCTGCGGACAGCGCGTAGTTGCCACCGGAGCCGATGCCGGCCATGCCGCCTTCCGGCTCGAGCACGTCGCCGGTGCCGGTCAGCACCAGCGTCGTCGTCTTGTCGGCGACGATCATCATCGCCTCGAGGCGGCGGAGATAGCGGTCGGTGCGCCAGTCCTTGGCGAGCTCGACACAGGCGCGGGTGAGCTGGTTGGGATACTGCTCGAGCTTGGCTTCGAGCCGCTCGAACAGCGTGAAGGCGTCGGCCGTGGCGCCGGCAAAGCCGGCGATCACGCTGCCGCCCTTGCCGAGCGGGCGCACCTTCTTGGCGTTGTGCTTGATGACGGTCTGGCCGACCGAAACCTGGCCGTCGCCTGCGACGACCACCTTGCCACCCTTCCTGACGGTCACGATCGTCGTGCCGTACCAGGTGGCGGGATCCTTGTGATCCACGACTAACCAATCCTTTCTGGCAGGCCGTCAGCAGCCCGGAATCGGCACCGCACGCGGCCTCTCTGGAAAACGCCGGCGAAATCATCCGGCGACGGGGCTTATGTAAGTCGTGGGCAGCGTTATGCAAACCGGCGCGTTCCCGCCGTTCCATGTGGCAATCGCAGGGCTCCCCTGATACAAGCGCGGCCCGAAAGGAACCGCCCCATGCGCAGCGCCTCGATCAAGCGCAAGACCAAGGAAACCGACATCGCCGTCACCGTCGGCCTCGACGGGACCGGCGAAGCCAAAATCGCGACCGGCATCGGCTTCTTCGATCACATGCTGGAGCAGATCGCCCGCCACAGCCTGATCGACCTCGCCATCGACGCTAAGGGCGACCTCCACGTCGACCAGCACCACACGGTGGAAGACGTCGGCATCGCGCTCGGCGCCGCGCTGAAACAGGCGCTCGGCGACATGCGCGGCATCACCCGCTACGCCGACGTGCACCTGCCCATGGACGAGGCGCTGACCCGCGTCGCCCTCGACATTTCGGGCCGTCCCTACCTCGTCTGGAAGGTCGCCTTCACGCGGCCGCGCATCGGCGAGATGGACAGCGAGCTGTTCCGCGAGTTTTTCCAGGCGTTCGCGCAGAACGCCGGGGTGACGCTGCACATCGAGAATCTCTACGGCCGCAACAACCACCATATCGCCGAGACCTGCTTCAAGGGCCTGGCAAGGGCCCTGAAGACGGCGGTGGCCATAGACCCGCGGCAGAAGACTAAAGTGCCCTCGACCAAGGGTAGCCTTTCCGGCTAAAGGCTTAGCGTCATGGCGGTCTATACAGTCCTCGCGCCTCAGCCGACGGACGGCGGTACGCTGCCGCCCGACCCGATGGCGTTCGTCTTCATCAAGGAAGGCTTCGCGTGGCCGGCCTTCCTGTTCTCCGGTCTGTGGCTGATCTACCGCCGTATGTGGCTGGTTCTGATCGGCTACGCCGTCATCGCGGTGGCTCTCGGCACCGCGGACAACGCCGTGGTCACCCCTTTCTTCGGCCTTGCTCTTCTCGTGCTGCACTTCCTGTTTGCGCTGGAGGCAACGACGCTCCGCGTCTGGACGCTCGAGCGGCACGGCTACCGGCTGGTCGGGATCGCCGAAGGCCGGCGCGAGGAGGAAGCCGAGATCCGCTATTTCAGCGAGATCGAAGCGCAGCCGCATCCGATCGCGGGCCCTGTGCCGCAGCCACCGGTACCTCCGGTTCCCCCTGTACCGCCCGTGCTCCCCGCTTACACGCCGCCGCCAGCGGTGCCGCGCGTGCCGCAGCCACCCTCAGCGGAGGCCGGCGACGTGGTCGGCCTGTTCCCGGCGCCCGGCGGCAAGCCATGAGCGTCGCCATCATCGATTACGGCGCCGGCAACCTGCGCTCGGCCGAGAAGGCATTCCAGTTCGCCATCGCCAGATCCGGCGCGCGCGAAACCGTGACCGTGACCTCCGACCCCGATGTCGTGGCGCGGGCCGATCGCGTCGTCCTGCCCGGCGACGGCGCCTTCGCCGATTGCCGGCGCAACCTCGACGCCGTCGACGGCATGATCGAGGCGATCGACGAAAGCATCGACGAGCGCGGCCGCCCGTTCTTCGGCATCTGCGTCGGCATGCAGTTGCTCGCGACGCGTGGGCTCGAGCACGCCGTCATGCCGGGCCTCGACCGCATCCCCGGCGAAGTGCGCGCCATCGAGCCGGACGATCCGGCGCTCAAGGTGCCGCACATGGGCTGGAACACCATGCGCGCGCTTCGCGACCACCCGCTGTTCGAGGGCATTGCGCTCGGCGACGACGGCTGGAACGCGTATTTCCTGCACGGCTTCCACCTCGTTGCCGACAACGAGACCGACGTCGCCGCGGTCGCCGAATACGGCGGGCCGGTGACGGCGATCGTTGCGCGCGACAACATCGCCGGCACGCAGTTCCACCCGGAAAAGAGCCAGAAGCTCGGCCTGAAACTCATCGCCAACTTCCTCCAGTGGAGGCCGTAGGGCGATGGTCGAATCCTGGGACACCTTCTTCGTCGCCGAGACCGCGGCCGCCGCCGCGCTGCTCGGCCTGCTGTTCGTCGCCGTGTCGATCAACCTCAAGGAGATCGTCCAGTCGGGCGGCCTTGCCGACCGCGCCATGGGCGCGCTCTTCCTGTTGCTCTCCATCCTGATCATCGGCCTGCTCCTGGCAATGCCCGATCAGCCGGTGCCGTTCATGGGCGGTGAAAGCGCCGGTGTCACGGTGCTGGTCGCGATCATCACGACGACACTCGGTCTCCGCGGCCTGCGCGCGTCGGATGCGAAGTTTCGCCCCAACTTCATCCAGAACATCGTCGGCAACGTCCTCGTGCTGGTGCCGATCTTCGTCGGCGGCCTTTTGATGCTCAAGGGCGGCGAGACCGGCTTCTACTGGGTCGGCGTCGGCATGTGCCTGACGCTGATCAAGGCGGTGAGCGAGGGCTGGATCTTCCTCGTCGAGATCATGCGCTAGCCGCCATGATCCTCTACCCCGCCATCGACCTCAAGGACGGACAGGCCGTGCGCCTGGAACAGGGCGACATGGCGCGCGCCACGACCTTCAACCGCGACCCCGCGGCCCAGGCGAAGGCCTTCGCCACGGCCGGTTTCCGCTGGCTGCACGTCGTCGACCTCAACGGCGCCTTCGCCGGCCGTTCGGAGAACGGCAGCGCCGTCGAGGCGATCCTCGATACCGTTCAGATTCCCGTTCAGCTCGGCGGCGGCATCCGCGACATGCGCGCCATCGAGACGTGGATCGACAAGGGCGTCGCCCGCGTCATCCTCGGCACCGCCGCGGTCAACGATCCCGATCTCGTGCGCGAGGCGGCGAGCGTCTTCCCGGGGCAGGTCGCCGTCGGCATCGACGCGCGCCGCGGGCTGGTTGCCGTGCGCGGCTGGGCGGAGACCACGGCGTTGGGTGCCATCGACCTCGCCCGCCGCTTCGAGGACGCCGGCGTCGCCGCGATCATCTACACCGATATCGAGCGCGACGGCCTGCTCCAGGGCCTCAACCTGCCGGCGACGGTGGCGCTGGCGAACGCCATCGAAATTCCCGTGATCGCGTCCGGCGGCCTCAGCGGCATGGCCGACATCGAGGCGCTGGCGAAGCCCGAGAACGCGGCGATTGCCGGCGCCATTGCCGGCCGGGCGCTCTACGACGGCCGGGTCGACGCGAAGATGGCGCTGGCGCTGCTGGAAACGGCGGGCACGGCATGACCCTCAAGGTTCGCGTCATTCCCTGCCTCGACGTCAAGGACGGTCGCGTCGTCAAAGGCGTGCGCTTCGTCGACCTGATCGATGCCGGCGACCCCGTCGAGGCCGCCAAGGCCTACGACGCTGCCGGCGCCGACGAGCTCTGCTTCCTCGATATCACCGCCAGCCACGAGAACCGCGGCACCATTCTCGATGTGGTGGCGCGGACCGCAGAGCAATGCTTCATGCCGGTCACCGTCGGTGGCGGCGTGCGCACGGTCGCCGACGTGCGCGCCCTCTTGCTCGCCGGCGCCGACAAGGTCTCGATCAACACCGGCGCCATCGAGCGTCGCGAGGTGGTGCGCGAGGCCTCGGAAAAATTCGGGGCGCAGGCGATCGTCGTCGCCATCGACGCCAAGCGCGTCGGCATTCCAGGCAAAGGCGGGCACTTCGAAATCTTCACCCACGGCGGCCGCCGACCTACCGGCCTCGATGCCGTCGCCTATGCCGAAGAAGTCGCGGCGCTCGGCGCGGGCGAAATCCTGCTCACCTCGATGGATCGCGACGGCACCGGCGATGGCTTCGACCTCGAGCTCACCCGCGCCGTCGCCGACGCGGTGCCGGTCCCGGTCGTTGCCTCCGGCGGCGTCGGTGCGCTCGATCATTTCGTCGCGGGCGTCCAGGAAGGCCACGCCTCGGCGGTCCTGGCAGCCTCGATCTTCCACTTCGGCACGTTTACGATCCACCAGGCCAAGGACGCCATGGCGGCGGCCGGCATTCCCGTGCGCCGCGACTAGGAAACGATGAGCACCTTCACCCTCGCCGATCTCGCCCAAATCATCGCGCGCCGCGCCGCCGAAGGCGACGCCGCGTCGTCCTATACGGCGAAGCTCATCGCCGCCGGCGTCGAGAAATGCGCGCGCAAGTTCGGCGAAGAGGCGGTCGAGGCGACCATCGCCGCCGTATCGGAGAGCGACGCGGCGCTGACCGCCGAGGCCGGCGACGTGCTCTACCACCTGCTTGTGCTGCTCCAGGCGCGCGGGATTCCGCTCGACGCGGTCATGCGCGAACTGGAAAACCGAACGCAGCAGAGCGGCCTCGCCGAAAAAGCCTCGCGTCCGAGATCGTGATGGATCAGCTCTCGCCCACCGTCATCGCGCCCCACCGCGTCTTCACGCGCGCCGAATGGGCGAACCTCAGGGCCGACACGCCGCTGACGCTGAACGCCGAAGACGTGACGCGCCTGAAGAGCCTGAACGACCCGATCTCGCTCGACGAGGTGGTCGAAATCTACCTGCCGCTGTCGCGCCTGCTGTCGCTCTACGTCGCGGCGACGCAGAGTCTGCATGCGGCGACGCGCACCTTCCTCGGCACCAACGACGGCGTGACACCCTTCCTCATCGGCATCGCCGGCTCGGTCGCGGTCGGCAAGTCGACGACGGCGCGCATCCTGCGCGCCCTGCTCAGCCGCTGGCCGAACACGCCGAAGGTCGATCTCGTCGCCACCGACGGCTTCCTGAAGCCTAACTCCGAGCTCCAGCGGCAGCACCTGATGGAGCGCAAGGGCTTCCCGAACAGCTACGACCGGCCCGCGCTCTCCGCCTTCCTCGCCGACATCAAGGCGGGCAAGCGCCAGGTCGCCGCCCCGGTCTATTCGCACCTCGAATACGACATCATGCCGGGCGAGAAGATCGTCATCGACCGCCCCGACATCCTCATCGTCGAGGGGCTGAACGTGCTGCAGACGTCGAAGCCGCCACGCGACGGGCGCCAAATTCCGTTCGTCTCGGACTTCTTCGATTTTTCGATCTACATCGACGCCGACGAGCCGGCGCTCCGGCGCTGGTACATCGACCGTTTCCGGCGCCTCCGCGACACCGCCTTCCAGGACCCGAAGTCCTACTTCCACCGCTACGCCGGCATGGACGACGCCGAGACGATCCGGGTCGCGACCGGGCTGTGGGAGCGTATCAACCTGGTCAACCTCCGCGAAAACATCCTGCCGACCCGGCCGCGTGCCGATCTCATCCTGAAGAAGGCCGACGACCACCACGTCGAGACGGTGGCGCTCCGCCGGATCTGACCCACCCTCTTTGTCGCCAAGCCTTGATTTTTGCCGGCCGAAACCTGATATCCGGCCAAGATACTCTCAACCCCACAAGACAGACGGAAGCACCGGATGATGGCCGACGAGACCACGCCCGAAACCCCCGAAACTGCCAATCCTGCGGAAGCCAACGCCAAGCCCGAGACGCCAGCCACCCCGGCCAGCGACCCGTCGCCGAGCGTCGCCGCCGAGATCGCCGACATGAAGGACAAGCTGCTGCGCACCCTGGCCGAGATGGAAAATCTCCGCCGGCGCACCGAACGCGAGATGGCCGACGCGCGCACCTATGCCGTGGCAAGCTTTGCCCGCGACATGCTGACCGTCGGCGATAATCTCCGCCGTGCCATCGACGCCGTGCCGAAGGAACAGCGCGACGGCCGTGATCCCGCCCTTTCCGCGCTCATCGAAGGCGTCGAGATGACCGAGCGCGGCATGGAACAGTCGATGACCAAGTTCGGCGT
>JBEHXS010000152.1:0-6552 GCA_048498575.1 Pseudomonadota bacterium
GGGCCGATCCAAAGGCGATAAATCTTTCCCCTCTCGGGCACATACGGTATTAGCTCCAGTTTCCCGGAGTTGTTCCGTACCTTTGGGCACGTTCCCACGCGTTACTCACCCGTCTGCCACTCCCCTTGCGGGGCGTTCGACTTGCATGTGTTAAGCCTGCCGCCAGCGTTCGTTCTGAGCCAGGATCAAACTCTCAGGTTTAACTGAGATTTTGTCTCGGCCGATCACTACGTTAGTCTCTTTGACGAGTTCCCAAGCGTTTCCATTCCGCTGCTGTCGTGAGACCGCAACGAAACGGTTTGGCTTGAAATAAACGTAGGTACCGCCGAAGTCTCGTTCGGCTTGCCTGTCCGAAGACCGACAAGCCCGCAAGGACTCCGCCGCCTACGTTTCTCTTTCTTCCGATTTACTTGTCAAAGAACCCGACGAATTCCCGGCAGAACCGGAAGCCCGTCGTTTGGCCGCCCGCCTCTCGGCGGAAGGGCCATGCGAGACACAACATTCGCTCGCGCGAATTGCGTCACGGCTTGCATCGAGAGAACCGAGGGTAAACCTCAGAGCCGCCTTCAAGGCGGCGCCGCCCTCGTGTGGAGGCGTATATAGGCGGTGCGCTTAACGACTGTCAACACCCGGCAAACAAAATAACGCGCAGTTTTCCCCGCTTCCCGGCGGGGTGTCCTGCAGCGCCAGTTTGCCGGCCTCCGGCCATATTGGCGCCCCAAAGCAGCCCGCAGTTTACCACCGGTTGGCGCCGCAGCGCGTTGACATCGATTCGTCACGCGGGGCAAGTTCGCCAACCTGATTTGGCGCCTCTCCGGGGGAATCGCCACCTGATCGGACCGGCCGCGGCGGCCAAAGCGGGGGAAGCTAAGGCATCGTGAGGGCGAGCCGCCTCGGAATCATTACTTACGGATCGGCCGCCGGGACCATCGACCTCGGCAATGAGCCGCCGTTGGTAGTCGGCGAGAATGACGAAGCCGACAAGGCACCGATCCCTCGGGCGGTGTCGTGGCGCTGGCTGACCGGCACCGTGCTGACCGGCGTCACCTCGATTTTCCTGATGGGCGCCGCCCTGATGGCCGCCCTCTCCAACCCGAACCAGTTCGCCTCTCTGCCCGATTCCTTCGCCGCCGTGCTGGACACCACCAGCAACATCATCTTCGGCGAGAAGGGCGACCGGCTGAACCCGACCGACGTCCAGGTCGCTACCACCAGCCGGCAGATCGTCCAGGTCTCGACCTCGACGCGTCAGGGCCAGCGCGATTTCTTCAAGCTGCAGCCGTTCGTGAAGATCCACGCGATGCTGGGCAGCGCCGGTCCCGACATCGCCGCCAAGGTGCCGGCTTACGATCCCCTCAAGATATTCGCCGACGCCTCGGCGCCGGACTCTCCCGACAGCCCCGACGGGGCGGACGACGGCAACGCCGCGGTAGCGACCGCAGCAGCACCGCCGACCGATTCAGGCGACGCCGGCGACAGCCCGGCGGACGACGCCGTCTACGGCGCCGCAGTCGCCGGCGATGTCTCCATCAAGGCATCGGATTTTCCGGTGGCGAGCGCCGACCTCGAGCCTTCGGTTGCCTTCAACGATGCCGAGGTCGAGCAGATCGTGCGCGCCTTTGCCCACCTCGGCGACGATGACTCCACCGGCGACGTGGTGGCGCTGGACGATGGCAGCGGCGACGCGCTGGGCTCCGACGCCGCGGCGTCGGGCAACGGCGTCAAGATCGTGCAGGAGAACGTCTCCAGCATCATGAAGAGCGATGGCGCCGTTCTCGACGACGGCTACCAGGAAAAGATCATCGCCGTCGACAAGCCGGAGAACCTGCGCGCCCTCTTCCAGGACAATGCCATCAGCGGCGACGACGCCGACGAGATCATCGCCGCCCTCTCCCAGCTCGTCGACGTCAGCCGCCTGAGGCCCGGCCAGAAGATCCGTATCGCCTTCGCCACCGATCCTTCGACGGCCGCTCTCGATACGGCCAACAGCGACGACGACACGGTCGACACCGGCGACGAGCCGGCGAAGACCGCGCAAAGCGCGCTCCGCCCGATCCGCGTTTCGATATACGACAACGGCGCCCACCAGGCGACCGTCGCGCGCGCCGACAACAACGCCTTCGTGCGCGCCGACGAGCCGAGCACGACGCCCGAGCTCTACGCCGAGACGCCGGCGGCCCCGGCCGAGCCGACGGGCGGCCCGCCGAAGCTCTACGACGCGATCTACGAGACGGCGCTGGCGCAGCAGGTCCCGCCGGATCTCATCGACGATCTCGTCCGCGCCTTCGCTTACGACGTCGACTACACGACGCGCGTCGGGCCGGGCGATTCGATGGAGATTTTCCATTCGATCCCCGATCCCAACGACAAGGACGCCGGCGACGGCCAGGTGCTCTACGCCTCGCTCACCATCGGCGGTGTCGAGAAGCGGCTTTACCGGTTCACCACGCCCGATGACGGCATCACCGACTACTACGATGAGGACGGGCGGAGCGCGAAGAAGTTCCTGATGCGCAAGCCCCTCACCGTGAACGCGCGCATCTCCTCGCCGTTCGGCTGGCGCGTCCACCCGATCCTCGGCTATCGCCGCCTCCATCCCGGCGTCGACTACGCCGCGCCGCGCATGACGCCGATCCTCGCCGCCGGCAACGGCGTCGTCGAGCGCGCCGGCCCGTCCAACGGCTACGGCAACTTCACGCTGATCAAGCACACCAACGGCTACGAGACTGCCTACGGCCACCAGACCGCGTTCGCCAAGGGCATCGTGCCGGGTGTGACCGTCCACCAGGGGCAGATCATCGGCTACGTCGGTTCGACCGGCCTGTCGACCGGCCCGCACCTTCACTTCGAGATTCGCGTCAACGGCCAGCCCGTCGATCCGCTGCGCATCCGCCTGCCCCAGGGCCGCGTGCTTGCCGGCGGCAACCTCGACACCTTCGAGAAGGAGCGGGCCCGCATCGACAACCTGTTCGGCAACGCACCGCCCGCACCGCAGACGGTGGCCTCGCTCACCGACTAGGCCCGGTGAGGCTACTTGCCGAGCAGCCGCCGCGCCGTGTCCGCGATCTCGGCATTGGTATAGGCGTGGCCGCCGATCCCCCAGCCGCCGTCGGGCGCCTCTGAAATCAGCACCCACGTACGCTGGGCGATGGCCGGATTGCCGGCCGCTGCGGCGACGACGTCCGTGATCTCGCGCACGACGCCGAGTTTCTTGTCGCGATCGAGCACACCGACAGGTGTCAGTATTTCGACGCGGACGTAATCGGAACGGCCCGCCGCATTGCCGAGCGCCGCCGCCGGCAGTTCATGGACGAAGGCCGCCGTGTTGTCGACGAACCAGGGAATGAGAGGCACCCGCTCCCATTTCATCAGCGCGGCCGTTAGCGCGTGCACCAGCGCCGGCTTGTCGGCAAACGTACCCTCGGCCGCGGTTACATCGATCATCGGCATGGTGCCGCTCCTATATGATGGTCGTCATAGCACGCGTTTGTGTGCCATATGACGCCCGTCATAGTCAAGGGAACGCGATGTCATCCGCCAGCAGCCGCGACCGAATGATCCGCAGCGCCGCCGCGCTGATCGCGCGACGCGGCGCAACGGCTACTTCCTTCACCGAGGTGCTCGCCCACAGCGGCGCGCCGCGCGGGTCGATCTATCATCACTTTCCGCGCGGCAAGGATGAGATGACCGAGGCGGCGATGGCGCTCGTCGCCAACTACGTCGCGACCCGCCAGCAGGCGTGCAAGGCGCAAGCGCCGGCCGACGTCCTCGATTGCTTCATCGGCATGTGGCGCGAGGTTGTCGAGCAGTCGGGCGGGACCGCCGGGTGCGCCATTGCCGGCACCGCCGTGGACGCAGAGAACGATGGGCTGGTGGCCGCTGCCCGCGCCGCGTTTCACCGCTGGATCGACGTGCTGACCGCCCAGTTCGCCGCAACCGGCGTGGCGAAGGGTGAGGCGGCCTCGCTGGCGACCGTCACCGTCGCCGCGCTGGAAGGCGCGCTCATCCTCTGCCGGACCGAACGAAGCGCCGCCCCCCTCGATGTCGTTGCCGCCCACCTCGCGCGGTTGCTGCCGCCGGCGCGCAAGGCCGCCAAAAAGAAAAAGGCCCGGCCGAGGAAGGCCGGGCCCTGAGGCTCGCGGGGAGGAAGGCGGTTAGGCAGCCTTGCCCTTCTTCTTGTCGTCCTTGCCGCCATCGACGCGCGGCAGGAAGAGGAGCTTGTCGGTACCGCCGGTGATCCTGACGCGGGCGCCGTCCGGCACCTCGCCGGCCAGGATCTTGTCGGCGAGCGGGTCCTGCACTTCGCGCTGGATCACCCGCTTCAGCGGCCGCGCCCCGTACACCGGGTCGTAGCCCTTGTCGGCGAGCCATGTGCGCGCGCTCTCGTCGAGGTCGAGGGTGATCTTGCGATCCTCGAGCAGCTTGGCCAGGCGCTTCAGCTGGATCTCGACGATCTCGCCCATGTCGCGCCGCTTCAGGCGGTGGAACAGGATGATGTCGTCGAGCCGGTTCAGGAACTCCGGCCGGAAATGCGCCCGCACCGTATCCATCACCGGGCCGCGCACGCTGTCGACGTCCTCGTTCTCGCCGAGGTTGGCGAGGAACTCGCCGCCGAGGTTCGAGGTCAGGATGATCAGCGTGTTACGGAAGTCGACCGTGCGCCCCTGCCCGTCCGTCAGCCGCCCGTCGTCGAGCACCTGGAGGAGCACGTTGAACACGTCGCTGTGCGCCTTCTCGATCTCGTCGAACAGGATGACCTGGTACGGCCGCCGGCGGACGGCTTCGGTAAGCGCACCGCCCTCCTCGTAGCCGACGTAGCCCGGCGGCGCGCCGATCAGCCGCGCCACGGAGTGCTTCTCCATGTACTCGGACATGTCGATACGGAGGAGCGCCGTCTCGTCGTCGAACAGGAACGCGGCGAGCGCCTTGGTCAGCTCGGTCTTGCCGACGCCGGTCGGCCCCAGGAACATGAACGAGCCGATTGGCCGGTTCGGGTCCTGTAGCCCTGCGCGCGCCCGGCGCACCGCGGTGGAGACCGCGTGCACCGCCTCCGGCTGGCCGACCACCCGCTTGGCGAGTTCGTCTTCCATGCGGAGCAGCTTGTCGCGCTCGCCTTCCAGCATCTTGTCCACGGGGATGCCGGTCCAGCGCGACACGACCTGCGCGATGTGATCGGGCGTCACCGCCTCTTCCACCATGCCGCCGGCCGCGCGCTCCTGCGCCTCGGCCGCCTTTAGCTGGCGCTCGAGTTCGGGAATGCGGCCATAGGCGAGCTCGCCAGCCTTGGCGAGATCGCCGGTACGCTGCGCCTTGTCGAGATCGGCGCGCGTCTGGTCGAGCGCCTCCTTGATCTTGTTGGCGGAGGCGAGCTTCTCCTTCTCGGCCATCCAGCGCTGCGTCAGGGCCTTGGATTGCTCCTCGAGATCGGCGAGTTCCTTGTCGAGCCGCCCGAGCCGGTCGCGCGACGCCTGGTCGCTTTCCTTCTTCAGCGCCTCGCGCTCGATCTTGAGCTGCATGACGCGGCGGTCGAGTTCATCCAGCGCCTCGGGCTTGGAATCGACCGCCATGCGCAGGCGCGATGCCGCCTCGTCCATGAGGTCGATCGCCTTGTCGGGGAGGAAGCGGTCCGCGATGTAGCGGTTGGAGAGCGTCGCCGCGGCGACGATCGCCGAGTCGGTGATGCGCACGCCGTGGTGCACCTCGTACTTCTCCTTCAGCCCGCGCAGGATCGAGATGGTGTCCTCGACCGTCGGCTCGGCGACGAAGATCGGCTGGAAGCGGCGGGCAAGCGCGGCGTCCTTCTCGACGTACTTGCGATACTCGTCGAGCGTGGTCGCGCCGACGCAATGCAGGTCGCCGCGCGCCAGCGCCGGCTTCAGCAGGTTCGAGGCGTCCATCGCCCCGTCCGCCTTGCCCGCGCCGACCAGCGTGTGCATCTCGTCGATGAACAGGATGACGTTGCCTTCCGCCGACGTGATTTCGTTGAGCACGGCCTTCAGCCGCTCCTCGAACTCGCCGCGGTACTTGGCCCCGGCGATCAACGCGCCGAGATCGAGCGCGAGCAGCCGCTTGTTCTTGAGGCTCTCCGGTACGTCGCCGTTGACGATGCGCAGCGCCAGACCCTCGGCGATCGCCGTCTTGCCGACGCCGGGCTCGCCGATCAGCACCGGATTGTTCTTGGTGCGCCGCGCCAGCACCTGGATGGTCCGGCGGATTTCCTCGTCGCGTCCGATCACCGGGTCGAGCTTGCCGTCGCGCGCCGATTGGGTGAGGTCGCGGGTGTATTTCTTGAGGGCGTCGTACTGGCTTTCGGCGGAGGCCGAGTCGGCCGTGCGGCCCTTGCGGATTTCCTCTATCGCGGCGTTCAGCTTCTGCGCCGTGACGCCGGCGTCGGCGAGAATCTTCGCCGTGCCCGCGTCCTTTTCCATGGCGAGCGCCAGCAGCAGCCGCTCAACGGTGACGAACGAATCGCCCGCCTTCTTGGCGATCTTCTCGGCCGTGTCGAAAACCTTGGCGACCGGCGCCGCCATGTAGAGCTGGCCGCTGCCGCCC
>JBEHXS010000153.1:0-6490 GCA_048498575.1 Pseudomonadota bacterium
GGTCGCGCGCTTTGGCCGCGAGCCCTGCCGACACGAACAGCGTGTCGTTGTCGCCGATGTCGGGGTCGTAGAGGAAGCGCGCGGCGGGGTTAACCGCCTTCAGCGCTTGCACGAGCCCGGTCAGCGGCTCGACCTGCCCCTCGCTACCGAGATAGCCGATGAGGATCGCGCCAACGCTGGCCAGCGCCGGTGATTGGGCGAGGTCGGCGACGGCCGAAGCAAACGCCGCTTCGTCCGGCGCAATACGAGTCGAGCGGCCGTGGCCGGGATGCCAGCCCAGCGAAACGGTGGTCAGCGACCACACCGGGAAACCGAGGCGCTCCAGCGCGAAAACCGAGCCGCGCCCGCCGACGCTGCCGCGAACGACATGGCTGTTTACGACGATGACCGGCGGCTGGGGCACGTTCTTCTCCTCTGGGGTCGCACGTCCTAGCGCAAACCGACGCAGTGGAGCAAAGGCGGCGTTATCGGCTAGGGTGCCGGCCGTCTCACGCGAGGTACCCATGCCAGCCAGCCTGCGCCCCCGCCGCAGCGCCCTCTACGTGCCCGGCTCGAACGAGCGCGCCGTCGCCAAGGCGAAGACCCTCGCCGCCGACGTGCTGATCTTCGACCTCGAGGATTCGGTGGCGCCGGGCGACAAGGAGCGCGCGCGCGAGGCTGTCGTCGCCGCCGTCTCCGAGCTCGGCGGCGGTAAGCGCGAGATCGTCGTGCGCATCAATGGCCTCGATACTCCCTGGGTCGCCCGCGACATGGCGGCGATGGTCGGCGTGAAGCCCGATGCGCTGCTGGTGCCGAAGGTCGAGCGCGTCGACGACATCCGCCGGGCACGCGCGGCGCTGACCGCGGCACGCGCGCCGAAGGGCATGGATCTGTGGGCGATGATGGAGACGCCGGGCGCCATTCTTGCTGCCGCGCAAATCGCGGCGATCGCCGCCATCCCGCCGCCGGCGCTGACCGCATTCGTCATTGGCAGCAACGACCTTGCCGTCGAGCTCGGGGTTCCTCCCCGTCCCGGCCGCGCCGCGCTGTTGCCGCATCTCGCCCAGGCACTGCTGGCGGCGCGGGCCCATCGCCTCGCCATTCTCGACGGCACCTTCAACGATCTCGACGACCGCAAGGGCCTGAAGGCAGAGTGCGTGCAGGGACACGAACTCGGCATGGACGGCAAGACGCTGATCCACCCGGCGCAGGTGCCGATCGCCAACGAGGCCTATGCGCCCGATTCGGAAGATCTCGCCTGGGCCCGCAAGATCGTCGAGGCCTTCGCCGAGCCGGGCAATGCCGGCGTCGAAGTCATGCGGCTATCGGGGCGCATGGTCGAGCGTCTGCATGAGCGCGCGGCGCGGCGGCTGATCGCGATAGCCGACGCCATCGCGGCACTGGAGGCCGATGCGAAAGCGCAGACGCCGCGTGCGCGCCGCGGCGCCTGACCTAGCCCCGGCCTACGCCCACGGCCGGTCGCCGGCGGCCCGTTTCTCGTAGTTGGCGATGTGCTGATCCTTGGCCAGCGTCAGGCCGACAGCGTCCAGCCCGTTCAGCATGCAGTGCTTCTTGAACGGGTCGATGTCGAAATGCACGACGCCGCCGTCCGGCCCGCGGACTTCCTGCTTCTCGAGGTCGATCGACAGCGTGGCGTTGGCGCCGCGATCGGCGTCGTCCATCAGCTTGTCGAGGTCTTCCTTCGACACCTTGATCGGCAGGATGCCGTTCTGGAAGCAGTTGTTATAGAAGATGTCGCCGAACTGGGTGGAGATGACGGCGCGGATGCCGTAGTCGAGCAGCGCCCAAGGCGCATGCTCACGCGACGAGCCGCAGCCGAAATTGTTGCCGGCGACGATGATCTTGGCGGCCTTGTACGCCGGCTTGTTCAGCACGAAATCCGGATTGGGCGAGCCGTCGTCGTTGTAGCGCAGCTCTGCGAACAGCCCCTTGCCGAGGCCGGTCCGCTCGATCGTCTTCAGGTAATCCTTCGGAATGATCATGTCGGTGTCGACGTTGATCATGTTGAGCGGCGCCGCGACGGCGGTGAGCGTGGTGAACTTTTCCATCGGTACGGTTCCCTTCTGCCGAACGTCATGCGACGGTCGGAGCCCGAGGTCAATATATGGGGCAGGATATAGGGTCTGGGGGCGCCATATGACACCACACATCGAAGCCAAAAAGGGCGACTACGCCGAGGCGATCCTTTTGCCCGGGGACCCGCTCCGCGCGAAATGGGTCGCTGAAACCTTCCTTACCGGCGCCCGGCAGGTGAACCGGGTGCGCAACTGCCTGGGCTACACCGGCAGCTTCCGCGGCAAGCCGGTGAGCGTCCAGGCGACCGGCATGGGCCAGCCCTCGCTCGGCATCTACGTCAGCGAGCTGATCACCAGCTATGACGCCAAGACGCTGATCCGCATCGGCACCTGCGGCGCGCTTCTCCCCAAGGTGAAGCTCCGCGACATCGTCATCGCCTCGACCGCCTCGACCGACTCGGCGATGAACCGCGACATCTTCGGCATGTATTCGTTCGCGCCGACGGCGGATTTCTCGCTGCTCAGGAGCGCCGTCGAAAATGCCGAAGCAATGAGCCTGACGTGGCACGTCGGCGGCATCGTCTCGAGCGACGTCTTCTACCATCCCGACGGTGCCAGGGTTTACGACGTGCTCGCCCGCCATGGCGTCCTCGGCGTCGAGATGGAGACGGCAGCGCTCTACACCATCGCCGCCCGCCATGGGGTGAACGCGCTCACCATCTGCGCCGTCTCCGACTCGCTCGTCACCCACGAGCAGCTTGCACCGGAGGCGCGGCAGACGTCGCTGAAGGAAATGGTCGAGCTGGCGCTGACCGTGGCAACCGGCGGCTAGCCCGCCGGCAGCATCTGGCGAAGCACGCGATCCTTGAGGAAGAAATGGTGGAACAGAGCCGCGGCGGCATGCAGCCCGGCGAGCCAGATCAGCGTCGTGCCGAGAAGCTGGTGAACATCGAGGATCTGGTGGCCGAGGTGGCGCGATTGCGCCAGCCACGGACCGATTGCGCCGAAGCCGTAGATCGTGATCGCGTGGCCTTCCAGCCATGAGCCGACGATGGCAGTGAGCGGGATCGCCACGAGCAGGCCGTAGAGCAGCCAACGCGACACCCGCCCCGCCAGCGCCATCAGGCGCGGCATCGCGGGCTCTTCCGGCCGCCGGTCGATCTGGCGCCAGGCAAGACGAACCAGCACCAGCACGAAGACGGCAAAGCCTAGCGTCTGGTGGAGGGCGAGCAGCATCGCGCCGTTGGAATTGTGCTCCCACGTTCCGGCCACCAACCAGGCGGACAGGACGAGCAGGGCCGTCACCCAGTGCAGCCCCTGGGCGATGAGGCCGTAGCGGCTTTCGTTTCCGACGATCGACATGGGCTCAAGCTCCGTGAATGTTGGCGATGTGCCTAGCCATTCACGCTTACAGGTGGCTGACACGACGCAGCGCACCGAATTACAAATTGGTAAGGCCTGCCGACCTGGTTAACCGGCCGCTATCCCGTCGCCGCCTCGATCCCCTCCATGTCGTCGTCCGAGAGGCCGAAGTGATGGCCGATCTCGTGGATGAGGACATGGGTGACAATGGCGCCGATGGTTTCCTCGTGCTCGGCCCAATAGTCGAGGATCGGCCGGCGGTAGAGCCAGATCATGTTGGGCATCTGT
This sequence comes from Pseudomonadota bacterium, assembly GCA_048498575.1. Taxonomy (GTDB): domain Bacteria; phylum Pseudomonadota; class Alphaproteobacteria; order Rhizobiales; family Kaistiaceae; genus DASZQY01. The sequence continues at coordinate 3,666 of JBEHXS010000153.1, forward strand.
CCGGTCTGCTCGGTCGCCGCACCGTGCGCCATGCCGACGCCGTGGAACAGGCCGAGCAGGTCGAACTCGGATTCGATGCCCAGATCCTCGAGAACCTCCGGCTCCGGAAATTCGGCGACGCGGATTTGGATGTCGCCGGTGAGCTTGCGGAAGGTTTGCGGCAGGCCGGCGAACGCCTCGCTGGCCAGGGTCGCGATGTCATCCAGCGAAGGCGCCTGTTGGTCGGCGGTTATCGGCATGGACGAAGGGATCGCGCGCCCCGGCCGCCGCGTCAACGTGCGGGCGCGTCGACTGCCGGCGTCGGCTGGATGAACCGCACATAAACGTGGGCCTCAGGGTGGGTTCAGGCCGCCGCCGCTAGAAACAGCGTCACGGTCGCTCGAACGACCAGCGCTATCGAACCCGGAGTAACAGCCATGCTGAAGAAGACCCTGCTTGCCACCGCCACTGCCGCCGTCATTGCCGGCGGTGCTCTCGCCGCCACGGCCACCGGCGCCTCCGCCTCTCCCTACGGCGGTGGCTATGGCGGCGGTTACGGCGGCTCGCCGCAGCAGCACCAGGTCTGCACGCCGATCACCAAGACCGTGCACTGGACCGACCGCTGGGGCCGCCCGCACGCCTACACCAAGGTCGTCGGCCAGAAGTGTGTGCCGGTGCCGCTGCAGCCCTACCACCCGCCGTTCCACGTCCCGCACCATCCGTGGGGTTGGGGCTGGTAGCCGCTTAACCCTCACTCCCGGAAACGGGAAGCCTCGCGCGAGGAACGCTCGCGCGGGGCTTTTATTTTGGCGGTCTATTCCAGTTTTTCCGCGAGGCTGGTCACGAATGCCGCCACCGCCCGCGGCATCAGTCGCTTCGACGGATAGATTACCCGGATCGGCATGCTGGGGAGCTTCCATCCTGGCAGGATGCGCACCAGACGGCCCGCCGCTATGTCGGCCTCGACCGCGTCAAGCGGAAGGTAGGCGATACCAGCTCCTTCGATCGCGACGGCGCGCTGCATTTCGTCGTTGTCGAGCTGCAGGCTGCCTGTCACCTCGACCGTGACTATCGCCCCCGACGCATTCAGAAACGTCCATCGCTTGCGCGGCACGAGGTTGAGGTTGACCACGCAGCGTGCGTCGGCGAGCTGCGCGGGCTGGCGCGGCGTACCGTGTGCGGCGAGGTAGGCCGGCGCCGCGCAGCAGACCAGCCGGTAGGTGCCGATGCGGCGTGACACGAGGCTCGACGCCTGAAGCTGGCCGATGCGAATCGCGAGGTCATAGTCCTCCGCGATGAGGTCGACCCGCCTGTCCGACAGCGTCATCTCCACGCGCACCTTCGGATGCTCGGCCGAGAAGCCCGCCAGGATCGCCGGCAACCGCTTCATGCCGAGCGTAACCGGACCGCTGATGCGGACGCGCCCGCTCATCTCGCCGGTCTCCGGAAACTCATGCAGACCATCCAGCGCCTCAAGCAGCGCCTCTGCGCGCGGCAGGAACTGCTCGCCGCGCTCGGTCAGTCTCTGCGTTCGCGTCGTCCGCTCGATCAGCTTGGTCTCGTAGCGATCCTCGAGCGACTGGATGCGCCGGCCCACCATCGCCGGCGAAATGGCGAGATAACGAGCCGCGGCGGCGAAACTGCCGCGATGGATCGAGGCGATGAAGGTGCGAAGCTCGTCGATCTCGGACATTCGATATTTTTACGCAATGGACAAACGCGTACAAGTGCAATTCCATTTACAATCGTTCCGCCCCATCTTCACGTCATGGATTTCAACGCATCGAGGAAATGGAACATGACCAAAGTCGCAATCATCGGCATCGGCAACATGGGCAAGGGGCTGGCCAGCCGCCTCGCCGGCAAGGTTGACCTCGTGCTGGGCACGCGCGACCGCGCGGCGGCCGCCGCCTTCGCTTCCACGCTGACGGGACACCCGGCCCTGCTCTCGCCCGAGGACGCCGCGGCGGCAGCTGACGTTGTCGTTCTGGCGCAGCCCTTTCCGGCAGCGCTCGAGTTCGTCCGCAAGGCCGGCCTCGCCGGCAAGGTTGTCGTCGACATGACCAACCCGGTGAAGCCCGACTTCTCGGGCCTCGCCATCGGCCACACCACTTCCGCCGCCGAGCAAATTCAGGAAGCGGCGCCGAAGGCTCACGTCGTCAAGGCGTTCAACACGATTTTCGCTGGCCTCTTCGCCCGGCCGGTGAGCGAGACCGCGGACATCCCGGTCTTCATCGCTGGCAATAACCAGGACGCGGTCGCCAGGGTCGAGGCCCTGGTGAAGCAGTCCGGCTTCGACGCGGAAAATGCCGGCAGCCTCGATGCCGCCCGCCTGATCGAGCCGCTCGGCATGCTCAACATCCGCTTCGCCTACGGCCTTGGCCGCGGCACCAACATCGCTCCGGCCTGGAGCAAGCTCGCCGCCTGATCGCCGGGCTCCCTGCCAAAACAAAACCCCGCGCGGGTCGTCCGCGCGGGGCTTTTCGTCTTGGATCCGACGGGGAGTGTTACGCCGTTGCCCACTCGCGGACATCGACGAAGCGGCCGGCGATCGCCGCCGCCGCTGCCATCGCCGGCGAGACCAGGTGCGTGCGGCCCTTGAAGCCCTGCCGGCCTTCGAAGTTGCGGTTGGAGGTCGAGGCGCAGCGTTCGCCGGGCTTCAGGCGATCCTCGTTCATGGCGAGACACATGGAGCAGCCCGGCTCGCGCCATTCGAATCCGGCGGCCAGGAAGATCTTGTCGAGGCCCTCGGCTTCCGCCTGCTCCTTCACCAGACCGGAGCCCGGCACGACCATGGCGGCCACGCCCTCGTGGACCTTGTGACCGGCAACGATCTTGGAAGCCGC
>JBEHXS010000154.1:0-6456 GCA_048498575.1 Pseudomonadota bacterium
CAGCGCATACATATCTGATATGTGCGACCGCATGAAAACGGCGACACCCGCGGCACGGTCCCCGGTCCAGCCGGCGGTCGATCGCGTCATCGCCGGCCTTACCGAAACCGTCGTCGGCGAGCTGACGCCGGGTGCGCAGCTGCCCAGCGAGGGCCAGCTCGCGCTCGATTACGGTGTCAGCCGGCTCACCGTGCGCGAGGCGGTGAAGGTGCTGGCCGGGCGCGGGCTGCTCGAGCTGTCGCGCGGGCGCCGGGCGGTCGTGCGCGAGCCCGACGGCGCCATCCTCGGCGATTTTCTGAGCGCCGTCCTCAAGCACGACCCCAAGGGCCTGTTCGACCTCATGGAGGTCCGCCAGGCGCTGGAGATTCATTCGGCCCAGCTTTCCGCCAAGCGCAAGAACCGCGCCTCGATCGCCGCGATCGAAGGCGCCCTCCAGGGCATGCGCGACGCCGCCGGCGAGCTTCGGCGCAACTGGACTGCCGCCACCGAGAGCCGCTTCCACGAGTACGATGCCGGCTTTCATGGTGCGATGGCACTGGCCAGCGGCAACCGTCTGCTGTCGTTCCTGCTCGAGGCGATGGCGACGCCGCTCCGCCAGTCGTTCCACCTGTCAATGCAGGGCCACAGGCTGCGCGGTCACACGCCCGAGGACACGATTGCCGCGCACGATGCGGTGCTCGAACGGGTGAAGGCAGGCGATGCGCGTGGCGCGGCGCAGGCGATGCGCCAGCATCTGCGCGACAGCGAGCGCGACCTCCGGGCGGCGCAGAACGTGCGCCTCGGTCCCACCGCGATTTCGCCGCGCGAGCGCAAGCGGAAGTAACCCGGCCGGCCGCCAACCATCGAGTTCCAACCCGCAACGCCTGCCCGCCGATCGGTGGCCGCTCCGCCGGGGATATTTTGTCCCGCGGGGGTGGCGTTTGCGTTTACACTCCGCTTTCATGATTGGGCGGCACACTGCAGCGCTTTGTTACGGCTGACAAAAGCGAACCGGACGGCTTTTGCCGCGTCGTCCGGACGACGGGGAATTGTGCGGTTGCGTTTGTGCGTATCCCCTCGCCAGCTTCTGGCGTTGCTGCTTGCCTTGTCGCTGGCGACAGGGCTTGCCGCACCGTCGACGGCCGCGCTCAGTGACCTCTGGCCGTTCGGCCGCAAGGCCGCCCCCGAGAACATCCCCGATCCGGTCGCTTACACCGCGACGCTCACCGTCACCGGCGCCGACAAGCGGCTTGAAAAGAACCTCCGCAACGCCTCCGATCTCATCAAGCTGCAGGCCACGCCGACCTCGGGCGTCACCGGACTTCTCGCCCGCGCCCGGCAGGACGTGGCCCGCCTCATCGGCGTTCTCTACGAGGATGCGCGCTACGCCGCCGCAGTCTCTATCGAGATCGATGGGCGGCCGCTGGCATCGGTCGGGCCGTTCGATGCGATCCCACAGCGGCCTGTTCCGGTCAGCATCCGCATCACCGTCGGGCCGGCTTTCGTCTTCGGGCGGGTGACGACCACCACGCTTCCCCCCGGCGTCGATCTCAATCGCATCGGGCTCATCGCCGGCAAGCCCGCAAGCTCGGCCGTCATCCTGAACGCCGAAGCCGCGATCGCCGACGGTTGGCGCAAGAACGGCCATCCGCTGGTCGCGGTCGAAGCGCGCGACACGGTCGCCGACCACCGGACCGACCGCCTCGATGTCGCGCTCAACATCGAGCCGGGGCCGCTCGCCAACTTCGGCCGCGTGACCGTGACCGGCACCAAGGACGTCAATCCCGCGCTTGTGCTCGCCCGCTCGGGCATCGCCAGCGGCGCCGAATACTCTTCCGATGTCACGACGCGCGCCGAGAACCGCCTGCGCGATCTCGGCGTCTTCGATTCGGTGCGCGCGACACCCGGCGAGGCGCTCGACCCCGACGGCACCATCCCGATCACGATCACCGTTTCGGAACGGCCGAAGCACGTCATCGGCGGCAGCGTCACCTACTCCAACACCGAAGGCCTCGGGGTCTCGGCCTTCTGGCGCAACCGCAACCTGTTCGGCAATGCCGAGCAGCTCGAGATCACCGGCGGCGTCTCGCGATTGCTGGAAGGCGTGCTGGACCCCGATTTCCGCTTCGCCACCACCTTCAGGAAGCCCGCGGTTCTCGACCCGCTCACGGATTTCACGCTGAGCGCACAGGTCTATCGCGAGACCACCGATACCTACCGCGTGACGGCGGCCGACGCCGACGTCGGGCTCAGCCACATCTTCTCCGACACGCTGACCGGCGCTGCGGATTTCGACCTCACCCGCTCGAACTCGACGACGCTGGCGACGGCAACGACCGAGGAGCACCTGATCGCCACGCTCACCGGCAAGCTCGATTGGGACACGCGCGACAACAAGCTTGATCCGAGCAGCGGCTTCCGCGCCGAGCTGATGGCGGCTCCGGCGTACGATTTCCTGCAGCATCAGGCCTTCGCCACATTCCACACCGATTTTGCGACCTATCGCGGATTCGGCGATGCCAACCAGTTCGTGCTGGCCGGGAGGGTCGCAGCCGACGTGCTCACCGCAGGCGACATCGACACCATAGCGGCCGACCGGCGCATCTATGCCGGCGGCGCCGGCTCGGTGCGCGGCTACCCGTACCGGTCGCTCGGTCCGACCGACGGCTCCGGCAACGTCATCGGCGGGCGGAGCGCCTTCACCGTCTCCGGCGAGCTGCGCTACCGCGTCAACGACCAGTTCGGCTTGGTCGGCTTCGTCGATGCCGGCAACGCCTTCGCGTCGATCATCCCGAGCTTCGAGGATCTGAGGGTCGGCGCCGGCGTCGGGCTGCGCTACCTCACGCCGATCGGGCCGATCCGGCTCGACCTTGCCGTGCCGCTGACCCGGCGTCCCGGCGATCCTTCGTTCGAGCTTTACGTCGGCCTCGGACAGGCCTTCTGACGATGCGGCGGCTTCTCTATCTCGTCCTCATCGTCGCCGGCGTGATCGTTGTGGCGCTCGTCGCGCTCGCCACGCCGCCCGGCCGCAGCCTCGTCAGCGGCGTGATCGAGAAGGCGGCGTCGGGTAGCGGCCTCGTCGTCACCATCGACGACCCGAGCGGCTGGCCCCCCTTCAGCTTCGGCGCCGCAAAGATTCTGGTTGCCGACGCGGACGGAACCTTCGCCGAGGTCGACGGCGCCCATGTCGGCGTGAAGGTGCTCGCGCTCCTCGCCGGCAAGCTCGCGTTCTCTTCGATCCGCGCCGACCGCGTTGCGCTCAGCCGCCAGCCGCAGCTGCCGGGCGGGGGCGGAGGCAGCAGCGGCGCCGCGCTCCCGTTCGCGGCGGATACCGTTTCGGTGGCGCGCATCGATCTGGCCGCCGATGTGTTGGGCAGGCCTGCCGCCCTGTCGCTTGAAGGCGCGCTCGTTCCGGGCCGGAGCGGATCGCTCAGCGGGCAGGTCACCGCCACACGCGTCGACGGCATCGACGGCTCGCTGACCGCGACCTTCTCGCGCGCCAACAGCACCGCTCCTTTCGCCATCGATCTCACCGCATCGGAAGACGCCGACGGCATTCTCGTCGGCCTGCTTGGCCAGAGCGCCGGCCCCGCCTACAGCCTGTCGGCCAAGTCCAACGTCAATGGCGGCGCGGTCACCGGTACCGTCGAGCTCCAGTCGCGGGGTGCGGCGCACTTTGCCGGCGACTTCACCTGGTCGCCTGCGTCCGACGGATTGATCCACGTCGTAGCGAAGGCCAACGGCGATCTCGCGGAGCTGGTGCCGGCCGACTATGCCGATCTGCTGGCCGGCCCGATTGCGCTCGACGTCGATGCCGACTGGACGCCGCCCGCGGCCGGCGGCCTGCCCAACATTGCCGTCCGTCAGGGACAACTCTCGACCGCCAACGTGCATGCCGCCCTCTCCGGCTCGCTCAGCGATACGGCCGCCAATCTCACGCTGAAGGCCGACGCCAGCAAGCCGGCCGGCGGGTCGCTCGCGCTGCCGTTCCTTGGCGAGGGCGCCAGCGCGCAAAGCCTCTCGCTGACCGGCCAGGTGGCGCCGAAGGATACCGCCATCCGGCTCGACCTGATCGGCCACGCGCAGGGGCTGGTCGTCTCCGGCAACACGCTGCCTGCGCCCGATTTCTCGCTCGCGGTCGAAGCGCCGCGCGCCGCGCCGCTCGCCGGCGGCAGCGTCCCGTTCGGGCTTCGCGTCGAGACCGACTCGATCCAGACCGCAGCCGGCCGCATCGACGCCAGCGCCAGCGCCCCCATCGTCGTCAACGCCAGCGGCACGTTCGACACGGCGTCTCACGCGGCGAACGCCAGCGCGAAATTCGCCATCGGCGGAGGTGTCGGTTCCTTTGACGGCACCGTCGCACCGGGTGGGATCAAGGGCACGACGAGCGTCCAGTTCGCCGATCTCGCAGTGCTCTCGCCGCTTGCCGGCCGCGCGCTTGGCGGCAGCTTGTCGGCGACCGCCGATGGCACGCTGCTCAGTGCGCAGTCGGCGTTCAAGCTCACCGCCGCGGGCAACGACCTCGACTTCGGCCAGCCGGTGCCGAAGCGGCTCCTCGCCGGCAAGACCGACGCAACGGCGGTCGTCGGAATCAAGGACGGCGCGGTCACGCTCGACGATGTCTCCATCGCCGGCCAGAGCCTGAACGCAACCGGACAGGCGAGCCTCGCGCCGACCGCGGTCTCCGCCACCCTCACCGGCGGCCTCTCCGATCTGTCGCTCGTCGCCGACGGCTCGGCGGGCGCCGCGACGTTCGACGCGACCGTGAGCGGCGCGCCCGGACAGCCGAACGTCGATGCCACGATCAAGGTCGCGAACGGCCAACTCGCTGGAAAACCTATAGAAAATGCCAGTGTCCGGTTCGCCGGGGCGCCGACGGCCGGCGGCGGCTGGCAGGGGGCGCTGACGCTTGCCGGACAGTTCGCGTCCGGGCCGCTGTCCGGGACCGCCGACGCCACCCTCGACGGTGCCGGAACGCTGGCATTCCCTCGCGTCGATCTCGCGATCGGCGCCAATCGCATCACCGGCGCGGTCGTCCGGAGCCCGTCCGGCCCGCTGTCCGGGACGCTGAATATCGCAGCGGACGACGTCCGGACACTGGCCGCGCTCTTCCAGATCGACGCGTCCGGCACCGCTGCCAAAGCCGCGGTAACGCTCGCTCCGGACGGCGGAAAGCAGGCGCTGCATGCGGTGTTCAGCGGATCGCAAATGGCCTACCAGACAGCAGCCGCACAGGCCCTGTCCGGCGACGTTTCGGTGGCCGATCTCTTCGGCAGCCCTGTCATTTCCGGCACTGTCGCGGCGAGCAACGTCGCGGTCGGGGATTTCCATCTGAGCTCGGCGAAAGCGACCGCGAACGCCGAGGGCGGCACGACGCGCTTCACGGCATCGGCGCAGAACGCCGATCTCAATCTTTCCGGATCGGGAAGCTTTGTGCCGGCCGAGGGCGGCGGCCTCGTCACGATCGATGCGCTCGCCGGCACGGCCTACAAGTTGCCGGTCAACCTCGCATCGCCGGTCACCCTCAACGTCGGCTCACAGGCTTCGCGCATCAGCGGCGCGCGGCTGGCGCTCGGCGGCGGCACGCTCACCGCCGACGGCTCGGTGAGTCCCGCGCTCAACCTCACGCTGGTCGCGACCAATGTCGGGGCCGCCGTCGCCAACGGCTTCGTCCCCGGCCTGAACGCGGAAGGCACAGTCAGCGGCCGCGCTACCATCACCGGCGCGCCCGCGGCACCGAAGTTTGCCTGGCAGATCACGTGGCAGGGACTCCGCGTCGCCGCGACGCGGAACGCCGGCCTGCCGCCGCTCTCTGTCACGGCGAACGGCAACGGCGACAGCAAGGCGACGACCCTGTCGGCGACGATCGGCGGGCTACCCGGACTGTCGCTGACCGCAAACGGGCCGGTCCCCTACTCCGGGTCGGGCCTCAACCTCACCGTCACCGGGACGGCGCCGCTGGCACTGCTGGCGCTCCAGTCCAGCCGCGAGCTCCGGCTCGGCGGCGACGCACGCGTCAACCTCGCCCTCACCGGCGCGCTTGCGGCGATCGCCACCAACGGCACGATCGATCTCAACGGCGCCACCATCGCCGACACGGATACCGGCTTCGGAGTCACCGGGGCCAGCGGGCGCATCGTCTTCAACGGCCATCAGGCGACGACCCAGCAGATCAGCGGCCAGATGATCCAGGGCGGCAACATCACGCTTGCCGGCAGCATCACGGTCGACGGACCCGGCCTGCCCGCCAACCTCACCGCCCGTATCGCCAACGGCCGCTATGCCGACGGCCGCGTGATCAACACGACCTTCTCGGCGGACCTCGCCCTCAACGGACCGCTGCTTGCCGGCGGCACGCTGTCCGGGACGCTTGCCCTCGGTCGCACCGAGATCCAGCTCCCCGACCGGCTCGCCGGGACAGCGACCGCGATTCCGGTCACGCACGTCAATGCGCCGCCCGGCTTCCAGCCACCGCAG
>JBEHXS010000155.1:0-6437 GCA_048498575.1 Pseudomonadota bacterium
CGGCTGCTCCGCGGGTATCTTCCTGCGTGCCGCAGGGCATGACTCTGGCGCACACATATACTAATATATGAGTTGTGATCGCAGCCCCTGTCGGTCGGGGTTTTCTACCGGTGCCTCTTCGGGACGATCTGGCGAAGCCGATTAACGGCGCGCGGCCTGCCACGGCGGCGGCGCGCATCCGCTCGGTGCTGCGCGCGCAGATCGTCGGCATGGAGCTCACGCCGGGCGAGTCGATCGCCGAAAAGGAGCTCTGCGAGCAGTTCGCCGTCAGCCGCACGCCCGTCCGCGAGGCGCTGCTCAGTCTTGCCGACGAGCACCTCATCGAAATCCGCCCGCAGATCGGGACCTTTGTCGCGCGCATCAGCCTGCCGGCGATCCGCGACGCCATGGTTATCCGGCGGGCGCTCGAGCGCGTCTCGGCGCGCGAGGCGGCGGCGCGGGCAAGCCGCCCCGACGTCAAAAAGCTGCGCGACATCCTCGAGGAACAGCGGCGCCATACCGGCCGTGACGGCTTCTTTCGCTTCCATGCCGCGGACGAGGCGCTGCACCAGGCGATCGCCGACATTGCCGGCCATCCCAACATCTGGCGGGTCATCCGGCAGGAGAAGGCGCAGGTCGACCGCGGGCGCCTGCTGGTGCTGCCGCAGCTCCGGCGGCGGAAGCTGGTGGTCGAGCAGCATCAGCGGATCGTCGATGCCATCGCCGCCCGGGATCCGGACTCGGCCGAGGCGGCGATGGAAGCACACCTGAAAGACGTGCTGCCGAGCTTTGCCCGTATCCAGCTCGATTATCCGGACTACTTCGAGGACAGCGAGGACGACGGCGAGGCGGCGCCACCGCGGCCGCTCGGAACCCGGGCTCGCTTGCGGAGCGGCTCGCCGCGGCGTCTGCCGCGACAGGCTCCGGAGGGTGGAAAAGTATCGCGGCGAACCGCGCGCGGAGGAAAATGAAACGGCGCGGTCCGTCATTTGTGAGGACGCCGGAACGATCCGGCAAATTGGGAGGTTTGTACCGATGACAGACATTCGACTGACACGACGGTCATTCAACGTCGGCGCGCTCGGCGTGCTTGGCGCCGGCGCCTTCGGGCGCTTCGCACAAGCGGCGGCGACAGCGCCGGCATCGCCGGTCACGCTCAACGTGGTCGACGTCGCCGGCAACCTGCAGCTCACCCAGAAGTCGATGCAGGACTACGCGGCGGCCAAGCCGAACTTCGTCTCCGGCATCACTTTCGGCCAAGCGACGTCGCCTGAGCTGCCAGGCAAGCTGAAGGCCCAGCAGGACGCCAACCACGTCGACATCGACCTGGTGCTGACCGGCACCGACGCCCTGTCGGCCGGCATCTCGCAGGGCCTGTGGGTCACGCTGCTGCCGGACCATGCAGCCGACTTGCCGAAGCTCGACGACATCTACCTGCCCGCCGCCAGCAACATGCAGGCGCTGGCGCAGGGCCAGGGCGTGGTCGTCACCTACTATCCGTCCGGCCCCCTCTTCGAATACATGCCGGACGCCGTCACTACGGTGCCGACAACCGCTGAAGAGCTCCTCGCCTGGGCGAAGGCCAATCCCAATCGCTTCATGTACGCCCGTCCCGCCAACTCCGGACCCGGACGCACCCTCATCATGGGGCTGCCCTACATTCTCGGCGACAGCGATCCGAAGGATCCGGTCAAAGGCTGGGACAAGACCTGGGCCTACCTGCAGGAACTCGGGCAGTACATCGAGTACTACCCGACCGGCACCGGCGCACTGATGAAGGAGCTCGGCGAAGGTTCGCGCGACATGGTGGCGTCGACCACCGGCTGGGACATCAACCCGCGCGCGCTCGGCATCGTGCCGGCGGAAGCGAAGATCTTCGCGCTGAAGGGCATGCACTGGGTCACCGACGCCCACTACATGTGCATCCCGAAGGGCGTGTCGGCCGACAAGGTCGGCGTGCTGCTCGACATGATGACCTTCATGCTGCAGCCGGCGCAGCAGGCGAACGCCTACGACAAGGGCTACTTCTATCCGGGCCCGGCGGTGAAGGACGTGCCGCTGTCGATGGCGCCGCAGGACAGCCAGGACGTCATCAGCCAGTTCGGCCGTCCGGAATACGCGGCCCTCATCGACGGCGCGCCGAAGGAGGTTCCGCTTTCGGCCGACAACCTCGTCGCGGCGTTCGATCTCTGGGACAAGCAGATCGGCGCCGGTAAGAAGCCGCCGCAATAGCGGGCATCACCCGTTGTCCCCGGAGCGCCACGCTCCGGGGACATGATCATTCGAACGGTCGGCGCGATGCGCTAGCATTGCGCAGAGACTGGCGGAGCATCTCCCGATGGCAATCCGATCGGCCACCTTCAGCGAACTCAGGCTGCAACAGGTGGGGCGCACCTTTGGCGCCGTCGACGCGCTGAAGGCGGTCGATCTCACCATCCGCAAGGGCGAGTTCATCTGCCTGCTCGGACCGTCGGGCTGCGGCAAGTCGACGACGCTCAACATCATCGCCGGGCTGCTTGCCGCGACCAGCGGCGGCATCTGGCTGGACGACAAGCGCATCGACGGGCTCCGACCGGAAGAGCGCGGCTTCGGCATGGTGTTCCAGAACTACGCGCTCTTCCCGCACATGAGCGTGCGCAAGAACATCGGCTTCGGGCTTGCCATGCGCAACGTCGCGCGCGGCGAGATCGACCGCCGCGTCAATGAGGCGATCCAGTTCGTGCGGCTCGCCGGCCAGGAGGACAAGCTGCCGGGCCAGCTCTCCGGCGGCCAGCAGCAGCGCGTCGCGATCGCGCGCGCCATCGTCGTCGAGCCGCCCCTGGTGCTGATGGACGAGCCGCTGTCCAATCTCGACGCCAAGCTCCGTCTCGAGATGCGCTCGGAAATCCGGCGCATCCACAACAGCCTCGGCGCCACCACCATCTACGTCACGCACGACCAGGAAGAGGCGCTGTCGCTGGCCGACCGCATCGTCGTGATGGCAGCGGGAAGCGTGCGCCAGGTCGGCACGCCGGCCGAGCTCTACAGCCGGCCGGAGAGCCTCGACGTGGCGGATTTCATGGGCTTCCGCAATCGGCTCCGCGGTGTGGTCAGCCGCGTTACGGGTGAGGCGGCGAACGTGCGCGTCGGCGATGCCGAGATGTCCGGCGTGCCGCGCGGCACGCTCACGGAAGGGCAGCCCGCGGTCGTCGCCATTCGCACCGAGGATCTCGTCGCGGTCGACGGCGATGGCGTGCCCGCGACCGTGGTCACCGCCGAATTCCGCGGCCACTCGTTCACCTGCTACGGCACCACGGCGGACGGCGTCGATGTGTTCTTCCGCGCCGCGCGCCGCCTTGGCGCCGGCGAGACGGTGCGGCTCAACGCGCCGGCCGATCGGGCGCTGGTATTCCCGGGCAGCGAAACATGAGCGCCGGCGAGCCCGCCGCGCAGGAGCGCTTCGCGCCGCCGCTCCGGCTGCGCCTTGCCGCGCGCGGGCTCGACGCAACGACGCTGCTCGTCATTCCCGCGATCGCGGTTGCGCTCGGCCTCTTCGTCTATCCGTTCCTCTACGGCCTCTGGCTGTCGCTGGTGCCGACCAAGGGTAGCGGCGCGCTCGCCAACTACCAGGCGTTCTTCTCGGACTCGTTTCTTTACGGGACGATCAGCACGACGCTGTGGCTGGCGCTGCCGGTGACGCTGCTCAACGTGCTCGTCGCCATCCCGGTCGCTTTCCGGGTCCGGCAGATGCGGCATCAGCGGCTGCTCACCACGATCCTGGTGGTGCCGATCACGCTCGGCACCGTGCTGGTGGCGCAGGGCATGCTCTCCTATTTCGGTCCGCAGGGGTGGCTCAATCGCGTGCTCCTGCTTTTCCATGTCATCGAGCACCCGGTCCGCCTGATCCACAACTACACCGGCGTCTTCATCTCGCTGTTCATCACCGGCTTCCCGTTCACCTTCCTGCTGACACTCTCCTACGTCACCGGCATCGACCCGACGCTGGAGCATGCGGCGGCGACGCTCGGCGCCAACGCGCGCCGGCGCTTCTGGCAGGTGCTGCTGCCGCTGCTGATGCCGGGGCTGGCGATCGTCTTCTGCCTGTCGTTCGTGCAGGCGTTTTCGGTGTTCCCCTCGGCGGTCCTGCTCGGCGCGCCGTCGGGGCCGACGCGCGTCATCTCGATCGCTGCCTACCAGGCGGCCTTCGAGCAGTACGACTACTCGATGGCGTCGGCGATCGCGATGATCATGGGCGCCGTGCAGCTCGTCATCGTGGCGGTCGTGCTCGCGCTCCGCGGTGTCTTTTACCGCGGCCCGGCGAGCGGCGGGAAAGGCTGACGTCCATGCGCACGGGGAAAACTTTCGGCGAGCGGGCGTGGGCGACGGTGGTCTGGGTGCTGGTCGCCTTCTTCGTCGTCAACCTCGCGGCGATCATCGCCACGGTCGTGGTCGATTCGGTCGGCACGCGATGGCTCAGAAGCTGGCTGCCCACCGGCTACACCCTCCACTGGTATGCCGATGCGTGGAACGAGTTCCAGCTTTCCTCAGTCCTGACCGTCACCTTCGAGGTGGTGTTCCTCGTCGTCTTCCTTGCCGGGCTGGTCGGCGTGCCGGCGGCGTACGTGATGGCGCGGCGCAATTTTCCCGGCAAGCGGGTGGTGATGCTGCTTTTTCTGCTGCCGCTATTGGTGCCGCCGATCACCTACGGCATCCCGCTGGCGACGGTGCTCTATCGCGCGGGGCTCGCCGGAAACCTGTCCGGCGTCGTGCTCGCCAACCTCGTGCCGACGGTGCCCTTCGTCATCCTGGTGATGATCCCGTTCATCGAGCAGATCGACCCCAAGATCGAGGCCGCAGCGCGCGTGTTCGGCGCGAGCACGTTCCGCCTGTTCCTGTACGTGATGCTGCCGCTCTTGCTGCCGGGCGTGCTGGCGGCACTGCTGCTGGTGCTGGTACGCACCATCGCCATGTTCGAACTTACGTTCTTCACCGCCGGGCCGACCAGCCAGACGCTGGTCGTCGCGCTCTACTACGCCGTGTTCGCGGCCGGCGTGCGCGCCGTCCAGTCGATCGACGCCATGGCCGTCATCTACATGGTGACGACGCTGATCTGGCTGCTGATCGCGCTCCGCTTCGTCAATCCAACGCAGATCGTGGCGCGGGCGCGCCAGTAGCCGGCGGCTCCGACCAGCGCAGCGCCATCTCGACGGCGCGGAGCTCCGCCATGCCCTTCATGCGGCCGATCGCCGAGTAGCCGGGCTTGGTGCCGTTCTTGGCGATATCGTCGAGCATCAGGTGGCCGTGGTCCGGCCGCATCGGGATCTCGGCATCGTCGCGCCCGGACTGGCGACGCCGCTCCTCCTCGCCGATGAGCGCGCGGATCACCGCAATCATATCGACGCTGCCGGCGAGGTGATCCGATTCATGGAAAGAGTTGCCGCCTTCGCGGCGCACGTTGCGGAGATGGGCAAAGTGGACGCGCGGCGCAAACTCGGCGGCCATCGCGGCGACGTCGTTGTCCTCGCCGGCGCCCAGCGAGCCGGCGCAGAAGGTGAGACCGTTCGCCAATGACGGCACCGCCGCCAGAACGGCACGAAGCTGCTCCGCCGAGCCGGCGATGCGCGGCAGGCCGAAGAGCGGAAACGGCGGATCGTCGGGATGGAGCGCCAGCCGCATGCCGAGTTCCTCGGCGACCGGCGCGACCTCGGAAAGAAACTCGACGAAGTTGGCGAAATAGTCGGCCTGCGTGATCCCCTCATAGGGAGCGAGGGCGCGAAAGAAATCGTCGCGCGTGTAGGCAACCGTGCCGCCGGGCAGCGGCGCCAGAACGATGCGCTCGAGTTCCTCCCGCCGCCTGGCGTCGAGCTCGTTGAAGCGAGCCTCGGCCGCGGCCACCACGCCCGCCGTGTAATCGTCGGCGGCATGGGGGCGGCGTAGGATGAAGACATCGCACGCCGCGAAATCGATCATATCGAAGCGAAGCGCCAGTCCGGACTGCACCGGATAGCGGAAGTCGGTGCGCATCCAATCGACGAGCGGGATGAAGTTGTAGCAGACGGTACGGATGCCGGCTGCGGCGACGGCGCGCAGCGAAGCCTTGTAATTGGCGACGTACTGGCTGCGGTTGGCGGTGCGGGTGCGGATTTCGTTGCAAACGGGGATGCTTTCAACCACCGCCCATTCACTGCCGGCGCCGGCGATGCGCTCGCGGTGGCGTGCAACCTCGTCGGCCGGCCAGGCAACGCCATCGGGCAGGTGGTGGAGCGAGGATACGATGCCCGTCGCGCCCGCCTGGATTGCATCGGCAAGCGTTACCGGGTCACCCGGTCCGAACCACCGCCACGTCGGCCTCATGCTGTCGCTTTCGGCTGTTGCCTATGGCGGCATTGTCAGGGGGGGCCGGTGCCTGTCAAGGAAAGTACGGCGGCTGTTCGA
Organism: Pseudomonadota bacterium; assembly: GCA_048498575.1. GTDB lineage: Bacteria > Pseudomonadota > Alphaproteobacteria > Rhizobiales > Kaistiaceae > DASZQY01. The sequence goes on from JBEHXS010000155.1 coordinate 6,394, forward strand.
CGATGCTGCCGTCTTCCCTTTCCGCCGCCGCTCGTTCACACGGC
>JBEHXS010000156.1:0-6402 GCA_048498575.1 Pseudomonadota bacterium
GGCGGCGTCTTCGAGGTTGGGCGCGCGGGGCGCCGCGTCCCGGTCTGCCGGAGGCAGGCTGACGTGGAAGACGCCGGCGGCCGCTCCGTGCTCGGGCACGATCCGTCCGAGCGGTATGCGGCGCTCCGCAGCGGGCTCCGTCAGAATCGCGCTCGTGCGTTCGTTGCCAAGGATGGCGCGCACCGGGAGCTCGTCGAGGTAATGGCGCAGGCGGTCCGGCTGCTCGTGGGCGGCAATGGGGAACGCGGCGCCGACCGTCGCGGCCGCCAGGATCGCGACCAGCATCTCGGGACCGTCGTGGAGGGCGATGAGCACCGGATCGCCGGCGCCGACGCCGGCGGCGCGGAGCTTCGCGCCGATCGCCGTGACCTCGGCCAGCAGCGCGGCATGCGACAGCGGGGGGCGATCGACGCCGAGGATCGCGGGGCGCTCGCCTGCCTCTGTTGCCGTCCGCGCCAACCAGTCTGCGACCGTCATCGGCGACGGTCGGCTCACGTCAGCGCGACCATGATCTGCCGCTCGCCCTTGAACGGGCGGCGGCCGTGGGCGATTGCCTGGTTGTCGACCAGGAGGACGTCGCCGACCTGCCATGGAAAGGTGGTTTCTTCCGCGGTCTGCGCGGCCGCGACTGCCAGGATGTCCTCGTCCGGGATGGTGCTGCCGTCGCCGAAGAAGACCGCCTTCGGATAGTTGATCGGCTCGCGATAGATGCGCCGCAGCGCCGTGGCGGTAGACGCCGGCAGACTGGCAGGGTGCCAGGTGGGGGCCTGGTTGCCCCAATAGACCTTGCCGGTGACCGGATGGGTGCGGAGCGCTGGCGCCGTCATGCGGACGCGGAGGTCGCCACCATCGCTCCACTCGAAGTCGAAGCCCTTCTCGCGCAACCGTGTTTCGACCTCGGCGCGATCCTCGCTCTGGTAGGTCTGCTGCCACGATTTACCGAAGCCGCCGCCGCCGTGCAGGTTGTTGAGGTACAGGAGGCCGCGTTCATCGAAGCGCTCGACCAAGGCCGGGTCGAGGCGCGCCAGCACCTTGCGCATGTCGCCCAGCGGGGTTTCGCCGGCCACTTCCGGCGCGCGCTTGCAGAAGAACCAGACGAACGCCGGGAGCTCGGCGAAATAGGAGGCCTCGTTGTGAAGGCCGATGCTGGCCTCGGCGGCATATTCGGTGGAGGTGAAGACCTCGCCGGAAATCCGCGATCGCGGCGAGCCGCCGCCGATGTAGGAGAACGGCTTCAGCGAAAAGGCGCGCGTCGCCATCTCGAAGGCATCGGCGTCGGTGACAGCGAATCCACGGAAGAGGATCGCGCCGTGGTCGTACACAGCCGTCTCGACCGCGCCCTTCTCGCGGGCGAGGAAGCGCGCGAGATCGGGGCCGGTGCCGGCGTCCGCATGCAGCAGCGCAGCCAAGCTGTCCCCGGCCGCGCCTGGGAAGATCGGGAGTCGTGTCCGCTGAAAGGAAGTGTCCGCCACGGCACTTTACCTAACGCAACAAGCCGTCTGCCGATATGTGCATTAGACGGCGCAATGGCGGCGGCCAACCCTTTGCTCCGCGAGGCGCCGGTTATCCACCGCCAAGTGGGCCGCTGCCACAACCGGGGAGGGATTTCGTCACGTTCAAATGTCGCACGCTACTCGGGGTTGGCGCTTCTGCGGCCGACCTGCTTCCTCACATCTCGTTCATTTGACCCGCGGTCTCTGCGCGCTACCCTTTCTTGCGGGTGGCTGCTGAACGCGCGGGGATGTTTGCGCGCATGGCATGGTTGGCACGCTTTCCACTTTGCACGCTCGTGGCGGCGGTGGCCCTGACCGGTACGCGCCCGGCGTCGGCGGCGGGGCCGGAAGTCGATCTCGCGCTCGTGCTCGCCGTCGATGTCTCGCGGTCCATGACACCGGACGAGCAGCAACTGCAGCGCGATGGGTATGTGGAGGCCTTCCGCCACCCGGAGGTGATCCAGGCCATCCAGTCCGGTGCGCTGGGCGAGATCGCGGTGACCTACGTCGAGTGGGCCGGGCCCGCCTATCACAACATCGCCGTGCCGTGGACGATCATCGCCAGCGCGGCGGACGCCAACGCGTTTGCCGACAAGCTTGCGGCGGCGCCGATCGGGCACGAGTTCGGCACGTCGATTTCCGCCGGCGTCGCCTTTGCCAATACGCTGTTCGCCACCAGCGGTGTCAGCGACGACCGGCGCACCATCGACGTCTCCGGCGATGGGCCGAACAACGCCGGCGGACCGGTGGTTCAGGCGCGTGACGCGGCCGTCGCCAGCGGCGTCACCATCAACGGCCTGCCGATCATGCTGCACGCGAACGACTACTTCGGGATCGCGAACCTCGACGTCTACTATCGCGACTGCGTCATCGGCGGGCCGGGCGCCTTCATGGTAGCGGTGACCGGCACGCTGAATTTCGAGGACGCGACGCGGCGGAAGCTGGTGACCGAAATCGCGGATGCCTCGCGCCCGCGCCTGTCGCCGGATGCGCTCGTCGTTCCGGTGGCTGACATCAACGGGCTGGCCGCACCGCCGACGGCGACGGACTGCATGGCGGGCGAGAAGCGGCGCGGGTTCTTCCCGGGATACGACCGGCCCGGCGGAAACTAGTGGCGGGTGCCGGCGCGCTGCACGGCGCGCAGGCGGTCGGCGAGCGTGCCTTGCTCGCCACCCTCGGCCGGGGCTGCCGTGCCTGACGCAGGGCCGCCGGTCTCGACGGCGATCGCCTGGGTCAGGCGGACCACGTTCGCCGCCACTTCGTTCAGCCGCTCGCGCAGGCGGCGGTTCTCTTCGCGCTCGCTCTCCCACTCGGCGCCGGCGACGCGGCGAAGCTCGGTGTTCTCGGCGCGCAGCGCGGCGTAATCGTCCTCAAGCGCGGCAAGGCGGAGCGCGAGCTCCTCCTTTTCCGTTTCGGTCGCGGCCATCGCCTTGCGGAAGTTGTCGCCCTCGGCCATCGCGTCGGCCTGGCGGCGCTGGACGAGGGCCTCGGCGTCGGCGCGAGCCGCTGCGCCGGCAGCCTCGGCGTCGTTGAGGCGGGCGCGGAGTTCCTCGTGATGCTTCGTCTCGGCTTCCAGGCGCGCGGCGAGCGCGGCGATCTCACTCGTCCGCTCGCCGAGTTCGCCGCTGATCTTGCCGCGTTCGGCGGTGATGTGCGCGATCTCGGCGGCCAGCGCCGCGCGGGCGGCCTTCTCGGCGGCGATCTCCTGCTCCAGCGTCTTCAATCCGGCGGCGCGGCGCTCCAGTTCCTCGCGGTGCGCGTTGCCTTCGCTCTGGGCGCCGGCGAGCGCGCCGGTCAGCGTCTCGCGGCGGCCCTGCTCGGCGGCGATCGCGGCTTCCAGCGCCTTGATGCCGGCGGTGTGCTTGGCGATCTCGTCCTCGCGGGCGCGGGTCGCGCCCTGGGCGGCGGCAAGTTCCGCGGCGAGCGCCTCGACCCGCCGCTGTTCGGTGGCGATGTCGGCCTGGCGATTGCGGATCTCGGCGGCCAAAGTCTGGCGCTCTTTTTCGCCGGCAGCGATCTCGGCTTCCAGCGCGGCGATCGACGCGTTCTGGCGCTCGAGGTCGGTCTGGCGGACGAGACGCTCGGCCTTCAGCATCTCGGCCTCGCTGTTGATGCCCTCGCGACGGTTGCGTTCGGCGGCAAGCTCCGCTTCCAGCGTGCGCAGTTGCGACGCCATGCGCTCCATGTCGGCGATGCGGCCAGTGCGCTCGGCCTGGAGCGCGGCAAGCCCTGCCGCCAGCCCATCGGCGCGCTTCTCGGCGGCGAGCTGACGATCACGCTCGAGCGCGATCTCGGCCATCACGCGGTCGCGCGCGGCGGTCGCCTCGGCCTCGGCGACGTTCAGGGCGACGATGCTGTCCTTGAGGTTGTCGATCTCCGTCTGGCGGGCGACGAGCTCGAGGCGCTGCTCCTCGTTCCGCAGCTGGCCTGCGCCAAGCTCGGTCTGGAGCGAGGCGAGGGCGGTGGCACCCTCCGCGATCCTGGCATCGCGCGCCGCGATTTCAGCGGTGGCGGTGACGAGCTTGCTCTCGCTGGTGGCCAATGCGCCGGTGAGCTCGGCGATGCGTTCCTCGAGGCCGGCGACGGCATCGGTCAGCGTCGCCTTGTTCCGCGTCAGCAGCGCGATCTCGTCGCGGCGGCGGTTGACCTCGATCACCTCCTCGGCGAGGCGCTCCTTGAGGCGCGAGGCGTCAATCTCGAGCTTGCGGTTGGTGATGGCGAAGTTGGCGCGCAGCTGGTCCTTGTCGGCCTCGATCTCGGCGCGCGTCATCGGCACCGCCGCCTCGACCCTGGCGCGCGTCAGCCGCTCGGCGCGGCGCCAGATCGCCGGGGCTATGACCAGCGCAATCAGGCCCGCGGTGAGCAGGCCGAGCGCGAAATACATTGCGGATTCGATCACCACCGTCTCCGGGCATGGGCGGCCGTGGCCGTCCGCGACCATCTCATCAAATCATGAATATTCCCATGGCGGAGCGCAAATTTAACAATGGTCCCCGGATTGCGGGGAAGGGGCGCTGAAAGGCGCTTGCAGGCCGCCGGCTAGAAGGGATTCCAGGTCGGGTGATCGGTGAACTTGAGGTAGCTCAGGTTGACGCCGAAGCGGGCGCCGACGCCGGCGACGATCGGAGCGACGAAGACGTTGTTGCGGCTCATCACCGTCATGCCGAGGCCGGCGACGACGTAGGCCGAGCCGGAGACGCCGTAATAGCGCTGATAGACCGAGCTCACGTCGGGCAGGTTGTAGACCAGCATCATGACGCGGTCGCCGTTGCCGCCGACGTCGGCGCCGATGCTCGGGCCCTGCCAGAACACCTCGCACTGGCCGGCGTTCTTGGTGGACAGCGTGCCCTCGCCGTAACGCAGGCCGCCGATGAAGGCGCCGGAGCCTTCCTGTCCGAGAATGTAGCCGTTGGGCAGGCCGTGCTCGGCCACCGCGTGCTCGACGATCGAGGCGAGGCCCTGGGCGACGTCGCCGAAGAAGCGATGGCCGGCGTCAATCAGCTCGTTCTTCGAATAGGCCGCGGGCTGGCCCGGGATGCAGGTGCCGGCAGCGGAAGCGGGCGCCGACGAGAGGAGCGCGGTAAAGGCGAGGGCGAGGCCGGCAAGGGCCGCACCGAACAGTCGTTTCATGGGGTTCTCCCGAGGGGCCGGAAAGGTCGATTCGCGAGTGCCTCATTGTAACCCAAAAGACGGCGGCGCAATGGCGACGGCGCGTTTGCCTTGGCATTGCTGCGCCGGCGAGTGTATGCGGGAAGCGCCCGGCGCCGGCGGTCGATTCGCCAAGCCGCGCAGGGCGATAGCGGCGGAGAGAAGCTTTGGCTGATGTAGTGGAACTCGGCGCGCTCGACCTGGCCGCCCTGCTGTGCAGCCGGGTCTGTCACGACATCATCTCGCCGGTCGGGGCGATCATCAACGGCCTCGAGGTCCTCGACGAAGATAACGGCGACGACATGCAGGAATTCGCCTTCAATCTCATCCGCAAAAGTGCCAGCCAGGCCTCGGCCAAGCTGCAGTTTGCGCGGCTGGCCTTCGGCGCGGCTGGTTCGGTCGGGGCCGAAATCGACCTCGCCGACGCCGAGAAGGTGGCGCGCGGCTACATGGACGGAGAAAAGGCCCAGTTCGAGTGGGAATCGCCGCGCGTGCTGATGCCCAAGAACCTGGTGAAGCTGCTGCTCAACCTGATCCTGCTCGCCCCGACGGCGATCCCGCGCGGCGGCGTCGTCAAGGTGACGGTCGAGGGGGCGGCCGCATCGCCGACCTTCCGGCTGCGCTCGACCGGGCCGAGCGCGCGCATTCCGCCGGCCTTCGAGAAGCTGGTACCTGGCGATATCGCCGGGCTCACCGTCGACGCACAGTCGGTGCAGGCGTTCTACACCGGGGCGCTCGCGCGCACCTGCCAGATGGCGATCACCGCCAAGATCGACGGCGATGACGTGCTGGTGGAAGCGACGCCGGCCGCGGCCTGAGCGGCATTTCCTTTAACGATCGTTAACTGGGCTCCGGTAGCTTCGGCGGCTGTTCATCCATTTGCTGTCGCGGGGCACTCGATGCGCCACTGTCTTGTCGTCGACGACTCCAGCGTCATCCGCAAGGTGGCGCGGCGCATCCTCGAGGATTTCGATTTCTCGGTATCGGAAGCCGAGGACGGCCGCGCGGCGCTCGAAGCCTGCCGCCGTTCGATGCCGGACATGATCCTGCTCGACTGGCACCTGCCGGTGATGGACGGGCTGGAGTTTCTCGGCAACCTTCGCCAAATGGAGCTCGGCCGCCAGCCCAAGGTCGTCTTCTGCGCCAGTGAGGCCGACGTTGCGCAGATCGCGCGGGCGCTCCGGGCCGGCGCCGACGAATACATCCTGAAGCCGTTCGATCGCGTGGCGGTCGAAGCGAAGCTCCACGAAGTCGGGATGCT
>JBEHXS010000157.1:0-6274 GCA_048498575.1 Pseudomonadota bacterium
CGGCTGGGGCGAGCGCGCGATTGTCATTCTGGGCGATGGAGCGACCGGCAAGTCGTCGCTCGCCGCCTGGTTCGTCGAGAACGGCTTCGCCTTCTTCGCCGACGACAGTGTCGTCCTCGGCGCCGATGGCGAGGTTGCAGGTTTTCCGGCACCGCTGACGCTCCCCGCCGCCACGCTGGGCTACATCGCCGAGCTGGCCGCGATGCATTCGGCGGCCTCGGTCCGCGCCGGCGATCGCCTCCTGTCGCAGCCGGCCCGCGACTGGCTGGCGACCGCGCCCGCCGGTCGCGTCGGCCTCATCGTCGACGTCCGCTTCCGGCATGGCGCCGATCTCCTGATCGAGCCGCTCCCCGCGCCGGACGCCACGCTCCGCCTGCTCGAAGCGACCCGCCGCGTCGTCATTCCCGGCGATCCCGGATATGCGCCGATTGCGGCGCTCGCCGCGGCGGCGCCGGCGCTTCGCCTCGCCTACGGCAGCTATGGACAACTCGCCGGCGTCCTCGATCTCCTCGCCCGCGCCGCCGTCGAGATGGAGATCGCGCCGGAGGAGTTCGAGCGCTTCCTGCGCGGCCTTCCGCGCCCGGGCGTCGCGGCAACCACGAAGAAGGCCAAAGTCTATCCGGTGCCGGCCGCCTCTACCCGCCGCTTCAGCCCGAAACTCACCATCGGCATGGCGACCTACGACGACTACGACGGCGTCTATTTCAGCCTCCAGGCCATGCGCCTGTATCATCCCGAGATCCTCGATCGCGTCGAGTTTCTCGTCGTCGACAATCATCCCGACGGCATCTGCGCCGAGCCGCTGAAGGCGCTGGAGAACGCCATCCCGAACTACCGCTACCTGCCCTTCGCCGCGGCCGGTGGCACCGCCGCCAGTCGCAATCTCGTCTTCGCCGAAGGTGGCGGCGAGTTCGCGCTGTGCATGGATTGCCATGTCTTCTTCGTCCCGGGCGCGCTGCAGCGCCTGCTCGCGTACTTCGACAAGCATCCCGATACATCCGATCTCCTCCAGGGCCCGCTCGTCGGCGACGATCTCGCGACGCTCATGACGCATTTCGATCCGGTCTGGCGGGCGGGCATGTTCGGCGTCTGGGGCCGCAACGCCGCCGGCGACGATCCGGACGGGCCGCCGTTCGAGATTCCGATGCAGGGGCTCGGCGTCTTCGCCTGCCGCCGCGCCGCGTGGCTGGGCTTCAACCCGCTGTTCGCCGGCTTCGGCGGCGAGGAAGGCTACATCCACGAAAAATACCGCCAGGCCGGGCACCGCACGCTCTGCCTGCCCTTCCTGCGCTGGATGCACCGCTTCCAGCGTCCGCTCGGCCCGCCTTACCGCAACACCTGGGAAGACCGCTGCCGCAACTACACGATCGGCCTCCGCGAACTGCATTTGCCGACGAAGGACATGGAGGCGCACTTCGCCGAGGTGCTCGGCGCCGACAATGCCGAGCGCATTTTCGCCGGCATCCGCAAGGAGCTGGACGATGTCCGCGACGCCGCCGAATAGCCCGCGCGTCAGCGTCGTGATGCCGGCTTACAATGCCGCGCGCTGGCTGCGGCGGGCGCTGGCCAGCCTCGTCACGCAGACCTTCGCCGACCTCGAGATCGTCGTCGTCGACGACGGCTCGGACGATGAAACTCCGACGATCATCGCAACCGCGGCCGCCGGCGATTCACGGATCGTCGCCGTGCGCCAGGATCACGCCGGCTTCTCCAGCGCCGCCAATCACGGCCTCGCCGTGGCGCGCGGCGAATACATCGGCCGCCTCGATGCCGACGACATCGCCCTCCCCGATCGCTTCGCCATACAGGTCGCCTTCATGGACGCCCATCCCGAGGTCGGCGTCGTCGGCGGGTCTATGGTCGTCATCGACGAGCACGAGCGCAAGCTCCACCGCATGTACTACCCGACCGAGAACGTCGATGCCGAGATGCTGAAGTACTCGGCGCTCGGCCACCCGGCGACGCTCATCCGCCGTTCCCTCATGGTCGAGCTCGGCGGCTATCGCCGGGCCTTCGTCCACGCCGAGGACTACGACCTGTGGCTCCGCATCGCGGAGCGTGCCCGCCTCGCCAACCTGCCCGACGTCGTCACCTACTATCGCGCCCACCCCGGCCAGATATCCGTTGCTTATTGGCGGTCGCAGCAAGGCTGCGCCAGCGTGGCGCGCGAGGTTGCCTACATGCGCCGGGCCGGCAAGCCGGATCTCATCACGGAAGAAACGGTCATCGACGCCGACAGCCTGGCCGGCCTCGGCATCGCCGAGCAGTTCATCCCCGGCATGCAGCACTACTTCCGGTGAGCCGCCCCGGTCGGCGGACTACTTCTACCCTATGATCGAAGTGGGCGGCGCGGGCGTCGTTGGGGCAGCTGTCGTCGTTGTGGTTGTCGTGCTCGTCGTAGTGCCGCCGGTAGTACCGGGAGCCCCCGTCGTCCCGGCAACCGTGGTCCCCGCCGCCGGCGTCGTGCCGGGGTTGGCGCTGTCCGCCACCCACAGCCACAGCGGCGCGACGTCTTCGCGCTCGCGGTTGATCAGCGACTTCGCCGGCGTGCCGGGCGTGCCGAAGTAGACACGCAGGCCCAGCCAGCCGGCGCTGGAGTTCTGGCCGAGACGCGCTTCGCCGAACGCCGAGATCCCCGTTCCCGCGAACTGGTGCTCGAACCCTCCGGTAGCGAAGTTGCCGTCTTCGTAGACGTAGCCCGCGAACAGCTTGTCGTTCGGGGTGATGTAGAAGCTACCCTTCAACTGGGCGAAGAAATTGCTGGCGCCGCCGCTCTTCCAGCCCGCGACACCGGAAATGGTGGTGTTGGACGAATACAGCTCGATTTCGGGGCCGACCCGGAAGTTGCTGTTCGATCCGACCTGGGTCCACGCGCCATAGGCGCCGAGCAGCCCGACGCTGGGGTCGCGCCAGAACAGGTGTCCCGCCGCCTCGCCCCAGGTGTATCCACCGATCGTGCCAATCACGCCGTCGGCCTGCGCGCCCCATGAGGAGCCGAGCGGCGTCGTCAGCCTGAGTTCGCCAGCGCCGAGCGAAAGTCCGCTCCACTGTCCGCCGAATCCGCCGAGGGTTGCGTTCGGTGCCGAAACCGCCTGTGCCTGCACCGCGGAGGTTCCCGCTGCGAGCATCAGGGGCGTCAGGGCCGTCGTGGCCAAAAGAAGATTGCGCCGAGCCTTCATCGGAAACCCTTCCCGGATGAGTCCTGCTACTGAAGGCTATTGCGGCGAGGCAGATGGGGACAACAACCAGAAGATGAGGCTAGGTAGTTTTCGCATTTTCCCCCACGATTTCCGCTACGCTGTTGCACGATTGCATGAACTACCAATGATTGCTTGGATCCTCCGCATTCGCCGAAAAAAGAGCCGATGAAGACAAGACGCGCTGCCTCGGCGGCTGTGCCGCCGACCGATTTTATCCGCGACAACACGCGGTTGGCGCCTGTGCCCAGCCTGCCGACGATCCGCCTCTACGTCGCGCATCAGGCTACAGGCCTGTGGCGGCTGGCCGCTGAGCACGATCCCGATCCGCCGCCGCCGTACTGGGCCTTTCCATGGGCCGGCGGGCTCGCGCTCGCCCGCTATCTCGTCGAGCATCCGGAGACCGTGGCGGGGCGGCGCGTCCTTGATCTTGGCACCGGCTCCGGCCTGGTTGCCGTCGCGGCGGCGAAATCCGGCGCGGCGCGTGTCCGCGCCGCCGACGTCGACGCCTACGCCGTCGCCGCTGCCGAGTTGAACGCCGCCGCCAACGGCGTGGCCGTAGAGATAATTCACCGCGACGTCACGGCGGAGCCGCCGCTGGACGTCGATCTCGTCACGGTCGGCGACCTGTTCTACGAACGCGAACTGGCCCTTCGCGTCCTCCCCTATCTCGACCGCTGCCTGGCCGCGGGAATCGAGGTGATCATCGGCGATCCCATGCGCGCCTACTTGCCCTACGGCCGGCTCACGCTGCTCGCCGAGTACGCCGTCCCCGATGTCGGCGAGGTCGAGAGCGCCAACCGAACCCAGAGCGCGGTGTTCGCGCTCCAGCCGCCGGCGGCGTAACCCGCGTTCCCGCTTCGTTCTTTACTCGCGACGCCGCCAATGCGATGAATCCGTCCTGCTGACGGATTCGGTCGATGCCGGCGCGTGTAACAGTGGGCCGACCCGGTGCCCGCCTTGTTTCCGCGCCGCGAGAGCATAAATTTGGGCTGCGGCCTCGGCTGCGCTCCCGCACGCGAATGGACCAGACGATGGCTGAGAAGACGGCCCGCGCATCCCTGCCTTCCGGCAAGTACATCTCCATTCGCGGAGCGCGCGAGCATAACCTCAAGAACATCGATCTCGACCTGCCGCGCGACAAGCTGATCGTGCTGACAGGCCTTTCGGGTTCGGGCAAGTCGTCGCTCGCCTTCGACACGATCTACGCCGAGGGCCAGCGCCGCTACGTCGAGTCGCTCTCGGCCTACGCCCGCCAGTTCCTCGAGATGATGCAGAAGCCGGACGTCGACCAGATCGACGGCCTGTCGCCCGCCATTTCGATCGAGCAGAAGACCACCAGCCGCAACCCGCGCTCGACCGTCGGCACGGTCACCGAGATCTACGACTACATGCGGCTCTTGTTCGCCCGCGTCGGCATCCCCTATTCGCCGGCGACTGGCCTGCCGATCACCAGCCAGACCGTCAGCCAGATGGTTGATCGCGTCACCAGCCTGCCCGAGGGCACGCGCCTCTACCTGCTCGCGCCGATCGTCCGTGGCCGCAAGGGCGAGTACCGCAAGGAACTCGCCGAGCTGCAGAAGAAGGGCTTCCAGCGCGTCAAGATCGACGGCCAGTTCTACGAGATCGCCGAAGCGCCCACCCTCGACAAGAAGCTGAAGCACGACATCGAAGTTGTCGTCGACCGCATCGTCGTGCGCGGCGACATCGGCACCCGCCTCGCGGATTCCTTCCAGACCGCGCTCGAACTCGCCGACGGCCTCGCCATCGCCGAGATCGCCTCCTCATCCAGCGCGGAGCCTCCTCTCCCCGCCGCGGAGTCGGGCCGCGGCGCCAAGGCCAAGTCGCCAAAATCGGCGAAGAATGAATCAGACGAAACCCTGAGCGAGTCCCCTCGCCCCGGAGGGGAGAGGGATAGGGTGAGGGGGAACGCCCCATCCGTGAAAGGGAGCAACGCCGCCTCCTCCAAGGCCGACGCCCGCGACGAGAACCGCATCATCTTCTCGGAGAAATTCGCCTGCCCGGTTTCCGGCTTCACGATTCCCGAGATCGAGCCGCGCCTCTTCTCGTTCAACAACCCCTACGGCGCCTGCCCGGTGTGCGACGGCCTCGGCACCGAGCGCACCATCGACCCCAACCTCGTCGTCCCGGACGACACGCTGAGCCTCAAGGACAACGCCATCGCGCCGTGGGGCAAGTCGTCCTCGCCCTATTACCAGCAGACGCTGGAAGCCCTCGCCCGCGCCTACAAATTCTCCACCGACACCGCCTGGTCGGACCTGCCCAAGAAGGCCCGCGACGTCGTCCTCTACGGTACCGGCAGCGACACCCTCACGTTCCAATACGACGACGGCGTCCGCTCCTACCGCACGACCAAGACCTTCGAGGGCGTCATCCCCAATCTCGAGCGCCGCTGGAAGGAGACCGACTCCGCCTGGATGCGCGAGGAGATCGAGCGCTACCACAGCGCCAAGCCCTGCGAGGCCTGCCACGGCTACCGCCTGAAGCCCGAGGCGCTGGCCGTGAAGCTCGACACCCTCCACATCGCCCAGGTGTCGGAGATGTCGATCCTGCGCGCCATGGCCTGGTTCGCCCACCTGCCCGAGACGCTGACCGCCCAGCAGAACGAGATCGCCGTCCGCATCCTGAAGGAGATCCGCGAGCGGCTGAAATTCCTGGTCGATGTCGGGCTGGATTACCTGACGCTCGCCCGCTCGTCCGGCACGCTGTCCGGCGGCGAGAGCCAGCGCATACGGCTGGCCTCCCAGATCGGCTCGCGCCTCACCGGCGTCCTCTACGTCCTCGACGAACCAAGCATCGGCCTCCACCAGCGCGACAACGCCCGCCTGCTCGATACGCTCCGCCACCTCCGCGATCTCGGCAACACGGTCATCGTCGTCGAGCATGATGAGGACGCCATCCGCCAGGCGGATTATGTCGTCGACATCGGCCCCGCCGCCGGCATTCACGGCGGCCACGTCGTCGCCGCCGGCACGCCCGACGAGATCGCCGCCAATCCCGCCTCGCTCACCGGCCAGTATCTGTCCGGCGTGCAGGAGGTCGCGGTCCCGGCCTAT
>JBEHXS010000158.1:0-6266 GCA_048498575.1 Pseudomonadota bacterium
TGACATGCCGCGGGATTGCGCCGCTCGCGGTCCAGCTTCGCACCAGCGCTGCCGTGGAGGCGCGCATGGCGGCAAGCACGACGACGCCCGAGGCGTACCAGGTCGCGACCCAGATGCGCGAATAGGCGTCGCCGGCCTTGGCGAGGAACGCCACGACGGTGAAGGCAACGAAGACTCCGGTCCACGCGAGAAAGATCCGGCCGAAGTCCGGCAGCCCGTGACGCAGCGTCGGGATCGAGTAGCCGCCGACGCTCTGGATCGCGATGACCGTGACCAGCGACCCGATGACAAGCGGCGCGAGATAGAGCCAGTCCATTCCCTCGACCGGGTCGAGATAGATGACGTAGGCGATCACGCCGGTGACGAAGAGCGCGCCGAACTCGAGCATGCGGATGAGGCCGGCGAGCAGCACCGGCGACATGGACGGCCGCCGGATGCTGTCGGCGACGCTGCGCGCGGTCGCATTCAGTTCGCGGGCTGGCGCGGCCGCCGGCACGCGGGCGACCATGGTTGAGTCGGCAGCGACGGCGCTTGCCGAAATCGGCGTGCTCTGGGTGTTGTGGTTATCGGTCATTTTCGCGAAGCGTCCCGCTTACTGTGCCTCGGCCGTGTGAAGAACGGCCTGCGGAATGCGGCTAACAAACACTTGCCGTGATAGCTAAAAGCGGAGGCGTCCGGGGCTTAAACCTCGGGTTAATCTTAATGCCCGAGGGCCTCGCGATAGAGGCGCTCGACGCCGGCCGCCATCTCCTCGACGGTGAAGGTCGAACGGAGGCGGATGTTGAGCGCTGAGGCAGTGGCGAGTGCCGCGCCCGGCGCGTCGAGCACCCGGTCGAGGGCATCGGCCAGCGCCGCTGCATCGCCCGGCTCGACAAGCTGGGCGCCTTCCTGGCCGACGATTTCAGGTATGCCGCCGACGCGCGAGGCCACCATCGGCATTCCGGCTGCAATCGCCTCGAGCACGACATAGGGCATCGACTCGGCGCGGGAAGGCACGACGATGGTCTTGGCGAGCGCGAAGGCTTCGCGCGCCGGGCGGGCGGCGAGAAATTCGATCGTGTCGTTCAGGCCGAGTTCGCTGACCACGGTGCGATATTTCTGTTCGTCCGGACCGGAGCCCACGATGACCGCCGTCGGCGCCTTGCCGTGGCGATGGCGGAGCAGCGCCAGCGCCCCAATGAAGACGTCGGGACCCTTGAGGTCGCGGAGCTCGCCCAGAAAGAGAAAATCGCGCATGCCGGCGCCGTGGATGACGGGCGCAAACTCCTCGGGCCTGAGCCCGTTATGCACGATCGCCATTGGCTTGTCGGTGGCGCCAACCTTCGTCAGGAAGGCGTCGCGCTCGAAGGCGCTGACGAAGATGAAGCCGTCGGTGCGCCGCGCGAGCCACCGTTCGGCGGCCAGATAGACGCGTCCGCCCAGCGTGCTGCGATCGAAATGGAGGCTGCCGCCGTGCGGCGTGTAGATGCGTGCCACGCGCGATTTTCGCCGGCGCATCATCGTGCCGATGATGCGCGCCTGGGCACCGCCCTTGGCGCCATGGCCGTGCAGGATATCGGGGGTGAGCGGCAGCACCTGCTTCGCCAGCCGCCACGCCGCGCTGAAGTCGGACGGCGAGATGCTTCGCGTCATCGGTACTTGCGTCAGGCCGAGTTCAAGCTTCGGGCGGAGACGCTCGAAAACCGGGATCTCGTTACCGTTGCCGCTGGTCGAGTCACACAGGAGGCCGACCGCGTGCCCCGCCGCGTATTGTGCCTCGGCGAGATCGACGACATGCCGGAACAGGCCGCCGAGCGGCGAGCGGAAGACGTGGATGATGCGCAGCGGCCGCGGCGGCTCGGCGGGCGGGGTGGCCGGGGTTGGCGCGGGGCGGCGGGCGTCCGCGACGCGCATGGTCAGATCAGGCGCTGGCGGACGTACAGCGTGTCGCCCGGCATCACCGGGTCGGTCAGCCTCAGCGAGGCCGTCTGGACCTGGCCGTTATAGCTCCGCGTCACCTGCACGCTGTATTCGTCGGCGCGGGGCGTGAAGCCGCCGGCGATGGCGATCGCCTGCTGCACCGTCATGCCCGGCACGAACGCATATTGTCCCGCGGCGCCGACCTCGCCCATGGCGAAGAACGGCCGGTACTTGTTGACCTCGACGGAAACGTCCGGGTTGCGCAGGTAGCCGTTGCGGAGCCGGGTGGCGACCGCGGCGGCGATGTCGGTAGTGGTATGGCCACGCGCTTCCACCGCGCCGATCAGCGGCACGGTGATCCTGCCGGCCTGGTCGACAACGTAGGTGTTGGAGAGATCGTCCTGTCCGAAGACGATCACCCGCAGTTCATCCCCGGAGTCGAGTTGATAGGGGGCGACGAGCTCGTGGTGCACCGCGTCCGGCACCGAAGGCGCGTCGGCGCAGCCGGCGAGCGCCGCCAGGCCGAGGAGCACCGGAAGAAGAGAGACAAGGCGCATCGGAAGCGAGACTCGGAAAAGCCGCCACGGTGGATTGGGGCGACTATCGGTTTCGCATGGTTAATGGCGGGTAAAGCCGGGCGCGCGTTTCGTGTGCCGGCACGGGACGGGTAAGCGCGGATTAAGCAAGCTTAATCAAAAGTATATCGCCGGGCACCGGAACTTAACGATCTGATTACCATAAAAACCCATCATCCCGGCTCAAGGCGGCCCGAGGATTCCCGAGTCTCGCACATGGAAAGCCAGCTCCAGCCACAGACTGACGTCGAGATCGACTTCGGCGAGTTGATGCGCGCGCTGCGTCGCCGCCTGCCGTACCTCATCGTCTTCGTCCTCATCGTCGCGGCCGGCGTCTGGCTCGTGCTTGGCCGCGTCGCGCCGGTCTACAAGTCGGAGACGACGCTGCTCGTGCTGGGCACTGATGCCAGCCTCGCCGGGACGACGCCCAGCGCCGCCGACAGCACGACGATCGACGCGCAGGCGATCACCAGCCAGGTGCAGATCATCAAGTCGCGCGATCTGGCGCAGGCCGTCTCGCAGAAACTCGATCTGGCGAGCAAGCCGGAGTTCGACCCGAAGGCGGCGCATCCGTCGCTGCTCCAGCGGATCGGGCTGGTGAAGCCGCCGAGCATCACCAACGTTCAGGACGCCGTCCTCGGCGTCTATTTCGCCGACCTCTCGGTCTACGCGATCGAGAATTCGCGCGTCATCGCTATCGATTTTTCCTCGACCAATCCGCAGGTCGCGGCCGATGTCGCCAACGCCATCGCCGACGAATACCTGTCACGGCAGAGCGCCGCCAAGCGCGATACCAGTGCCGATGCAGCGCAGTGGCTGTCGGACCAGATCGTCGATCTCCGGTCGAAGGTCCAGAATGCCGAGGCCGCGGTCGAGGATTTCCGCAGCCGCAACAACCTGTTCGATACCGGCGGCAGCACGCCGACGACGCTCTCCCAGCAGCGGCTCACCGACCTCAACACGCAGCTCAGCCAGGTGCGCGCGGCGCGCACCTCCGCCGAAGCCAAGGCAGCGCAGATCCAGGCGGCGCTCCAATCCAACGGGGTGCCCAGCATCACCGATGTCCTCAACTCGCCGGTCATCCAGAACCTCGTCGAGCAGGAGATTTCGCTGAAGGGCCAGATCGCCCAGCTCAGCGCGACGCTGCTGCCCGGCCATCCGCGCATGCGTGAGCTCAACGCGCAGGTTGCCGGGCTCGACCAGCAGATCGCCGCCGAGGCCCAGAAGATTCTGGCTTCCGTCGAATCCGAGGTGAGCCTCGAGAAGTCGCAGGAAGCCCAGCTCCAGCAGCAGCTCGATTCGGCCAAGCAGACCACCGCCACCCAGAACGATGCCAGCGTCCAGCTTCGCGCGCTCGATCGCGAGGCGGCCGCCGACCGCGATCTCCTCGAGACGTATCTCGCGCGCTACCGCGAAGCCGTGAGCCGCGAGCAGGGGCCGAACCTTCCCGCCGACGCGCGCGTGATCTCGCGCGCCGCCGTCGCGGCGTCGCCCGACTTCCCGAAGAAGGTTCCGCTGACGGCCGCAGCGACGATGGCGGCGCTCATTCTCGCGATCGCCTTCATCCTGCTCCGCGAGCTGGCGAGCGGCCGGCCGATGCGCCGCTTCGCCGTTGCGTCAGAGCCGGAGGCACCCGCCGCTTCCGTGGCGCGCTCTGATGCACCGCTGGTCAGCGCGGCGGAGGAGGGCGTTCGTCGCACTCTGCCAAAGGAGCCAACGCTGGTGCCGGAAATGGTCGATCGGGTGGAAGAATCGCTGCGCACCATCGCGGCGCGCGTCCTGGAATCGGGACAGAAGCGCATCCTCGTCACGCTCGCCGAAGGCAGCGACAGCGATGGCCGCCCGCTCGGCGCGGTGGCGCTCGCCCGCTCGCTGGCGCGGAAAGATGCCCGCGTCGTGCTGGTCGATTTCCGCGGCGATGGCGCCGATGCCGCGTCGATGGGCGAGGGGGCCGATCTCCCCGGCTTCTCCGACCTGTTCGACGGCGACGCCTCGTTCGCGCAGGTCATCTTCCGCGACCGCAAGTCGCGCGTGCACTTCATCCCGGCCGGCCGCCATCCGCTCGGCGCCGATGCCATCGACCGCGACTCGCTGGAGACGATCCTCTCGGCCCTGACGCTGACCTACGACTACGTCGTGCTCGACACCGGCGACGAGTTGATCCGGCTGGTCGCGCCGGGCTGCGGTGTCGCCGTCGTCGTGACCGAGCACCCCTCGGGCGACCCGCGCACAGCCGCGGCTTTCGACCGCATCACCGACGTCACCGATTCCGACGTGCTGCTGCTCATGGTCGATCCGGTCGTGCCGGCGCACGCGGCAGCGTAATCCCCCGCTACGACGGCGGATCGCCCGGCCGCGGCTTCAGCATCCATCGGATGATCAGCCCGGCAGGAAATATCCAGAGCAGCCCGGCGACGGCGAAGTAGATCGTCTGCGCCACGACGGCCTCCTGCGGCACGTGCACGATCGCGATCTGCACGGCGAGCGAGGCGTAGAGCGGGATGAAGACCAGCAGCGCCGCCGCGCCGATCGCCTTCCTCAATCGTCTCGGCATTGCCATCCGTCCGCTCCGCGCCGTTCTGCCGCGAGTTGCCCTACGGCGCCCCGGGCTATATCGAAGGGCGAAACGAGAAGGAAGAGATGACCAGCATTGCCGCCGAAGCCGTAAGTCCGCCAGTGCTGCGCGATCCCCAGCGCGATCGGCGGTGGGTGCGGGCGTGGCTTCTATTGGTCGCACTCATGATTGCCGGCATCGTGCTGGTCGGTGGCGCGACGCGGCTCACGCACTCGGGCCTCTCGATTACCGAATGGCAGCCCATCCACGGCGTCATTCCGCCGCTGTCGGACTCCGACTGGCAGGAGGAATTCTCCAAATACCGGCAGATACCCGAGTTCCAGATCGTCAACCCGACGATGACGCTCTCCGAGTTCAAGGGCATCTTCTGGTGGGAGTGGGCGCACCGGCTGATCGCGCGGTTGATCGGCTTTGTCGTCCTCGTGCCGCTGGTGCTGTTGTGGTGGAGCGGGCGGATCGAGCGCGGGATCAAGGTTCGCATCGTCGCGATCCTTCTGCTCATCGGCGCGCAAGGCGGGCTCGGCTGGTGGATGGTGTCGTCGGGCCTTAGCGTGCGCACTGACGTCAGCCAGTACCTGCTGGCCGCCCATCTCACGCTCGCCTGCCTCATCCTGTCCTACACGCTGTGGACGGTGCGCGGGCTGGCGCCTTCCTACACGCCGTCGACGGCGCCGGTCCGTCTCGGCGGGCTGCTGCTGGTCCTGCTCGCGCTCGCGCAGATCTTCATGGGCGGCCTGGTTGCCGGCCTCGACGCCGGCATGGCCTACAACACCTGGCCGCTGATGGACGGTGGTTTCGTCCCGCACGGCTATCTCAGCCTGGAGCCGTGGTGGCGGAACCTGTTCGAGAACGCCGCCGCCGTGCAGTTCGACCATAGGCTCGGCGCCTACACGCTGTTCGCCGTCGCGCTGATCTACGCCTTCTTCGCGCGGCGCACGCCGCAGGCCGCCGGCGCCCAGCGCGTCGCCATCCTCATTCTCCTTCAGGCGGTGCTCGGAGTCGCGACGCTCATCAACGTCGTGCCCCTGCCGCTGGCGCTGGCGCACCAGTTCGGCGCGGTGATCGTGCTGGCGGCGGTGGTGACGCACCTCCGCGGCATGCTGCCGCCGCTTCCGGTGCAGGTGCGGTTCACGAGAGCCGATCAAACGGGCGTTGAGCCCCTCGCCGCCCAACCTCCCCCTTGAGGGGAGGTCGAAATCGCGTCAGCGATTTTCGGG
>JBEHXS010000159.1:0-6173 GCA_048498575.1 Pseudomonadota bacterium
TCGGCGAAGAGGGCGTCCGGCACGATGACTTCGCGCGGCTCGATGCGGGCAAGATCGGCGGCCAGCCGCGAGGGGGCGGAGGCGGCAACGCGAAACTCGCCGGTCGAAATGTCGACCCAGGCCACGGCAAAACCGTCGCCGTCGCCACCGCCGCGCTGGCGGGCGACCGCGGCGAGGTAATTATTGCGGCGGCCGTCGAGCAGCGCCTCCTCGGTGATCGTGCCGGCGGTGACCAGGCGGATGACGTCGCGGCGCACCACCGACTTCGAGCCGCGCTTCCTCGCCTCGGCCGGATCCTCGATCTGCTCGCAGACCGCAACGCGATGGCCGAGCGCGATCAGCTTCTGGAGGTACTGGTCGGCGGCGTGGATGGGGACGCCGCACATCGGGATATCGGCGCCCTGGTGCTTGCCGCGCCGGGTGAGGGCAATGCCCAGTGCGCGCGAGGCGACCTCGGCGTCGCCAAAGAACATCTCGTAAAAATCGCCCATCCGATAGAAGAGCAGGCAGTCGGGATTGGCCGCCTTGATCTCGAGGTATTGCGCCATCATCGGGCTTGACGGCGCCGACGGCGCCGCCTCTGGCGGTTCTTCCTCTCCGGTATCGTTATCAGCGCGGGCGTCCATGGCGACGGCAACCGTAGCAGACGCGCCGCCGCGACAAACCTGTGACACCTCGTTTTCCTCCGGTGGCGTGACGCGAGGCGCAGGCGGGTCTAAGGTCGGAGCTTCAGAAGCATCAAAAGGCGGTCGAACGACCGCACGCCTTTCGGGAAACCTCAATGGACATGGCCGAAATCAAGAAGCCGGTGAAAACCGGCGTCTCCGTCACCGATCAGGAAGCGCTGAAATTCCACGCCGATGGGCGTCCGGGAAAGCTCGAGGTCGTCGCCACCAAGCCGATGGCCACCCAGCGCGACCTGTCGCTGGCCTATTCGCCGGGCGTCGCCGTGCCGGTGAGGGCAATCGCCGAAAATCCGGCGCTGGCCTATGACTACACGGCCAAGGGCAACATGGTCGCGGTCATCTCCAACGGTACCGCCATCCTCGGCCTCGGCAACCTCGGCGCGCTTGCCTCGAAGCCGGTGATGGAGGGCAAGGCCGTCCTGTTCAAGCGTTTCGCCGACGTCGATTCGATCGACCTCGAAGTCGATACCGAGGACGTCGATGAATTCGTCAACGCGGTGCGCTACCTCGGCCCCTCGTTCGGCGGCATTAACCTCGAGGACATCAAGGCGCCGGACTGCTTCATCATCGAGTCGCGCCTGCGCGAGCTCATGGACATTCCGGTTTTCCACGACGACCAGCACGGCACCGCGATCATCGCCGCCGCCGGCCTGATCAACGCGCTCCACCTCACCGGCCGCGACATCGCGACGACCAAGCTCGTGTGCAACGGCGCCGGCGCGGCGGGCATCGCCTGCATCGAGCTCGCCAAGACGCTCGGCATGAAGGCGGAAAATATCTTCCTCTGCGATACCAAGGGCGTCATCTACCAGGGCCGCACCGAAGGCATGAACCAGTGGAAGGCGGCGCACGCGATCGCCACCGACAAGCGCACGCTGGCCGAGGCCATGGACGGCGCCGACGTTGTGCTCGGCCTTTCGGCCAAGGGCGCCCTGACGGACGACATGATCCGCTCGATGGCGGCGAAGCCGATCATCTTCGCCATGGCCAATCCCGACCCGGAAATCACACCCGAGGAAGTCGCGGCGATCCGCGACGACGCCATCGTCGCCACCGGCCGCTCGGACTATCCGAACCAGGTCAACAACGTCCTCGGCTTCCCCTACATCTTCCGCGGCGCCCTCGACGTGCGCGCCACCACCATCAACGAGGCGATGAAATCGGCGGCAGCGCATGCGCTGGCCGAGCTGGCGCGCGAGGACGTGCCGGATGAGGTCGCCGCCGCCTACCAGGGGGTCAGGCCGAAGTTCGGTCCGCAGTACATCATCCCGGTACCGTTCGATCCGCGGCTGCTTTCCGAGATCCCGGCCGCCGTCGCCAAGGCGGCGATGGACTCCGGCGTGGCGCGGAAGCCGATCGACGACATGGCGCAATACAAGATCACGCTGTCGGCGCGGCGCGACCCGATCGTCGGCACGCTGCAGCGCATCTTCCAGCGCGTGCGGCGGGCGCCGAAGCGCGTTGTCTTCGCCGAGGGCGAAGAAGAACAGATGATCCGCGCAGCGGCGTCTTTCGCCAACCACAAGCTCGGCACCGCCATCCTGATCGGCCGCGAGGAGACCGTGCGCGAGGCGGCGGAGAAGGCCGGCATCGACATCCGCGAGGGGATCGAGATCAACAATGCCCGCCTGTCGCGGCGCAATGCCGACTACGTCGACTACCTCTACGCGCGGCTGCAGCGCAAAGGCTACCTGCTGCGCGACGTGCAGCGCCTGATCAACAGCGACCGCAACCATTTCGGCGCCTGCATGGTGGCGCTCGGCGACGCCGACGCCATGGTGGCGGGCGTGTCGCGCAACTATTCGGTCGTGCTCGAGGACGTGAAGCGGGTGATCGACCCGAAGCCCGGGCACCGCATCATCGGTGTCTCGATCATCCTGGCGCGCGGCCGCCTGGTGCTGGTCGCCGATACCGCCGTGCACGACCTGCCGACCCCCGCGGAACTCGCCGATATCGCCGAGGAAGCCGCCGGGGTCGCCAAGCGCATGGGCTATACGCCACGCGTCGCGCTCCTCGCCTACTCGACCTTCGGCCAGCCGGAGGGCGACCGCGCCAAGAAGATCCGGGAGGCGGTCGAGATCCTCGACCAGCGCCGCGTCGACTTCGAGTACGACGGCGAGATGGCGGCCGACGTCGCGCTCAACCCCAAAGCGATGGCGGCCTATCCGTTCTGCCGCCTGTCGGGCCCGGCCAACGTGCTGGTCATGCCGGCCTACCACTCGGCGGCGATCGCGACCAAGATGGTCCAGGAGCTCGGCGGCTCGACCGTCATCGGGCCGCTGCTCGTCGGCCTCGACAAGCCGGTGCAGGTGGTGTCGCTCGGCGCCATGGATTCCGACATCGTCAACATGGCGGCGCTGGCGGCCTTCAATCTCGGCGGTTGACGCGCCCTGTCATTGTGCTTTCATATTGAAAGCGCCAACTTGCATGATGCAAGTTGCGAGGTATGGGAGCATGGCAATGGCAGCGCATGGCAAATTCTACTGGAACGAGCTGATGACGCGGGACGTCGGCAAGGCGAAGAAGTTCTACGGCGACAGCCTAGGCTGGACGTTCGAGGACGTGCCGATGGGCGACATGTACGGCACCTACACGATCGCGCGCGCCGGCGAGGACATGGTCGCCGGCATGTTCAACATGTCGGGCGACATGTTCAAAGGCCAGCCGGAAACCTGGTTCAGCTACGTCGCCGTCGACGACCTCGACAAGCGGCTGGCGAAGGCGAAGAAGGCCGGCGGCAAGGTGCTGCGCGAGCCGTTCGACGTGCCCGGCATCGGCCGTATCGCCATCGTCGCCGACACGAACGGCGTCGCGCAAGGCTGGATGGTGGCCGCGCCCGGCGGCATGTAACGCCGCCTCACCGGCGTATTGGACGAGGCGCCGCGGCCCCCGCGGCGCTTTATCTCTTTTCTCGTCCGGCTGGAATCAGTCGAGCCCGGTGAGATAGCGGCGGTCGGCGCAGGTCAGGCCGGCCTCCGGCGTGCAGCCGTGCAGGGAATAGAGGATCGCCCGCGAGCGGCCGATGAGATTCTCGACCGGCACGTAGCCGAGCTCGTCGAAGCGGCTGTCGGCGGAGTTGTCGCGGTTGTCGCCCATGACGAAGATGTGGTCGGGCGGCACGACGTAGAGCCCGGTGTTCTCCTGCGGGCGATCATCCGACTGCATGATGATCGGGTGGACGTAGCCGTTGGGCAGCGTCTCGTTGTACTCGGTGACCTCGACCGGCGGCCCCTCGAACTGGCGATAGGCGTAGGTCTTCACGAGCTGGCGCGGGGCCATGACGCCGTTGATGATGAGGCGGCCCTCGACGACCTGGATGCGGTCGCCGGGAAGCCCGATCAGCCGCTTGACCAGCGTCTCGCCGGTCGCCGGATGCGTGAACAGCACGATATCGCCACGGTCGGGCAGGCGGTCGAACAGTCGCCCATCGGCGAACGGCAGGTGGGGAAGCGTCATCAGCGGCGTCGAATAGCGGCTGAAGCCGTAGTCGAACTTGGTCGCGATCAGCCGGTCGCCGACCTGAAGCGTCGGCACCATGCTTTCGGAGGGGATGTAATAGGTGGCGAACGCCACCGTCTTCAGGACAAAGGTCAACAAGGCCGCGCCAATCAGCGTCCGGCCCCAGCTCAGTACTTGCTTCATCGACATTCCGACCCGGTTTCCTGTCACAAAAGCGCGCGCAACCGAGCCGGGGATTGTCGGCAGGATTGCGGCGCGCGATATGCGCCCTATCGCCTCGGCCGAATGGCGCCGACCTTCGCAAAATCCCTTATACGGAAGGCGCCATCGCAGCTTGCGG
This sequence comes from Pseudomonadota bacterium, assembly GCA_048498575.1. Lineage (GTDB taxonomy): Bacteria > Pseudomonadota > Alphaproteobacteria > Rhizobiales > Kaistiaceae > DASZQY01. The sequence goes on from JBEHXS010000159.1 coordinate 4,486, forward strand.
CTGATTTTGCCAATTCTTATATAGCCAGAGAAGCCAAGGCCTACAGGGTTTTTCGGCTTACGAATCACTATAAAGGGGACTGGACTTAAGGGGCCGCACGTCGGACCGGTCCAGTCTGCCGGAAGGAGACGAGGATAATGGCTAAAGTTATCGGTATCGACCTCGGCACGACCAATTCGTGCATCGCCGTGATGGACGGCAAGAACGCCAAGGTCATCGAGAATTCGGAAGGACAGCGCACCACGCCGTCGATCGTCGCGTTCACCGACGAGGGCGAACGGCTGGTCGGCCAGCCGGCAAAGCGCCAGGCGGTCACCAACCCGGAGCGCACCTTCTTCGCGGTCAAGCGGCTGATCGGCCGCCGTTACGACGACCCGATGGTCGACAAGGACAAGGGCCTTGTCCCCTACAAGATCGTAAAGGCCGGCAACGGCGATGCCTGGGTCGAGGCCGACGGCAAGAAGTACTCGCCGTCGCAGATTTCCGCCTTCATCCTGCAGAAGATGAAGGAGACCGCGGAGTCCTACCTCGGCGAGAAGGTGACTCAGGCCGTCATCACCGTCCCCGCCTACTTCAACGACGCCCAGCGCCAGGCGACCAAGGATGCCGGCCAGATCGCCGGCCTCGAGGTGCTGCGCATCATCAACGAGCCGACGGCGGCGGCGCTCGCCTACGGCCTCGACAAGAAGGAAGGCAAGACGATCGCGGTCTATGACCTCGGCGGCGGCACCTTCGACATTTCGATTCTCGAAATCGGCGACGGCGTGTTTGAGGTGAAGTCGACCAACGGCGACACCTTCCTCGGCGGCGAAGACTTCGACATGCGGCTCGTCAATTATTTCGCCGACGAGTTCAAGAAGGATCAGGGCATCGATCTCAGGGGCGACAAGCTCGCCCTGCAGCGGCTGAAGGAAGCCGCCGAGAAGGCCAAGATCGAGCTGTCGTCGGCGGCGCAGACCGAGATCAACCTGCCGTTCATCACGGCGGATGCTTCCGGCCCGAAGCACCTGACGATGAAGCTCACCCGCTCCAAGTTCGAGGCGCTGGTCGATGACCTCGTCCAGAAGACGGTCGGCCCGTGCCGCGCCGCGCTGAAGGACGCCGGGCTCACGGCGGCCGAGATACAGGAAGTGGTTCTGGTCGGCGGCATGACGCGCATGCCGAAGGTCCAGGAGATCGTGAAGTCGTTCTTCGGCAAGGAACCCCACAAGGGCGTCAACCCGGACGAGGTGGTCGCCGTCGGCGCCGCCATCCAGGCCGGCGTGCTGCAGGGCGACGTCAAGGACGTGCTGCTGCTCGACGTGACGCCGCTGTCGCTCGGCATCGAGACGCTGGGCGGCGTGTTCACCCGCCTGATCGACCGCAACACCACCATCCCGACCAAGAAGGGCCAGGTCTTCTCGACCGCCGAGGACAGCCAGAACGCGGTCACCATCCGCGTCTTCCAGGGCGAGCGCGAGATGGCGTCCGACAACAAGATGCTCGGCCAGTTCGACCTCGTCGGCATCCCGCCGGCGCCGCGCGGCGTGCCGCAGATCGAAGTGACCTTCGACATCGACGCCAACGGCATCGTCAACGTGTCGGCCAAAGACAAGGGCACCGGCAAGGAGCAGCAGATCCGCATCCAGGCCTCCGGCGGCCTGTCGGAAGCCGACATCGAGAAGATGGTCAAGGACGCCGAGGCGCAT
>JBEHXS010000160.1:0-6156 GCA_048498575.1 Pseudomonadota bacterium
CCGTGGCGCTCGTTCGCCGGGCTGCCCTTGTCGAGATCGGGATTGATCAGCTTGCCCGGCGCATGGACCGCGCGCGAAACCCGGCCCGCGACCGGCGTGCGGTTCACATGGCAGTCGAACAGGCTGAGCGATACCGACACCTTGCGGCGGGTCTGCTCGCCGAGGCCGAGCTCCTTCGGCGCCACCCCGATCGACACCGACGACACATGGCCGTCGGCCGGGCTCACCACCGCGTCGGGATCGACGGTCGTATAGCGCGGCGGGTCGCGGAAGAAATAGGCGCACCATCCGCCGAGGATGAGGCCCACCCACAGGATCGGCTGCCAGAACCAGCCGAAGAACAGCGCGACGAACACCAGGATCGCGATGAACGGATAGCCCTCGCGCCGGATCGGCACGAGCATCTTGCGGATCGAGACGATGATGGTATCGGCCGACGCCATGCGGCAGTTCCCCCGCGCCTACCCAAGCAGGAACCTGCCGCGAAGTGAAGGCGCTATTCGGCCGCCGCCGGGACCGGCAGGGCGTCGCCCTCGAGGTAGGGCGTAACGTCCTCGCCGCTCTCGCGGAGAAGCTCGGCAGCCTGGGCCGCCTGCCGCTGGCGGTTCCACATCGAGGCGTAGAGGCCGTTCTGCGTCAGCAGCGCGTCGTGCGAGCCACGCTCAACGATGCGCCCGTCGTCGATGACGATGATCTCGTGGGCGTTGACGATGGTCGACAGGCGATGGGCGATGACCAGCGTCGTGCGATTGGCCGATACGCGATCGAGCGCCGCCTGGATTTCGCGTTCGGTGTGGATGTCGAGGGCCGACGTCGCCTCGTCGAGGATCAGGATGGGCGGCGCCTTCAGCACGGTGCGCGCAATCGCCACGCGCTGCTTCTCGCCACCGGAGAGCTTCAACCCGCGCTCGCCGACCTCGGTGGCGTAGCCCTGCGGCAGGCTGTCGACGAAATCGCCGATCTGCGCCGTCGCCGCGGCCTCGCGCACCTCGGCGTCACTGGCATCGGGGCGGCCGTAGCGTATGTTGTACGCGATCGTGTCGTTGAACAGCACCGTGTCCTGCGGAACCATGCCGATGGCGGCGCGCAGGGATTCCTGCGTCACCGTCTTGATGTCCTGCCCGTCGATGGTGATCCGCCCGCCCTGCACGTCGTAGAAGCGGAACAGCAGCCGCGAGATCGTCGACTTGCCGGCCCCCGACGGGCCGACCAGGGCCAGCGTCTTGCCGGCCGGCACCGTGAAGCTGATCCCCTTCAGGATCGCCCGGTCGGGGTCGTAGTGGAACTCGACGTTCTCGAAGCGCACCTCGGCGCCGGCGACCTGCAGGGGCTTGGCGTCCGGGCTGTCGACGATCTCCGGCTTGACGTCGAGCAGGTCGAACATCGCCTCGATGTCGATCAGGCCCTGCTTGATCTCGCGGTAGACCATGCCGATGAAGTTGAGCGGCACCGAGAGCTGCATGAGCAGCGCGTTGATCAGCACAAAGTCGCCCAGCGTCTGCTCGCCGTGCATGACCGCCATCGCCGACATCACCATGCAGACGGTGGAACCGACCGTGAAGATGACGATCTGGCCGATGTTCAGCCAGGCGATCGACGTCCAGATGCGGATCGCCGCCTCTTCGTAGCGCGCCATGGCGCGGTCATAGCGCCGCGCCTCCATGGCCTCGTTGCCGAAGTACTTCACCGTCTCGAAGTTGAGCAGCGAGTCGATCGCCTTGGTGTGGGCGTCCTGGTCGGACTCGTTCATGTCGCGGCGGATCTGGATACGCCAGTCGGACACCTTGATGGTGAAGACGACGTAGATGACGATCGTCACCGTGACGACGATCAGGTAGCGCCAGTTGAACTGGTAGGCGATGATTCCGGCCGCCAGGGCGAACTCGAGAAACGTCGGCAGCGTGTTCAGGATGGTGAAGCGCACCAGCGTCTCGATGCCGTTGACGCCGCGCTCGATGACGCGCTGCAGGCCGCCTGTCCGGCGCTGGAGATGGTAGCGCAGCGACAGCTCGTGCATGTGCACGAAGGTGCGGAAGGCGAGATTGCGGACCGCGTACTGCCCGACCCGCGCAAAGAGAGCGTCACGCAGGTTGTTGAAGACGTTCATCAGGATGCGGCCGACGCCGTAGGCGATGACCAGCAGCACCGGCACGGCCAGCAGCGTCAGCCACGTCACCGTCACGGTGCCGCCCGCTCCCGCGATCGGCTTGTGCGTCAGCCCGTCCGTCGCCCACTTGTAGGTGTACGGCACCAGCACGGTGACGATCTTGGCGGCGACCAGGATGCCGATCGCCAGCAGCACCCGGCGGCGGAGGTCGGGGCGCTCCTTCGGCCACAGGTACGGCCACAGCTGCATGAGCGCGGCGAGCGTCGTTTCGCTCTTCCGCGGTGCAGCAGACGGGGACGTGGCTGGGACTAGGCCGGCGGAGCGCCGGGAACGGGCAGATCGCATCTATGGCTCGGGTGCAGGGTTGCAGCCGAGATAGACTTTAATCGGACGAATTCAAGAAATTCCGCGAATAGCCGGCAAAGGCTAGTCGGTCCAGGTCACGCTGCCCTTGGGCATGATGAACACCTGCCCGGGGTAGATCCAGTGCGGGTTGCGGATCTGGTCGGTGTTGGCCTCATAGATGGTCGACCAGCGGATGCCCTTGCCCCAGGTGCCGCGGGCGATGCGCCAGAGATTGTCGCCGCGCTTGATGATGACGGTTTCCATCGCCGGCATGGCGCCCGAAACCGTCGCTCCGCCGCCGGCCGCGCCGCCGGCCGTCCCGGTCGGCGTCAGCACCGCGACGTCGACCTCGCGCTGGAACGGCACCTCGGCCCGGGCAACGACGGTGCCGTCGGCCCCGATCTGGTCGGCGCGCACCTGGTAGTTGCCCGCCGGCATGTCCTTCTTGGTCTCGACCAGCCAGGTGCCCGACGGCGACGGCTTGGCTTCGCCGAGCGGCTGGTCGTCCATGTAAACGCGCACCGTCTCGGGTGTCGTCGCCGTGCCGGCGATATAGACGTTGCCGGCCGTGTCGGCTTCGACCGCGGCAACGACGACGGCCGGTTGCGGCGGTGGAGGCGGCGGCGGTGGCGCTGGTGTTTCGGTTTGTGCCGTCACCGGCGGTTCGGTGGCCACGGGCGGCTCGGTCTTCACCGCGGGCTCGGTCGTCACCGGCGCCTCAAGCGTCACCTTGGGCTCGGCCGCAATCGGCGCCTCAGTCGTGGCGGGGGCCGCAGCCGGCGGCGTGGCCTCGGCCGTCTGCTCCGGCTGGGTTGCCGGCGCAGTCGTGGCTGTGCCGGGCGCCTCCGTCGCGGGTGGCGTGGCTTCAGCCGTCTGCTCGGGCTGCGAGGTGCCGGCAGCGGGCGCGGCTGACGCCGCAGGCGCCCCCGCCTCGGCGGTCTGTGCGGGCGGCGATGCACCGGCCGCAGCGGCCGGCGCCGGCGCGCTGGTGGGCGGAGCCGCCTCGCTGGTCGCGACCTCGGTTCCGTTCGATCCGGCGGCCGAAGGCGCCGGTGGCGCCGGTGCACCCGCCGTGGGCGGCGTCGCCTCGGCAGTTGCGGTAGCGCCCGCGCCGCCTTCCAGCACCTTGCTCGCGGCGTCCGGCGTGTTCACGACCACCAGCACGTCCTTGGAGCCCGCCTCGGGCACCGATACCGTCACGCGCTGATCGGAAAGCGTCGTGACCGTGCCGTCCTTGTTGGTCGTGCGGATGGCGAGGTCGTGCGTTCCGGGCGCCAGCGGCTCGTCGAGCGGCAGCGCCCAATCGCCGGCATCGCCCGAATCCGCCGTCGCGATCGTCTTGCTGCCGTCCAGAATTTCGACCTTGGAGTTGGGTGCCGCCTCGCCGGCGAGCACGGTGTCGCCCGAGGGCTCGACGCGCACCACGTCGAACGATGGCACCAAGGGCCCCGTCGCGGCCGGCGCTTCGGCCGCCGGGGCGCCGGGCGCGGCCGGCAGGGCCGCGATCTCGGACCCGGCTGCGCCGCCGCTGGCGGCAGGCGCGCCCTCAGCGGGCGCCGGAGCCGTCGGGGCGGCAACCATATCGGCGGGAGGCGGCGCCGCCTCACCCGGAGGGGGCGGCGCAGGCTCCGTGGCGGCTGGCGGTGCGACGGCTACGGATTGCGTGGGCGAGCGGCCGATTGTGGCATCGTAGGCGGCCAGCGCCACCAGCACGATTACGACCGCAACGGCGGCAACGAAGGTGAGAGCGCGACGCTCCATCAATTTTCACTCACGCGGCCCGAATCCAAACTATACGCGCATCCCCCTCCCGGACAAGCAAATGCGCTGCCACTCGAATCTTGACGCCCGGAGGGTGCGAATGCCACATCACCCTTATGGCTGAACTTCAAAGCATCTGCGTCTATTGCGGCGCCAACCCCGGCGCGCGTCCACAGTATTCCGAGGCTGCCTCCAAGTTAGGCACCGCCATGGCGCGCGAAGGCGTCCGCCTGGTCTATGGCGGCGGCTCGATCGGGCTCATGGGCGTCGTCGCCCGCGCCGTCATGGACAACGGCGGCGACGTCACCGGCATCATCCCGCAGTTCCTCAAGGACCGCGAGGTCATGCTGAGCGAGGTGCCCGACCTCATCGTCACCGCCGACATGCACGAGCGCAAGCAGAAGATGTTCGAGCGGGCCGACGCCTTCGTCGCCCTTCCCGGCGGCATCGGCACCCTCGAGGAGGTCGTCGAGGTGATGACCTGGGCGCAGCTCGAGCGCCATGCCAAGCCGATCGTCATCGTCAACCTCGGCGGCTTCTGGGATTCGCTGATCGCGCTGTTCGGCCGCATGACCGAGGAAGGTTTCCTGCACAAGGCCTTCCTCGGCAACCACGTCGACCTGCCGGTGTCGTTCGTCGACACCATCGAGGAGGTCATCCCGACGCTCCGGGCCAAGGTCGCCAAGCTGCCGCAGTCGAAGCTCGACGAGACGGCCGATCTTCGCCTCTAGGCGGCTTTCGCCCCGGCGCGCAGCAGCTTGAAGACGATGGCGTCGTTCAGCGCCTCGAACGAGGCGTCGACGATGTTCTCGGAGACGCCGACCGTGAACCACGAGTCGCCGGAGGCATCCGTCGATTCGATCAGCACGCGGGTCACCGCGCCGGTGCCGCCGTTGAGGATGCGCACCTTGTAGTCGATGAGCTCGAGATCGGCGATCAGGTCGCGGTAGATGCCGAGGTCCTTGCGCAGCGCCTGGTCGAGCGCGTTGATCGGGCCGTTGCCCTCGCCCACCGTCAGCAGCCGCTCCCCGCCGACGGTCAGCTTCACCACCGCCTCCGATACCGACACCAGGGCGCCGACGGCGTTGTGCCGGCGCTCGACGGTGACGTGAAAACTTTCCACGTCGAAATAATCCGGCAGGCCGCCGATGACGCGCCGCGCCAACAGCTCGAACGACGCCGCCGCGCCCTCGTAGGCGTAGCCCACCGCCTCGCGCTCCTTCACCTCGCGGAGCAGCGCGTCGAGCCGCCGGTCGTTCCGATCCACCGCCAGCCCCATGCGCGCGAGTTCGGCGAGCAGGTTGGCCTTGCCGCCCTGGTCGGAAACCAGAACGTGGCGATGGTTGCCGACCTTCTCCGGCGCGACGTGCTCGTATGTCTTCGGGTCGCGCGCGATGGCCGAGGCATGGATGCCGGCCTTGGTGGTGAAGGCGCTGGCGCCGACATAGGGCGCTTGCCGGTTGGCGGCGCGGTTGACGAGCTCGTCGAAGCGATGCGAGAGCGCCGTCAGCCCGGCCAGCGCCTCCGCCGTCACGCCCGTCTCGAAGCGGTCGGCGTAGGCCGGCTTCAGCAGCAGCGTCGGGATGATCGAGGTCAGGTTGGCGTTGCCGCAGCGCTCGCCGATGCCGTTCAGCGTGCCCTGGATCTGGCGGACGCCGGCGCGCACGGCGGCCAGCGAATTGGCCACCGCCTGCTCGGTGTCGTTGTGGGCGTGGATGCCGAGATGGTCGCCGGGTATCACCCGCGTGACTTCGCGGACGATCGCCTCGACTTCCTCGGGCATCGATCCGCCGTTGGTCTCGCACAGCACGACCCAGCGCGCGCCGGCCTCGTAGGCAGCCACGGCGCACGCCAGCGCGTAGGCCGGGTTCGCCTTGTAGCCGTCGAAGAAATGCTCGCAGTCGAGGAGCACCTCGCGGCCCGCGGCCCGCGCCGCGGTCACG
>JBEHXS010000161.1:0-6136 GCA_048498575.1 Pseudomonadota bacterium
CGAGCGCACGAGGATGAGGCGGCCGACCGGCACCATCATGGCGCCGCCGAGGCCCTGGCACACGCGCGAGGCAAGCAGCATGAGCAGGCTGTCGGAGAAACCGCACGCCATGGAAGAGAGCGTGAAGATCAGGATGGCGATGCGGAATATGCGCCGTGCTCCGAACCGATCGGCAAGCCAGCCGGAAAGCGGCAGGAACCCGGCGAGGCTCAGCATGTACGAGGTCACGGCGAGGTGCAGGCGCAGCGGCGGCTCGTCGAGCGCGCGCGCAATGGCCGGGATCGACGTGGTCAGAATGGTGGAATCGAGCGTCTGCATGAACATCGCGAACGCGATGATCAGCGGAACAACGACGTGGCGCGGTAACAGGGCGGACGTCCAGCACGAGCGGCCCGTCGCCGGCCGCAGATTCTATAGGGGCAACTGTTTGTCTAGGCCCGTTGGATTGCCGGCGCCATACGCAACGCAGCAAAACTCGCCAAAAATCGTAAAGGAATTCGAGGCAGCGGCGAGCCCCGGCAGCTTAGCCGGTAGGGGGTCCCTGCTCCTCCACCCATGCGCGCAGCAGATGGTGCGCGATCGCGATCGGGTTTGGCGCCTTCAGCCCCGCCGGGTGCGTGCCGGCGAGCATGGCGCGCGCCTCGTCACGGCTGAACCAGCGGCAGTCCTCGAGTTCGGCCTCGTCGCGCCGGATTGCATCGCCCAGCGCCTCGGCGTGGCAGCCGATCATCAGCGACATCGGGAACGGCCACGGCTGGCTGGCATGGTAGGCGACGCGGCCGATGGCGATCCCGGATTCCTCCAGCGTCTCGCGGCGGACGGCATCCTCGATCGTCTCGCCAGGCTCCATGAAGCCGGCGAGCGCCGAGTACATGCCGGGCAGGAACTGTCGCTGGCGGCCGAGCAGCACACGCTCGTCCGCGCCCGCGCCGCTGATCGCAACCATGATCACGACGGGATCGGTGCGCGGAAAGTGCTGGGTGCCGCACTTGGGGCAGTCGCGGCGATAGCCGCCGAGCGTCATATGCGTGGGCGCGCCGCACATCGAGCAGAAGCCGTGGCGGGCGTGCCAGTTCAGGAGGCTGCGGGCCTGCGCCAGCGCGCCGATGTGTTCGGGCGCCAGCGCGCCTTCGCTGGCGAGCGAGCGGAGATCGGAGAGCAGGATGGTCGGCGGCAGCGCCGTCGTCTCGGAGATGACCGCGGCGATCTGAGGCATCTCGTCCTGCCAGCCGAGCAACACCGCGTCGCCCCTCGCCGCTCCATATCCATCCGCGTCGCGCGCGGCGAACTGCGGTTCGGCGGGCGATTTCCGCAGCACCTTGTCGCCGCGGAAGAGATAGAAGCGCGCGGCCGGATCGGCGAATGCAGCCGCCACCATCGCCTCCTCCCGGTGCTCGCTCCGCCGCTCGATGCGGTTGCCGGCAAAGCCAACGCGGCGGCTCGCTTCCACGGCCGGTAGATGGTCGAAGAATCGCGTCATTAGGCGAGCGCGCCGCGAATATCGCCGATCAGCCGGTCGCGCGCCGCCGGCGAATATGGCGCCGCCGCACCGCTGCTCCACACCGGCCCCGGCCAGGCGGCGTCGCCGGCGAAGCGGGCGACGATGTGGACGTGGAGCTGGCGCACCTGGTTGCCCAGTGCGCCGACGTTCAGCTTGTCGCAATGCGTCGCCGCGCGGAGCGCCGCCGAGGCGGCGTTGATTTCCTCGAACAGAAGTGCGCGGTCGGCTTTCGGAAGGTCGATGATCTCAACCGCGCCGGCACGCCGCGGCACCAGCAGGAGCCACGGGAAACGGGCATCGTTCATCAGCCTTACGTCGGAAAGCGCGAGGTTGGACACCGCCACGCTATCGGCGGCGAGCACTGGATCAAGGGAGAATTCGGCCATCGGCGGATTTATGCCGCGGACAGACGGCAGCGCAAGGCGTGGCGGCAGGGAACGGGGCCGCCGCGGCTTGCTTTCGCCTGCCCGACAGCCGATATGAAGGACCGGGAGGTTGGTGCTCGGACGGTCCGCTCGCCAACCGGGTCAGGTCCGGAAGGAAGCAGCCCTAACGAGTTTCGGCACGGGTCGCGTGCCAGCCTCCCACCTATCCTTATGACAGTGGAGAGCAGCGCCGGACATGCCAGCCCGCGGCAGCGATAAAGGCGATGCAGCAGCCGCGCCGGCAAGCCCGTACCGCGTGCTGGCGCGCAAGTACCGGCCGCAGTCGTTCGCCGATCTCATCGGCCAGGAGCCGATGGTGCGAACGCTGACCAATGCGTTCCGCCAGGGTCGGATCGCACAGGCCTACATGCTGACCGGCGTGCGCGGCGTCGGCAAGACGACCACCGCCCGCATTCTCGCGCGCGCCCTCAACTATTCCGTTCCCGGCAAGATTGACGCACCGACCATCGACATGACCGAGGTCGGCGAGCACGACCAGGCCATCATGGAAGGCCGGCACGTCGACGTCATCGAGATGGACGCGGCCTCGCACACCGGCATCGATGACATCCGCGAGATCATCGAGGCAGTGCGCTACAAGCCGGCGATCGCCCGCTACAAGGTCTACATCATCGACGAAGTGCACATGCTGTCGAAGGCCGCCTTCAACGGGCTGCTGAAGACGCTGGAAGAGCCGCCGGAGCATGTGAAGTTCATCTTCGCGACCACCGAAGTGCGCAAGGTGCCGGTTACGGTGCTGTCGCGCTGCCAGCGGTTCGATCTCAGGCGCATCGAGGCTTCACGCCTCATCGCGCTGATGAAGGACATCGCCGGCAAGGAGAAGATCGATGTCGAGGACGCCGCGCTGGTCATGATCGCGCGCGCGGCGGAGGGCTCGGCACGCGACTCCCTCTCCCTGCTCGACCAGGCCATCGCCCACGGCTCGGCCCAGGTGAACGCGGAAGACGTCCGCCAGATGCTCGGGCTCGCCGACCGCGCCATGGTCATCGACCTCTTCGAGGAGACGATGAAGGGCGAGGTTGCGCCGGCCCTGACCCGGCTGAAGGAGCTCTACGACGTCGGCGCCGACCCGGTCGTCGTGCTCGAGGAGCTTGCGGCCTTCACCCATCTGGTCACCCGGCTGAAGCTCGCGCCCAACGCCGAAGACGACGCGGCGCTGACCGAGGAAGAGAAGACGCGCGGCAAGGCGTTCGCCGAGCAGGTATCGCTCCGCGTATTGGCGCGCACCTGGCAGATGCTGCTCAAGGGCATCGAGGAAGCCAAGGAGGCGGCGCGTCCGCTCGCCGCCGCCGACATGGTGATCGTGCGCATCGCCCACGCCGCTGACCTGCCGACACCGGACGAGGCGCTGAAAGCGCTCGGCGACGGCAACGGCGCGGCGCCATCGCGGCCGCGCGAACCGGCGCCGTCACGTCCGGCGCCCTCCGGCCCACGCATGGCGATCGCGGCGGGCGGCGGCCGGTCCTTTGCCGAGCCGCAGTCGCAACCTGCGGCCAAAGCCGCGACAGCCGACCTGCCTCGCCTCCAGACGTTCGCCGATCTCATCGCGCTCGCCGGCGTCAAGCGCGAGCTGAAGCTGAAAAACGCGCTGGAGACTGCCGTCCGCCCCGTGCGCTTCGAGCCGCCGCAGATCGAGATCGCGCTCACGGAGCATGCGCTGCCGGGCCTTGCCGGCGAGCTTGGCAAGAAACTCGAGCAGTGGACCGGCCAGCGCTGGATGATTGCGGTGGCGCGCGACGGCGGCACCGCGACGGTCGCCGAACAGCGGAAGCAGGCGCGCGAGCAACTGGTCGACGACGCGCGCGCCGACCCGCTGGTTGCGGCGGTGCTCGCCCGCTTTCCCGGCGCCGAGATCGTCGACGTGCGCGTGCGCGGCGAAGAGGCGCCCGTGGCGCCGCCCTCCGGTCCCGACGACGACAGCGCCAGCGACATCAACCTCGACGACAACTTCGAACCCGACATCTAGCGGTACAGACACATGGCGATCGGCGATCTCATGGGAATGATGAAACAGGCGCGCGAACTGCAGGGGCGCATGGAGCAGCTCCAGCAGGAAGTGGCCGCGCTGGAGATCGAAGGGTCGTCCGGCGGCGGGCTGGTGACGGTCGTCATGACCGGCAAGAGCGAGATGAAGCGCATTCGGATCGATCCATCGCTGCTCAAGGCGGACGAGGCCGAGATCCTCGAGGACCTGATCGTCGCGGCGAGCAACGACGCCCGCGCCAAGGCCGAGGCGAAGCTCGCCGAGAAGATGCGCGAGATCACCGGCGGGCTGCAGCTCCCGCCCGGCATGAAGCTGCCGTTCTAGGATCGCCTTGTGGCCCGTTCCGTCGCCGGCCCCGAAATCGAACGCCTGATCCAGCTTCTCGCCAAGCTGCCGGGCCTCGGGCCGCGTTCGGCGCGACGCGCGGCGCTGACGCTGGTGAAGAAGAAGGACGAGCTGCTGGTGCCGCTGGCGAAGGCGATGAGCGTCGCGGTCGAAACCGTGATCGTCTGCTCGACCTGCGGCAACATCGACACCGTCGATCCCTGCACCATATGCTCCGACCCGCGCCGCGACCAGTACACGCTGGTGGTGGTCGAGGATGTCGCCGACCTGTGGGCGCTGGAGCGCGCCGGCGCCATCAATGCGCGCTACCATGTGCTCGGCGGCGCGCTGTCGCCGCTCGACGGTGTCGGCCCGGACGATCTCGGCATCGACAAGCTCACGGCGCGCGTCCACGACGAGGGCATCCGCGAAGTCATCCTGGCCGTCAACGCCACGGTCGAGGGCCAGACGACGGCGCACTACATCATGGACAGACTGGCGGGCAGCGGCGCGAAGGTATCCCGCCTCGCCCACGGCGTTCCGGTCGGCGGTGAGCTCGACTATCTCGACGAGGGCACGCTTTCGGCAGCGATGCGCCAGCGCACGCCATTCGACTGAGGCCAGCCCATGACAATAGACGGCACGGTTCTGGACGACATCCACCGCTACTGGTTCGGCGGCATCTCGGCCGACGCGCCCGCGCCTAAGGAAAGGATGGACGCCTGGTTCCGTCCGACGGCGGAGATCGACGACCACATCCGGAAGACATACGGCGCCTACATCGAGCCGGCGGCGACGGAGAAATGGAATCTGGCGTCACTGAATCCGCGCCGGCAGGCCGCCCTGATCGTGCTGCTCGACCAGTTTCCGCGCCAGATTTATCGCAATGACGCGCGCACTCATGGCCACGATAATGTCGCGCTGGCGCTGGCGAAGAGGATGGTCGACGGTGGCCTGGAGCGTTTTTTCGCGGCCGAGCGCATGTTCGTGCTGCTGCCGTTCGAGCACAGCGAGGACATCGCGGAGCAGGACCGCGGTCTGATGCTGTTTGCGGCGGAGGCGGTGGGGGCGCCGCCGGAACGAATGGAAGAAGCCCGCGGCGGGCTCGACTACGCGATCAAGCACCGCGACATCATCCGCAAGTTCGGGCGCTTCCCGCACCGCAACGCCCTGCTCGGCCGAGAATCGACGCCGGAGGAAATCGAATTCCTCAAAGGCGGGCGCGGGTTCTAGGCTGTCAGCCTAGACCTCCTCGAAAGTCGAGAAGGGCAGTTCAGGCGGCGCCGGCCCGCGCTGTGGCTGGGGCTTCGGCGCTGTTTTGGTGCGCGCGCCGGCTTCCTCGTCTCCGTTGAATTCGACCTGCGCGATCCTGGTGCCGTGGCTGAAGACGCCGCGGGTCGATTTCAGGATGTCTTCGATGTCACCATTGGCCTGGGTGAAATGGGTCTGCAGCTTCTTCACCCGTTCACCCAGCCGGGTCACGTCTTCCATCATCTTGCCGACCTCGAGCTGGATGAGGTGGGCCTGCTCGCGCATGCGCTGGTCGCGCATCATCGACATGGCGAGCTGCACCGACAGCATCAGCAGCGACGGCGAGACGACCATCACCCGCGCCCGGATGGCTTTCTCCGCGACGTCGCCGAAGCGTTCGTGGAAGTCGGCGAAGATCGATTCCGACGGAATGAACATGATGGCGACGTCCTGCGTCTCGCCGGCGATGAGGTAGCGCTCGGCGATGTCCTGGACGTGCTTCAGCGTATCGCGGCGAAACTGCGACTCGGCGGCCTTGGTCGCCTCCGGAGTGGTCGCGCCGCGAAGCGCGTTCCACGCTTCCAGCGGGAACTTGGCATCGACCACCAGCAGCGGCGCACGCGGCAGGCG
>JBEHXS010000162.1:0-6093 GCA_048498575.1 Pseudomonadota bacterium
TGCCGGCACGGCCCTCGGCCAGCTCGCGCATCGCGAAGGTCAGCCCGAGGCTTCGTCCGCTCGCGGTGGCGCGCGACAGGTAGCGTTCGCAGAGTTCGCGCTCCGGCCCGTCCTTGAGACGGCCGATCGCGGCAACGGTGATCAGCATGCCGGTCCCCTGTCCGCCGGAAGCGGATGGCGGCGTGCCGGTAAGTCTAGACCTCGGTCGGTGCGGCCGGGTGTTCGGCGCGCCACATTTTCTCGAGATTGTAGAAAGCGCGAATCTCGGGTCGGAAGATGTGGACGATGATGTCGCCGGTGTCGATCAGCACCCAGTCGGCGGAGCGGAGACCCTCGACGCGAACGTCGTGGCTGCCGGCTTCCTTCAGGTCGGCGACCAGTCGTTCGGCCATGGCCGCGACATGCCGCTGCGAGCGGCCGGTGGCGACGACCATGTAGTCGGCGAGCGACGACTTCCCGATGATGTTGATGGTGGCGATATCCTCGCCCTTGGAATCGTCAAGGCTGGTCTGAACCACCTTGATGGCGGCCGCGGCTGCGAGTTCACGGCGGGCGGTCGCAAGTCGGGGAGCGCGTGCGCGCACTTCCCCACTACGAACTGCGGTTGTCAGGTTTCAGTCCCTCCGTCGGGTCTGTGTTCTCACGGGCGCCGCACCAGCGCGGCGCACGCCGAGGATATGCGTACGACGGTGAAGCTTTCAAGACGCCGTTGGGTTCCGCCGGAGCTCCGTCGACGAGATATCGACATGCGGCGCAGGCAGGAAAATCCAGGCGGGCGGCGGCATTGCGGCCAAAAGAGGGGCGTCCGGGGGGTCGTGGCGCGCGCGCCACAGTGCGTGGGCTGCCGGCGAAGCGAGGGCGTCGCGGAAGGACCCGGGGCGGTTGAACACCGCGATCGGCAGGGATTGTGCGATTTCCCACCATTCCCGCCAGCGATGGAAACTGGCGAGATTGTCGGCGCCCATCATCCATACCGGGGAGATGCCGCGGAGCCGCGGCAGCAGGTGGCGGAGCGTGTCGGCGGTATAGCGGGTGCCGAGCGCCGCCTCGATCCCGGTGACCCGGATTGCCGGGTGCTTCGCCATGCCGCGGGCGGCGGCGATGCGGCGGTGCAGGTCGGCGGAGGGCGCGTTCCGCTTCAGCGGGTTGTGGGGCGATACCAGCCACCATACGGCGTCAAGGCGAAGGGCGCGGAGCGCGACCAGGCTGACCTTGAGGTGCCCCTCGTGCGGCGGGTCGAAGGAGCCGCCAAACAGGCCGATGCGCATGCCGGGATAGGACGGAGGCAGACGAAGGTCGGCGTCGTCAGACCAGGGCGTCGCCGTCAAGGGCGGACCTGACCGGAACCGTGGACGCGATACTTGAAGCTGGTCAGCTGCTCGACGCCGACGGGGCCGCGCGCATGCATGCGGCCGGTGGCGATGCCGATCTCGGCGCCCATGCCGAATTCGCCGCCGTCGGCGAACTGCGTCGAGGCGTTGTGCAGCACGATCGCGCTGTCGACCTCGGCGAGGAACTTGTTTGCGGCGACGATGTCGTCGGTGACGATCGAGTCGGTATGGTGCGAGCCATAGCGGCCGATATGCGAGATCGCGGCATCGAGGCCGTCGACGACCTTGACGGCAATGATCGCGTCGAGGAATTCCGTCGACCAGTCGGCTTCGGTTGCGGGCGTGACGTTGGCGACCGCGGCGCGCACGGTTTCATCGCCGCGGATGGCGCAGCCCGCCTTCTGCAGCGCCTCGACCAGCGGCTTCAGGTGCGTGCCGACGACGGCGCGATCGACCAGCAGGGTCTCGGCAGCGCCGCAGACGCTGACCCGGCGCATCTTGGCATTGACGATGATCTTCTCGGCCATGGCGAGGTTCGCCTTGGCATGAACGTAGACGGCGCACACGCCTTCGAGATGCGCGAACACCGGCACGCGCGCTTCCTGCTGGACGCGCGCCACCAGGCTCTTGCCGCCGCGCGGCACAATCACGTCGATGTTGCCGTCGAGGCCGGTCAGCATCAGGCCGACGGCGGCGCGGTCGCGCGTTGGCACGAGCTGCACGGCGGTTGCTGGCAGACCGGCGGAGATCAGCCCCTCGACGAAGCAGCGGTGGATCGCGACCGAGGAGCGGAAGGCGTCGGAGCCGCCGCGCAGGATAGCGGCGTTGCCCGCCTTGACGCACAGCGCGGCCGCGTCGGCGGTCACGTTCGGGCGGCTCTCGTAGATGATGCCGATGACGCCGAGCGGCGTGCGGACGCGCTCGATGTGAAGCCCGTTCGGCCGGTCCCATGCGGCGATGATCGTGCCCACAGGATCGGGCAGGGCGGCGACTTCCTCGACGGCGCGGGCGACTGCCTCGATGCGCTTTTCGTCGAGCCTCGTGCGGTCGGCGAAGGCGGTGGTGTTGCCCGAGCGGATGACGTCGGCGATGTCCTTGGCGTTCTCGGCGAGGATCAGCGGGGCGTCGCGCCGAATGGCGGCAGCGGCGGCATGGAGGGCGCGGTTCTTGGCCGCGGAGCCGGCCAGCGCCAATGCGCCCGCGGCAGCGCGCGCGGCCTTGCCGATCGCCGCCATTTCGCTGGCGACGTCGCTTGCGGCAGGCGCGGTCCTAAGGTCTTCGGCGATACTCATCGGGCGCTCTTCGCCCCGGCAACGGGCCGGGCAGCGGGTGTTTGGCACAGCAGGCGGCGGCATGCAAATTCAGCGGCCGGCAAAGCCAGCGATTCCGCTGGACTTGCGGCTGCGGGCGCGGCATTTCATGCCCGGTTCCGCAGCGACGCAACGTAACAAAAAACAAACCAAAAATGTCCGGCGCCGTGGTTTCCGTCTCCCGCGAACCGAACAACCTCGCCGGCATCGCCCTGATGACCGGCGCGATATTCGTGTTTTCGCTGAACGACACGCTCGGCAAGTGGCTGGCCGCGAGCTATTCGGCGCCGCAGATCATGCTGTTCCGCAGCATCGCGGCGGCGATCCTTTTGCTTCCCGTCGTGCGGCGCATGGGCTGGCGCTCGTTCGTCAACGTCGAGCGGCCGTGGCTGCAGGCGCTCCGCGTCGTCATGGCAGCCGGCGAGACCACCCTGTTCTATTGGGCGGTGCGCAAGCTGCCGCTTGCCGACGCGATGACCTACTATCTCGCCGGCCCGATCTACGTGACGATCATGGCCGCGGTCTTCCTCGGCGAGCGCGTCGGCTGGCGGCGATGGCTCGCCGTGCTTGTCGGCTTCATCGGCGTCATCGTCGCGCTCGGGCCTTCGGCGTCTTCTCTTGGCGCGCCGGCGCTGATCGCCTTTGCCGGCAGCATCATCTATTCGCTCTATCTCGTGGTGACGCGCATTCTCCGGCGAACGCACGACACCGTCATGGCGGCGTGGCAGGTAGTCGGCGGCCTCATCCTGGGCATCGTCGGCGCACCGTTCGGCTGGACCACGCCGAGCTCATGGGTGGAAGGCGCGCTGCTCGCGTCGCTGGGCGTCGGCGCTCTCATCGCGACCATCGGTGTCAACCGGTCGTTGGCCTTCGCGCCCGCTTCGGTGGTCGTGCCGTACCAGTACACGATGATCGTGTGGGGTGTGATCTTCGGTTACTTCGTGTTCAAGAATACGCCGAGCCCGCAAACGATCATCGGCGCCGCGATTATCATCGGCGCCGGCCTGTTCATCTTCTTCCGTGAGCAGAAGGCGGGCGTGCCGGCGGCAGCCGAGGCGCCGCCCGACCGCTAGCGCCTACTCGCCGCGCATCGCCATGTCGTCGCGGTGGATCATCTCGGCGCGACCGGCAAAGCCCAGAATCTTCTCGATCTCGCCGCTGTTGCGGCCGGCGATCTTTTCGGCGTCGTCGTGGTCGTAGGCGATGAGGCCGCGGGCGATCTCGTCGCCGGCCTCGGAGCGAATCGCGACTGCATCGCCGCGCTGGAAGCGGCCTTCGACGCGGCGCACGCCCGCCGGCAGCAGGCTCTTGCCGGCGCGAAGCGCCCGCACCGCGCCGTCGTCCACCACCAGCACGCCGTGCGTCTCCAGCGTGCCCGAAATCCAGCGCTTGCGGGCGGTGACCGGGTTCGCTTCGGGCAGGAACCAGGTGCACTTCTCGCCGGCCGAAATGCGGGCAAGCGGGTTCGGTGCATGGCCTGACGCAATCACCATGGTGGTGCCGGCGGCGGTGGCGATCTTGCCGGCGGCGATCTTGGTCTCCATGCCGCCGCGAGACAGTTCCGAAGCGGCGCTGCCCGCCATCGCCTCGATCGCCGGCGTGATCTTCTCGACGGTCTCGACCAGCGTCGCGCTCGGATCGAGCGCCGGCGGCGCCGTGTAAAGTCCGGCGATGTCGGAGAGCAGCACGAGCAGGTCGGCGCCCATCATGGTCGCGACACGGGCGGCGAGGCGGTCGTTGTCGCCGTAGCGGATCTCGCTGGTGGCGACAGTATCGTTCTCGTTGATCACGGGCACGGCGCGGAGCTTCAACAGCGTGCCGATGGTCGAGCGGGCGTTGAGATAGCGGCGCCGTTCCTCGGTGTCGCCCAGCGTCAGCAGCACCTGGCCCGCGGTCAGCCCGACCTTGTGCAGCGTCTCGGTGTAGGCGTGGGCGAGCGCGATCTGGCCGACCGCGGCCGCGGCCTGACTCTCCTCGAGCTTCAGCGTACCGCGCGGCAGGCCGAGCACGCCGCGGCCAAGCGCTATCGCGCCGGAGGAAACGACCAGCAGTTCGCGCCCGCCGCGCGCGAGGTGGGCGATGTCGTTGGCGAGCGCCTCCAGCCAGTCGGCGCGAAGCCGGCCGCTGGCGCGATCGACCAGCAAGGCGGAGCCGATCTTGATGACGATGCGGCGGAAGTCTTCCGGTTTCCGGGTCATCGGGTTGCGGCCAGTTCGTCCTCAGCGCGGCGGCCGGCAATCACTTCCTCGGCGAGCGCGCGGAGCGCTGTCTCGACACCGGTGCCGGCGACGCCGGAGAGCAGGAGCGGCTTCGTCCCGCTCGCCTTCTTCAGCTTCCTTTGCGCCGCCTCGGCGACCTTCTTGTCGACCGCATCGACCTTCGACAGCGCGACGATCTCCGGCTTCTCGTCGAGGCCGTGGCCGTAGGCGGCAAGCTCCTCGCGGATGGTCTCGTAGGCTCCGACCGGGTCCTCCTGCGTGACATCGACGAGGTGGAGCAGCACGCGCGTGCGCTCGACATGGCCGAGGAAACGATCGCCGAGACCGGCGCCCTCGTGGGCTCCTTCGATCAGGCCCGGGATGTCGGCAATGACGAGCTCGCGCCCGTCGATGCGCGCGACGCCGAGGTTGGGCGTCAGCGTCGTGAAGGGATAGTCGGCGATCTTGGGCCTGGCGGCCGATACCGCGGCGAGGAAGGTGGACTTGCCGGCATTCGGCAGCCCGACCAGGCCGACATCGGCGATCAGCTTCAGCCTCAGCCACAGCCAGCGCTCCTCGCCCGGCAGGCCGGGGTTGGCGCGGCGCGGGGCGCGGTTGGTGGACGACTTGAAATGCGCGTTGCCGAAGCCGCCGTTGCCACCCTTGGCGAGCAGCACGCGCTTCCCCGCCTCGTCGAGGTCGGCGATGACCGTCTGCTGGTCTTCGTCGAGGATCTCCGTGCCGACCGGAACCTTGATCACCAGGTCGGGGGACTTCGCGCCGGCGCGGTCCTGGCCCATGCCGTGCTGGCCGCCCTTGGCCTTGAAGTGCTGCTGGTAGCGATAGTCGATCAGCGTGTTGAGGTTCTCGACCGCCTCCGCCCAGACGTCGCCGCCCTTGCCGCCGTCGCCGCCGTTCGGCCCGCCATACTCGATGAACTTCTCGCGCCGGAAGGCGACGATGCCGTTCCCGCCGTCGCCGGAGCGGACATAGATCTTGGCTTCGTCGAGGAATTTCATGGGTTTTCAGCGGGTAACGGCGCCGGCGCGGAAGCGCCCGGCGGTCAGTACGGCATGGATATGCGCGACCTCGCCGCCGCGCGCAAGCGAGCGGGAGATCCCAGACCCGATGCAGCGGAAGCCGGGCTTGGCCTCACGCCGCCGTTTCGGTGACCGCACGGCGCCCTCCGCTGGCCGATGCCCAGTCCTTGAGGCTCAGCCACGAGCGGCGGTTGGGGGAGGGAGGACCCCCCAC
>JBEHXS010000163.1:0-6041 GCA_048498575.1 Pseudomonadota bacterium
GTGCCGTGCCCCTCGTCCGCCAGGATGCCCGCGACCAGGTCGCGGATGTCCGCCTCATCGTCAACGATCAGAATGTCCGACGCCATGCTCATACGACTCTTGCTTTAGCCTCCGCCGCCCGCTCGGCCTCTGCCTCAGGTGCCGTCTCGCCGGCCTCGGCGAGTCTCGGCAACGTGATACGAATCATGGCGCCGCGGCCGCCGGTGGCGACCGCCGGAGCGTCCAGCAGTTCAACATGCCCGCTGTGCTCCTCAATGATCTTGGTCACAATCGCAAGCCCGAGCCCGGTGCCCTTCTCCCGCGTCGTGACATACGGCTCGAGCAGCCGGTGGCGGTTCTCGCGGGGCAGCCCGATGCCGTTGTCGATGACGTCGACGATGATCGTGCCGTCTTCCGTGCGCGCGTCGACCTCGATGTGGCCCTTGTAGTCGGCAGCAGCCGGTACGGCGGCGATCGCCTCGGTGGCGTTCTTGACGATGTTGCCCAGCGCCTGCCCCATCAGCCGCGCGTCGAAGCGCACCATCAGCGGATCGGCCGGCATGTTGGTGTCGAAGGTGATGTCAGGCTGCGAGACGCTGACCAGGAACACCGCCTCGCGGATCACTTCGGCGAGGTTGCCGGGGGCCATGGTCGGCTTCGGCATGCGCGCGAACGACGAGAATTCGTCCACCATGCGGCCGATGTCGCCGACCTGCCGGATGATCGTGTCGGTGCACTGATCGAAGACCTCGCGGTCCTCGGTGATCGCCTTGCCGAACTTGCGCTTCAGCCGCTCGGCCGAAAGCTGGATCGGCGTCAGCGGGTTCTTGATCTCGTGGGCGATGCGGCGCGCGATGTCGGCCCACGCCGTCGAACGCTGCGCCGCGACGAGGTCGGTGATGTCGTCCAGCGTCACGACGTAGCCGTGCGCCTGCCCGGTCGCCCGCTCGGTGGTGACGCGAATGTTGATGGTGCGCTCGCGCCCGGCGCGGATCAGCGTCACCTGGTCGTGGTGTTCCGGGCGCCCGTCGCGGAGCGCCGCGCCGAGCACCTTGCCAAGTTCGGGCGCGATGTCGGTCAGCGGCAGGCCGATGCTGCGCTCCGGCGCGCCGACCAGGTGGAGCGCCGTGCGATTGGCGATGGTCACGCGGCCATCCGCATCGATGCCGATAACCCCGGCGGTAACGCCGGACAGCACGGCCTCGGTGAAGCGGCGCCGGCTGTCGTTGAGCTCGCTCGCCGCGATCAGTTGCTGGCGCTGCGTGCGGAGCTGCGCT
This sequence comes from Pseudomonadota bacterium, assembly GCA_048498575.1. Taxonomy (GTDB): domain Bacteria; phylum Pseudomonadota; class Alphaproteobacteria; order Rhizobiales; family Kaistiaceae; genus DASZQY01. Next base: position 1,257 of record JBEHXS010000163.1, read on the forward strand.
GTCATCGTGTTGAAGGTGACGCCGAGCGCGCCGACGTCGCCGTCCTGCCGGCGCGGCTGCACCTCGACCTTGAGGTTGCCGGCCGAGACCTGCTTCGCCGCGTCGATCAGCCGGCGAATTGGCGTGACCAGCCGGTTGGCGAAACCGATGCCGAGCCAGATCGCCGACAGCAGCACGACGACGGTGATGCCGAGGAACAGGATGGCGAAGGCGATCTGAACGCCGAAGCGCGACGCCTGCAGGATGCGGTATTGCGCCACCGTCTCGCTGGTCAGCGTCAGGTATCCGGCGACCTGTGGGTCGATCGGCCGCGCTGTGTAGATCAGGTAGTTGTCGGGCGTGGAAACCGCAGCAATGGCGCCGATGATGTTGGTGTTGCCCGGCGCGATGATCGCGACCTCGCCGGGATGATCCTGGGCCGATGAAAGCGCAGACGTGGCCGGCGGCGGAAAAGCGCTGCGGTCGGTGGACGTCGCCTGCGCGACCAGCCCGCCGTCGGCGGTGATCAGGAATACGCCAGGCAGGTCGTGGTCCTGCGCCAGGTTGGCGAAGAACGTCTCGAACTGCTGCGGGTCGTCATGGAGAAGGTTCGGCTCGCGCTCCAGCGCCGCCTTGACCGCCAGCGTGTCGATGCGGAGCTGTACGGTCTGCTGTCCGGCGTAGGCCTGGGCGATCGACAGGGAATTGTCGACGATCGAGCGCGTGCGGGTCGAGAACCAGTTGTCCAGTCCGCGGTCGAGGGAGAAGCTGGCGGAGATCGCGAGCAGCACCGCCGGCGCCGTGGCCACCAGGCTGAACAGCGCGACGATGCGGATGTGCAGCCGCGCCGCGGCCCGTCCCCGCCGGTCGGCGACCGCGAGGCTGACCAGCTCGAAGGCGATGACGAAGATGAGGAAGGCCACCAGGGCGCCGTTGGCGACCATCGCGGCAAAAACGACGTTGGGCGTCGGCGCAATGGGCGTCAGGCCCATCAGGATGAAGAACGTCGCGCCGACGGTGCCGAGCGCCGCCACCACCGCGACGTAACCCGAGGCGCGGATCAGCCGCGTGAAGTCGAACGACTTCCGCGCTTTTCCCCCCTCGGGAATCGGCTCAGCCATGGGAGCCGCTTCGGCTGTCATCGCGTGCTGTTACTCCCTTGCCACACCGGCAACTTGCCGCATGGAGTAGGCACCGTGCGGTGTGATTGCAACAACATTGTGATCGAAAAAACACAGCGGGAAGAGGCTGAAAACGCCGGAAAATTGCCGAAATTGGCAATGCCAAGCTTGGCAAGGCTGAGGGCGGCCGAATCTCCGGCCGCCACCCCTCGATCTGTGTCCGTCACTGGGTCTGCTGCACCGGTCCGCCCTTGTCGATCTGCGCCGGAGCGGCGTCCGTGCCGGATGGCGGCAAGGCGCAAGATCCGTCTTTCTGCCGTGTCTCGGGCGGCACGCACGGCGGCACGAAGGGCAACGTCGGCAATATCGGCTTCAGGACGCTGCACTTGCCGTTCTTGAGGCGTATCTGCGGCGAGACGCATTTCGGCACGCACTGGCCCTTGAACATCTCGTTGGTGGTCGTGTCGCAGGGCACCTGGCAGGCACCGTTCTTGCCCGTGTGCTGCTGGCCGTCCGGGCATTTGGCGAGGCACCGCCCGTTGTACATGTCGTGGGTGGTGAGATCGCACGGCACCTGGCAGGCGCCCTTGTCGCCGGTGTGCACCTGCCCGGTCGGGCATTGCGGCACGCACTGGCCCTTGTACATGTCGTTCTTGGTCAGGTCGCAGGGAACCTGACAGGCGCCGTCATCGCCCGTGTGCACCTGCCCCCGCGGACACTGCGGGACGCACTGACCCTTGTACATGTCGTTCTTGGTCGGATCGCACGGCGGCGGCGGCGGATTGCAGCCCGGTATGGCGGTGATCCCGATCGGGCACTTCGGCTTGCAGGTGCCGTCATTGCCGGTGTGGTCCCAGCCCGGCGGGCACTTCGGCACGCACTGGCCCTTGTAGATGTCGTTCGTCCGCTGGTCGCACGGCGGCGGCACGCAACGCCCGGATTGCCCGACGTGGGTCCAGTTATCCGGGCACTTCGGCACGCACTGACCGTTGTAGAGGTCCTGCGTCCGCGGATTGCAGATCGGCACGCACGCGCCGCCCTGGCGCAGCGTCCCCTGCGGGCACGGCGGCGGCACGCAGCGCTTGCCGTCGAGACTGAGGATGTCGTTCGGGTTCGGGCAGCCGCAGGCGCCGTTCGGATAGAGCGTGAGCGGCTTGCCGCATTTCGGCGGCGGCGGCACGCACTGCGTGCCGCGGCGGATCTGGGGCGGCGGACACGGCGGATAGACGCAGGCGCCATCCCGGTTGATGAGGCCGGTCGGGCAGACCAGCGGCGGCGGGCCGGCGCAAGGAAGCGTCGCGATCGCGCCCATATAGCCGCGGAACGCCGCGTCACCGGCCTGGTCGTCGAAATCGACGTACCACGCGGCGCTCGGCGGCACGTTCTGCGGCTGCACCGCTTCCGTGGAATTGCCCTGGACGCCATCGACCGTCGGGAAGCCGGTCGAGCCGTCGCCGGGGTCGAGCAGGCGCTCGCCACTCGACCACACGGTCGCCTTGCAGGCGGAGAGATCGATCGTGTTGTCGGCCTTGTAGCCATAGTTCAGCGCCACGCCGCCGTCGGCATTGGCATAGGCTGGCGGCATGCCGACCGAATACGTGTCGGGCGTGAGCCGCCAGAGGCCCGGCGAAGAGTCGCCCGGCGCCTTCGGCACGAAGCGCAGCACGCGGCTCTGGCCCTCCTGGGCGAGCGCCGTCAGCGTGTAGTCGCCACTCGTCGGTCCGCGCTCGGCGAGGTACATGCGCCCCTGCCCATCGAAGGCGATGGAGGCGATCTCCTCGCCGTCGCCGAGCGACGGCGCCTCGATCTCGAGCCGCGCGCCGGATACCGCGCCCGCCGCTGAAATCGCCGCCGACCAGACCTGCGGGCCCTGCGCGACCGAGTAGTAGAGGCGGTGGTCGTAGACCGCGAGCCCGAACACCCGCCGCGCCAGCGGCGCAAAGCTCCACGTCGCGGGATTGCCGGTATCGAAGCTCGCGTCCTCGATGTTGACCGGCGCGACCGGCGACGCCGGCACTGGCGTCAGCCCGCCATCGGGCCGCCCCTCGCTGCCGTGGTCGTATGTCCCGCGCACCGCCCCATCGATGCCGAGGCGGTAGACGATGCCGCTGCCGCGGTCGGCGACGAAGAGCTGCTGGGTATCGGGATCGAACGCCAGTCCGCCCAGCGCGGCGACGCTGCTGATGCCGGCATCGATCGTCGCGAAAAGCGAGACCGCGCCGGTCACGCCGTCCACCTTCCAGATCGACCCCGGCCCACCGTCGGGACCGAACTGCCCGGGCGCGAACTGCGCGCCGCTGGTGCCGGTCTGCGTTCGCACCGGCCGGCCGGCGGAATCGCTGGTCACGATCGAAAGGCCGTAGGCCGAGGTGGCGGCGAGGTAGATGTTGGGCGCGTCGGCATCGTCGAGCGCCACGCCGAATACCTGCCCGACGTCGGAAGCGTGCAGCGTGAACAGCTTCGGCACGGCGGAAAGTCCGCCCTGCGGCGCGAGCTGCGTCAGGTCCATGACCGTCGCCGCGACGCCGTTCGGGTCGATCATCAGGTAGTCGGTCGGATCGGCGCCGTCGGGCGGCGGCGTGTCCGGCGAGACGTAGCCCGAGTAGCCCGTGACCACGGCGAAGCCCGGCTGCACGATCGCGTCCTGCGCGTGCGCCGGAGCCCAGCCGAGCAGCGCAACGGCCGCGGCAAACGCAAAATGGCGGATTGCGGATAGGTCGGCGCGCATCTTCATCCTCCCGGTTTACGGCGGCGGCTGCTTGGGCAGCCTATTTGCGATGCACGAAAGGTGGCGCTCTTCCCGTGAACGCCACCTGAACCAGTAGCTCGACTATACAGGCTTCAGCAGGTCGGCGAGTGTGAAGGCGATCACTTCGGTCGCGGCCCGCAGATCCGAGAGCAGCAGATGCTCGTCGGCGCCGTGCGCATTCGCCTCGAGAATGGATCGCGGCCCGGCGCCATAGAGCACCGTCGGCACGCCCGCTGCCGCATAGTGGCGCGCGTCGGTGTAGAGCGGGACGCCCGTCGGCTCGACGTCGACGCCGAGCACGTCCTTCGCGTGCCGCTGGATCGCCGTCACCATGCGCTCGACGCCGGCCAGCGGGCGGAGCGGCTCTGCCAGCATGACGCGCCGGCACTCGATGCCGATCCCGGGCGTCTTCGGCAGCGCCCGCTCGATCAGCGCGACCAGCGCCTTTTCGACCTCGGCGCCGTTCTCGTCCGGCACGATCCGCCGGTCGATGCGGAACGTGATCCTGTCCGGCACGACGTTGGTGTTGATGCCGCCGGAGATCAGGCCGACCGTGATCTGCGGCGAGCCGATGCCCTTTTCCTTCGAGACGATTCCGGCGAGCCGCTTGCGCTCGCCATAGATCGCGGCGAGCACCGGCACCGATGCCTCCAGCGCATCGGCGCCCGTCGCCGGCATGGCGGCGTGCGCCTGCTTGCCGCGCACCGTGACTTCAAGATGCAGCACGCCGTTGTGGGCGGTGGTGATGGCGTAGGAGAAGCCGGCCGAAATCGCGAGCGTCGGCCTGGTCAGGTTCTGGTCGAGCAGCCACTTCGGCCCGATGAAACCGCCCGCTTCCTCGTCGTAGGTGAAGTGCAGCTCGATCGTGCCGTTGAGACCCTGCGGGTTGGCCTCAAGCGCCTTCAGGGCAAAGGCGTAGGTCGCGAAATCCGACTT
>JBEHXS010000164.1:0-6040 GCA_048498575.1 Pseudomonadota bacterium
AGGCGGCGCATCCCGTGCCCGATGCCGCCGGTGCCGACGCCGCGCGCCGCATCCTGGCGCTGGCGCAATCGGCCGGCCCGGACGACCTCGTGCTCTGCCTGATCTCGGGTGGCGGCTCGGCGCTGCTGGCGCTGCCGGCGCCCGGGCTGACGCTCGCCGACAAGCAGGCGGTGAACCGCGCGCTCCTTACCTCAGGCGCCGCCATCGGCGAGATGAACACCGTGCGCAAGCACCTCTCCGCCATCAAGGGCGGCCGACTCGCCGCCGCGGCATGGCCAGCGCGCCTCGTTACCCTGCTGATCTCCGACGTGCCGGGCGACGACCCCGGCGTCATCGCGTCGGGGCCGACGGTCGGCGATGCGTCGACCTTCGCCGACGCCCGCGCCGTCATCGCCCGCTACGGCATCGCGCCGCCGCCGGCCGTCGCGGCTCGCCTCGCCGCGGCCAGCGATGAGACGCCAAAGCCCGGCGATCCCCGCCTGGCCTCGGCCCAAACGATCATGATCGCCTCGCCGGCCGCCAGCCTCGCGGCGGCGGCCGCGCTGGCGACGAAGGCGGGACTTGGCGTCGCGATCCTCGGCGACGCCATCGAAGGCGAAGCCCGCGACGTCGGCGCCGACATGGCCGCCGATGCCCTGCGCCGCACCGATCGGCGGCCGTTCGTGCTGCTCTCCGGCGGCGAGACCACCGTGACCGTGCGCCACAGGGGACGCGGCGGCCGCAACGGCGAGTTCCTCGCCGGCATGGCGCTGGCACTAAACAGTGCGCCCGGCGTCTTCGCGCTCGCCGCCGACACCGACGGCATCGACGGCAGCGAGGACAACGCCGGCGCCTTCCTGGCGCCGGATACGCTGGCGCGCGCCCGCGCCGCCGGTCTCGATTTCGAGGCGTCGCTTGCCGGCAACGACATGTACCCGGTGTTCGCCGCGCTCGGCGATCTCGTGGTAACCGGCCCGACGCTGACCAACGTCAACGATTTCCGCGCGATCCTGCTGACCTAGGGCACGAACTCTTGGGTCCGTCGTGCTACGGGGAGCCGGTCGGTCGCCCCGCGCACCGCCAAACTTCCCATCCGACGCCGGTCGTGGCACGCTTACGCGATGCGACCCCTTCTGTATTCCATCAACGTCACTCTCGATGGATGCTGCGATCACCGTGTGATGATCGCAGACGAAGAGCTGCATCGTCACGCGGCCGAGAACATCGCAGAGGCCGACGCCCTCCTTTTCGGCCGGGTGACCTATGAAATGATGGAGGAGGCGTGGCGGCCGGTGGCGCGGACGGGCGTGCGGCCGGACTGGATGCCCGATTGGATGGAACCCTTCGCCCGCACGATCGACGCGGCCAGGAAGTATGTCGTGTCGAATACGCTGGACCAGGTCGACTGGAACGCGGAGATCATCCGCGGCGATCAACTGGAGACGACCGTTCGGCACCTGAAGCGGCAGTCGGGCAAGGGGCTGCTCGTTGGAGGCGTGACGCTCCCGCTGGCGTTGGCGGACCTCGGATTGATCGATGAGTACGAACTGGTGGTGCATCCAAGGGTCGCCGGCCACGGGCCGACGCTGTTCGCGGGGTTATCGACGCCGATCGACCTGAAGCTGGTCAGCCGGCTGGAGTTTGGCTCGGGGGCGGTAGCGATGCGCTACGAGCCCGGAGCGTAGCCACCGGCTTGCCGCCGGAGTGGCCGACGCCAAGACGCCTAATCCGGCACGCGCCCGATCACGGCGAACTGCACCAGCGCGAAGAAGAACGTGCCGGCGGCGAACGCCGCCTCGAGCGCGCCGGTCCACGCCGAATGATCGTCGCGCGTGACGACGGCGGCTTCCAGCGCCGCGTCCGCCTTCTCCAGCAGCCACTCGAGCCAGCCGCGATCCTCGCCCCCCTGATCGACCGTCATGAGGGGATGGACGGTGACCTCGCTGAAGCCGGCGGCGCCGAAGATGCCGGGGAGCCGCCGGCCGATCCACGCATCGATGTGCCGGTCGCTGGCGAAATGCAGGATGCGCCGCGTCACCTCGCGCTCGCCCGGCTGCACCATCGCCGTCTCCCAGTCGACCTCGACCGACAGCACGCGCCCGCCTCGCCGCGTGACGCGCTTCATCTCCGCGACGACCCGCGCCGGCTCGTCGACGTGGAGCAGCACCCAGTGGCAGACAGCGGCATCAAAGGCCGCGCCGAACGGCAGCGCGCGCCCGTCCGATTGGCGGATGTCCACCTGGTGGCCGACGCCCTCGTCGTGCGTGTAGGCGCGCGCCCGCTCGAGCAGCGCGGCGGAAGGATCGACCGCAAACACGCGCCCGCCCGGCGCCACCAGCCGTGCGATGTCGACCGTCACCATGCCGGAACCGGCGCCGACGTCGATGACGATGTCCCCGGGACGTAGCTGCAGTAGCGAGAGGGCGCGCTGTCGCGTGCGCGTCGCCGCCGCCGAACCGCCAAGGCGCACAAGCTTGGCGGCCGCTCTGGCCGCATCGGCCGGCGTTTCGATATTCGACCACGCGTCGCCGCGCTCGGCCGCCATGGGAATCCCCCTCCCGCTCCGGGTGTTATACAACGCCGTCGTGAGAGTTGCTCGCCGGTCGGCGGGCCAGCGAATGTCCTCAGGGAGACGGCAATGATCGTGGTGACGGGCGGCAGCGGCAAACTCGGGCGCGTCTGCGTGCGCGACCTCATGGATCACGGCTACCAGGTCACCTCGATCGACCAGGTCCCGCCGCCCGCCCAGTCGAACCCGCCGAGGCCGAGCGACGTCACCTTCAGCCGCGCCGATATCACCGATTTCGGCCAGGCGATGGCGGCCCTCTCGATGATCGACGAGCGCGTCGAGAAGGTCACCGGCGTGGTGCATCTCGGGGCCATCGCCGCGCCCGGCCTCGCGCCGAACCACGTCACCTTCGAGGTCAACACCATCTCGACCTACAACATCTTCGAGGCGGCGCGGCAGCTCGGCATCAGGAACGTCGTGTGGGCGTCGAGCGAGACGGTGTTCGGCATCCCCTACCCCAAGGGCCCGGCCTACGTGCCGGTCGACGAGGAGATCACCCATCCGGAGACAGCCTACTCGCTCTCCAAGCTGATGGGCGAGAAGATGGCCGAGCAGTTCTGCCGCTGGGATCCGCGCCTCAAGATCGTCGGCCTGCGCTTCTCCAATGTCATGGAGCCGCACGACTACGAGCGCTTCCCCGATTTCAGCAAGAGCGCCCGCTCGCGCCACTGGAATCTGTGGACCTACATCGACGCCCGCGATGCCTCGCAGGCGATCCGGCTGTCGCTCCAGGCGAAGCTCGTCGGCGCGCATGTCTTCGGCATCGCCAACGCCGAGTCGGTGATGAACCAGCGCAACGACGCTCTCCTCGACGAGGTCTTCCCCGGCACGAAGCGCAAGCGCCCGCTGAAGCCGAACGAGTCGCTGATCTCGATTGAAAAGGCGCAGAAGATCCTGGGCTACAAGCCGCAGTTCGCCTGGAAGAAGCAGGTCGCCAAGGCGAAGACCGCGAGGAAGAAGTAGCCGCTACGTCTCCGGCACCGGCTGCGCCACGCCACCCTCGCGCGCCGGGTCGCCGCCGTAGCGCTCCGTCTTGATCGCCGGGAACGGCACGTCCATGTCGAGGAGCAGCCGGCTCGCCACGTCGACGAACGCGTTCGCCCCGCAAACGTAGGCCCGCCGCGGCTTTCCGCCGAGCTTCGCAAACGCGTCGGCGACCAGCATGTCGTCGATGCGCCCGGCGCGGAGCCGCCCGTCCGGCGGCGTTTCGCGGGTGACGGTCACGAGCACGGCGAGATTCGGATCGCCCGCCGCCCGCGCCATCAGCTCGTCGCGGAAGATGATGTCGCTGACGTGCCGCACCGAATAGATCAGCACCGCCGGCACCTCCGGCGCGACGTCGGCGCGATGGCGCAGCATCGACATCATCGGCACGACGCCCGAGCCGCCGCCGACGAGAAGCAGCGGGCCGCCGTCCGGCTTGTCCCAGGTGAAGTGGCCGCCGATCGGCCCGCGCACCTCGATGTCGTCGCCCTGCTGCACGACGTCATGGAAGAACGGCGACACCTCGCCGGTGTCGAGCTTCTCGATGACCAGCTCGACCTCGGGCGCGCCTGGCGCCGATCCGATCGAATAGCTGCGTTGCGCCTGGTAGCCGTCCGGCGCCGTCAGCCGCACGTCGACATGCTGCCCGGCCATGAAGCCGCGCCACGACGGAATGTTCAGGAAATAGCTCTTGACCGTCGGCGTCTGCTCGACGACGCGCTCTACGGTCGCCTCTTGCCAGAGGAGCCGTTCGATGGGTGCGTTCACGTGAGACTCGCCTATGGGTCGCCGGTAAACCGCTGTTCTTTCCAGGGGTCGCCGTAGATGTGGTAGCCGCGCAGCTCCCAGAAGCCCGGCTCGTCGTTATTGGTGAACTGGAGCGCGTTGATCCATTTCGCCGATTTCCAGAAGTAGAGGTGCGGCACCAGCAGCCGCGCCGGCCCGCCGTGGTCGGGCGCGATCGGCGCACCTTCGTAGGCGGTCGCCACCATCGCCTGTTCGCCGGTCAAGTCCTTGTACGGCACGTTGGTCGTATAGCCGTCGAAGGAATAGGCCAGCGTGTAACCGGTCGGCGGCTCGATCTCGGCGTCGGCGAGGATGTCCTCGATGGTGACGCCGCTCCAGTTGGTGTCGAACTTGCTCCACTTGGTGACGCAGTGGATGTCCTTGTGGAGCTTGGTCTGCGGCAGCGCGTTGAACTCGTTCCAGCCCCACGTCTTCACGGCCTTCGGGCCGATCTTCAGCGTGAACTTCCAGTCCTCGTGGGTGACTTTGGGTGTCGGGCCGGCGGAAAGCACGGGAAACCCGGTTTCCTTGTATTGCCCGGGCGGCAGCCGCGCCGCGTCTTCCGGCGACAGGCGGCGTCCCAGAAAACCTCGCGTCGTCAGCATCGTCGCCTCCTGGCCCCGAACCTGACCACAACTGGCCCTCTCCCCCTTCCACGTCAAGGTATCGGCGGCTTGGCTGGAATGCGTCCGGCCTGGTGAGGGCGCCTAAGGGCGGCCGCGGAGCAGCGGCGTCTTCCGCCACCAGCCGTGGAGCTTCTCCTCGCGCGCCAGCGTTATCAGCCCGGAGGCAATCACCAGCGCCATGCCGGCAAAGGCGATGGGGTCGGGGAAATCGCCGAAGAAGAGCGCACCGAACACCACCGCCCAAAGAATCTGGCTGTACTGGGTCGGCGCGACGCGATTGGCCGGCGCCAGCCGCGTGGCGAGCAGCGTGAAGGTATTGCCGCCGCCGCCGAAGAGGCCGCCGATCACCGCGAGGCCAAGCTCGTGCCAGGTGGGCAGGCGCATGTGCGGCAGCATCAGCAGGCCGTCGATGACCAGCGCCGCAAGGTAGAGGGTCGTGAGCAGCGAGATGCGCTTTTCGCTGGAGCCCATCATGCGCAGCGCGAGCAGCGAGACCGCCGAAGTAGCTGCCGAGAAGACGGCGGTCAGGTGGGCGAAGTGCAGCTCGCGGAAACCCGGGCGAACGACCAAAAGCACCCCGGCGAAGCCTAGGATCACCGCCAGCCAGCGCCGCCAGCCGACCTTTTCGCCGAGGACGGGGATCGACAGGATGGTGACGAACGCCGGCATCAGGAAGAACAGCGAATACGCCTCCGAAAGCGGCAGGACGGTGAAGCTGTAGATACCGAAGAGGCTGGAGACGACCGCCGAAATGTTGCGCACCCACACCAGCACCGGGCGGCTCAGGTGAAAGACATCGCGCCAGGCTTCGTCCCGCGGCTTCGCCAGCGGCACGGTGGCGAGCGAGAACAGCGTGAGCAGGAACATCACCTCGAAAATCGAAAGCGATCCGCCCAACGTCTTCGCCACCGCATCGCCGCTGGAATACAGCGCGTACGACAGGAACCCGATGACGACGCCTTGGATCATGCAGGATTTGCGGGGGAGGAATCGGTGCGGAGCGAGGCCCGCACCATAGCCCGCCGTCGCGCCGGCCGGGAGTGCCCGGCGAGCGTTTACGGCAGCCGCGCCAGCCGTTCGCGGAGCAGCGCGAAGA
>JBEHXS010000165.1:0-5997 GCA_048498575.1 Pseudomonadota bacterium
CCGGTGTGTCGGCAATCGGCTGGCGATCGTCGTGGGGATAGTAGCTGTCCGGCAGCCAGACGACCTTTTCCGTGTAGTGGGGCCAGTCCTTTTCCGGGACGACGATGCGGTCGGCGAGCAGGTAGTCGATCGTCGGCAGCGCCGATGTGGCGGGATAGCCGAGATAGGCGGCCTGAACCGGGGCCGGGCGGCGCGCGAAGATGCGCGGCCGCCCGCCGGAGGTATGGCCGCCGAGATCGACGGCGATATCCGCTTCGTTGCCGGCAATCAGCGCCGCGACGGCGTCGTCCGACCGGTTGCGTGCGTCGATGGCCTTGTCGAAGGCGCCGATCACGCGGCGGCGGACGTCGCTGCCGTCATCGACGCCGTAGGAAACGCCGAACACCTCGACGCGCGCCCGGTCGTGTCGCTCGAAGATGCCGGCCATCAGGTGCGACAGCGGGTGGTCGCGGTAATCGCCGGAGACATAGGCGACCCGGATGCGGTCGTGACGGACGGCAGCATCGCGCCAGATGGCCGGACGGGGTGGGGACTCGCGCGCCACCGTTTCCGCTGCGCAGAGCGCCTGGTCGGCAAGCGTTGCGCCCGGCGTGGAGAGCAGCGTGAAAGGCTTGACGCGCTCGCTGCCTTGCCGGACGCCGGCGAGGAGGCCGGCGATGTCCTCGGCCAACCCCTGCCACTGGCAGTCCTGCATCTTTGCCGCGATGAGCGCTCCGCGCAGGCCCTTCTCGTGCGGGTTAATCTTCAGCGCGGCCGAGTAGTCGGCCACGGCGAGATCGTGCCGGCGCATCTCGGAAAGGACGACCGCCCGCGCCATCAGCGCCTGCGGATTGTTCGGCGCCGCCGCGACAGCCCGCTCGGCGCTGACGAGCGCGGCTTCGATCTCGCGCTGCATCCCCTGGGCCATCGAAAGGGTGATCCAGCCTTCCGGCGACTGCGGGTCGATCTCGGTGGCCCGTCGGGCTACGGCGACCGCGTCATCGAGGCGCTCCTGCTGCACGAGCGTCCCGGCCAGGTTCGTCAGTGCCGACGGCCGGTCGGGGACAATGGCGAGCGCCGCGCGGAGCTTTTCTTCGGCGCCGGCGAAATCGGCGGCATCGAACAGCGCCAGACCCTCGAAGAACAGCGTTCTGGCTTTTTCCTGATCCACGGCGGGCTTTTCGAACCTGGGCAAAAAGAATGGGGCGCCGAAGCGCCCCATTCCGTAGTCGATCCGCTTGCCGGATTCTAGAACGGCGAATCCGGGAAGTAGAAGTCCTTGGCATTGTCCTTGGTGATCAGGGTGGCATCGAGGATGTAGGAGCCCTGCACCGGAACCTGGTCGTAGAGGTGGGCGACCGTGAGTTCCTCGGCGGTGCCGACCATCGACGGCGGGTAAGCGACGTCGACCGGGATCAGCTTGTCCCCGTCCATGACCTTCTTGACCATGACCTTGGAGCCGGCGCCGGCGATCACGTACTGGATGTCGGTGCGCTTGGCCTGATCAATGGCCTTGAGCACGCCGACCGCCATGTCGTCATCCTGGCACCACACCACGTCGATCTTCGGATACTTGGTCAGGTAGTCCTGCATGACCTTGAAGGCATCGTCGGTCGACCAGTTGCCGAACTGCTTCTCGAGCACCTTGACGTTCGAGCCCTTGATGGCGGCGTCGAAGCCGTCCTGGCGCTGCTGGTCGATCGGGATCGGCAGACCGCGGATGACGACGACCTGCGCGTCCGGCGTGGTCGCCTTGATGTACTCACCGGCCTTGGCGCCGAGGTCCGGGTTGTTGCCGGCGACGTAGAGATCGCGCACCGAGGTGTCGTTGTTCGACGGCGAGCGGTCGACGAGGGTCACGAACGTGCCCTTGCTCTTGATCTCCTTGATCGCGTTCGCGACCTGGTCCGGATCGGTCGGCAGCACGACGAGGGCGTTGATGCCCTGCGTCTCGAGGTCCTGCAGCGCGTTGGTCTGCGATGCCGGATCGGCCGAAGTCTTCACGATGATGTTGAGGCCGGGATGCTCGGCCATCAGGATCTTCGCGACGCGGTTGGCGTGGAACACGACGCCGCCCGTCCAGCCGTGGTCGGCTGCCGGGATCGACACGCCGATCGTGTACTTCATGTCGTCGGCGTGGGCGACGCCGATGAGGGCCGCCATGGCGACGCCAGCAAGCAGGAATTTACGCATTCAGTTCTCCCTCTCGTTTGTCTGGGCCTGCGTTATTCGCGATCGGGCGACCCAGTTAACCCGAGAAACTTACGTACGACGCATCAATGAACGTTGGACGAGCATGGCGACAATAATTATCGCGCCCTGCACCGCGCCGATCAGGTATTCGCTGATGAAGTTCGAAAGTAGCATGATGTTTCCCACGATCTCAAGGATGAACGCCCCGCAGATCGTGCCCCAGATACGGCCAACGCCGCCGCGCAGCGCCGTTCCACCGACGACGACGGCCGTAATTGCCTGGAGTTCCCACAGGAGACCGGTGGTGGCATTCGCCGCGCTCAGCCTCGGCACGTAGAGCAGCACCGCGATACCGACGCACAGCCCCTGGATAACGTAGGTAATGGTGCGGACCCGCCCCACGGCGATGCCCGAATAACGCGCGACGTCCTCGCTCGAGCCGACGGCGACGACGTGGCGGCCGTAGGGCGTGCGGTAGAGCACGAAGGCGCCGACGACGGCCGTCACCGCGATGAAGATGATGGGCACCGGGATGCCGAGCAGCTCGCCGAAATAGACCGGGTGGTAGAGGTCTTCGATATCCGAGTTCTGCAGCGTGATCGAGCCGCCCTGTGACAGCCACGTGGTGAGGCCGCGGAGCACGCCCATGGTGCCGAGCGTGGCGATGAACGGCTCGATCCTGCCGACCGTCGTGATGAGGCCGTTGCCGAGGCCGCAGGCAGCACCGAGGACCAGCGCGACCGCCACCCCGGCAAACAGCATCGTCAGCGGATCGGCGATGATCCCGGAATTCAGGAACATGATCATCAGGCTGGCGACGAACGCCGTCATCGAGCCGACCGACAGGTCGAGCCCGCCCGCCGAAATCACGAACGTGGCGCCGACACCGATGATCGCCGTGAACGCGGCGCGCGTCGCCACGTTGACGAGGTTGTTCACGGACAGGAAGTTCTCGTTCACGAAGATGCCGGCGACAAGCAGGATCGCCAGCGCGATGAACGGCGCCACCGCGGCCATGTCGATCCGCCGGAAGGAAAAGCCCGGCCGCGTCTTCAACGTAGCGTCACTCATGCTGCCCCTGCCGTAACTGTCGCCGTCGCCGCCGTTCTCACGCCCGTCGCATACACCACGATCTCGCTTTCCGTCATAGCCTCGCCGGTGACCTCGCCGACGATCTTGCCGTGGTGCATGACCAGGATGCGGTGGCAGATGCCGATAAGCTCCTGCATCTCCGAGGAGATGACGATGATCGCTTTCCCGCGCGCCGCGAGCTCGGCGATGAATTTGTAGATTTGCTGTTTGGTGCCGATGTCGATGCCGCGCGTCGGCTCGTCGATGACGATGACGTCGGGATCGAGCAGCATCATCTTGGCAAGCAGAAGCTTCTGCTGGTTACCGCCGGAAAGCTGCCCGGCGAGCATGTCGCGCCGCGCCGCACGGATGTCGAATTCGCTGATCGCTTCGGTGAGCGCGGCGTCTTCCTTGCCACGGTCGATCACCGGGCCGCGGACGAAGTGGGAGAGGGCGGACAGCGTGAGATTGGTCGGCAGGTCGCGGGTGAGCAGCAGCCCCTTACCCTTGCGATCCTCGCTCAGGTAGACGATGCCGTGGTGCATGCTGTCGCGCACGGTGTGAAACGTCACCGGCTGCCCCTTGAAGCGGATCTCGCCGCGGTGGGGACGGAGGCCGACGACGCCCTCCAGCAATTCCGTGCGCCCGGCGCCGATCAGTCCGGCGAAGCCCAGGATTTCGCCCGGCCGCACCGAGAACGAGGCGTTGGAGGCGAAGCCGGGAACATCGACCGACCGGACCTCGAGGATCGGCTCGGCCGTCGGTTCGGGCGGGCGATCGGGATAGAGGTGAGACACGTCCCGCCCGACCATCAGTCGGGCCATGTCGACGGGAGCGAGCTCGGCGGCATTGCGCGTCGCGATATGCTTGCCGTCGCGGAGCACCGTCACGCGGTCGGCGATCTCGGCCACCTCGGTCAGGCGGTGCGAGATGTAGAGGACGGCGACCCCCTTCGCCTTGATGTCGCGAATGACCTTCAGCACGGCCTCGACTTCGAACGGCGTCAGCGACGCCGTCGGCTCGTCGAAGATCGCAACGCGGTGCGGCACATGGAGCGCCCGCGCGATCTGCACGAGCTGCCGCTGCGCGATGGAAAGGCGAGACACGGTTATCGTCGGCGCGATGTCGGCGCCCAGCGACTGCACCGCCTCGGCGGCCTGGCGATTCATCTCGCGGTCGTTGACGCTGATGCCGCGGCGAAGCTCGCGGCCCATGAAGATGTTCTGTGCGACCGTCAGATGTGGTGCGAGCAGGATCTCCTGATGCACCAGCACGATGCCGTGGTGCTCGGCATCCACCGGGCCTGAGAACGCGATCTCCTTGCCGTCCAGCGCGATGGCGCCGTGCGTCGGCATGAGATGGCCGGCCAGAATCTTCATCAGGGTCGACTTGCCGGCACCGTTCTCGCCGACGACGGCGTGCACCTCGCCGGCGGTCAGGGCGACCGAGACGTCACTCAGCACCTCGACCGGACCGAATGACTTGGATAGGTGCCGCCCTTCCAGCACAAATGGGGCGGTCGCGTCCGACGATTCCGTCATTACCTGATTTTCTTCCGGTCCCTAGACTTTTGCCGGGAGGCTAGCGTCCAAAAACCCGTTCGGCAATTGTCGGACTGCTGAGCACGGAGAGTTGTTGGGCCGCCCTTTGCGACGCCGCGGTCGTCTGAACGCCGAGGGGCTAGCGCAGGAACCGGCGCACCGCGGCCTCGAATTCGCCTTGCGCCACCAGGGTGAGAACGCTGTTGTGCCGCGTATTGGCGAGGCGCTTGACGATGAAGTTAGGCAACGCGCCGAGGCGCGCGGCCTGCGCGGCGTCAACCTCGTCGTCCTCGCCGCAATAGACGACGCCGCGGCGCGGGAATCGCGCAGCGGCGATCAGCGGCACGAGATCAGCACGAAGGGCCGCCGGGATTTCATCGTCCTGTCCGGCAGCGTCGGGCGATGCACCCGAGCTGATGTCGCTTTGGATGGAGAATCCCAGCAACGCAGAGGCTTTCAGCCGGGCGGCAGCCAGGAGCCCGGCATAGCCCCCCGAGGAGAAAGCCATGATGCGGATGTCGCGTGCACCGACAGCGTCGGCGCTTTTCTGGATGCGATCGATGAGGCCGTCGTAGGTGACGCCGAACGACGGCAATCCGCCGAGGAAGCCGCGCTCGCCCGGGTCCTTGAGATAGAGGATGCTGCATCCCATGCCGCGCAGCATGCAGTGAAGCACCGGACCGGAAAGCCAGAAATCGCCGTGCATCGAATGGAACACGACCAGCAGCCGGTTTGATCCCTGCGCCTTCCACAACACGCTTTCCTCGTCGCTGGAGAGCAGCCGCTGGCCGAGCTCGCCAAGCTGCTGCCATTCCCGGTGGATGCCGGCGTGCGCGATATGCCGGTTGGCGGCGAACAGGAGGCTGAGCAGGGGAGGCGGATGGCTGCGCCAGGCGGCGACCAGCTCGGTTACGGCGCTGAGCGAGGCATCGGCCTCATCCGCGGCGCCGTACGCGACAAGAAGTTCGGTCGCGGCCAGGCGATCGTGAAGGCCGGCAGTCCAGGTGCGCGCCGTGCGGAGCGCCCACTCCAATGTCGTGGCATTGCGCTTGAACCGCCGCACCACGCGATTTTCGGGCCGCGGCATCGGCGGCTCGGAGGCGTCGCCGGCGTCTTCGCGCCCCTCGGCAAGCGACGCCAGCCGGCGGATGGTCGTGCCCTCCCGCAGCACGTCGGACGGGAAGGGGCGGCCGAACGAATTCTCCAGCGCGAC
>JBEHXS010000166.1:0-5987 GCA_048498575.1 Pseudomonadota bacterium
CCGCGAGCGGGTCCGCCAGATCGAGGTCCGCGCCTTCGAGAAGGTGCAGAAGGCGGTGAAGAAGGGCGCGCGCGAGCTGGAGAAGCCGCGCGCCGAGCTCGCGGCGCCCGCCGCGGGCTGATTTCCGGCCGGCTAAAGCAGCCGGCCGCCGAGAATGAGTTCGGCGACGCTGAAGTAGATGACGAGCCCCGTGACGTCGACCAGCGTCGCGATGAACGGGGCCGAGGCGCTCGCCGGGTCGAATCCCACCTTCTTCAGCAGGAACGGCAGCATCGAGCCGGTCACCGATCCGAAGGTGACGATCCCGACCAGGGAGGCGGCGACGGTCACCGCCACCAGCTCCCAGGCCTGCCCGTAGTTGTAGAGCCCGGTCTCCTGCCAGACCGCGACCCGCACCAGCGCGATCGCGCCGAGAATGGCGCCGAGCGTCAGCCCCATCGGCAGCTCGCGCAGGATGACCCGCCACCAGTCCGCGAGCCTGACCTCCTGCAGCGCCAGCGCGCGGATGATGAGCGAGGTCGCCTGCGAGCCCGAATTGCCGCCGGAGCTCATGATCAGCGGCACGAACAGCGCGAGCACGATCGCCTTCTGCAGCTCGTCGCCGAAGTGCTGCATGGCCGTCGCCGTCAGCATTTCGCTGAGGAACAGCACGCAGAGCCACCCCGCGCGCTTCCTCAGCATGCCGGCGAAGCTGATCTGCATGTAGGGCTCGTCCAGCGCCTCGGTGCCGCCGAACTTCTGCACGTCCTCGGTGCCTTCGGCGACGATGGCATCGATGATGTCGTCGACGGTCACGATGCCGAGCATCCTGCCGCTGCGATCGAGGACCGGTACGGCGAGCAGGTCGTACTTCGAGATCAGCCGCGCGACCTCCTCGCGGTCGGTCTGCGGCGATACGAAGATCGGGCGGCTGCGCGCCGCGACCGAGAGCAGCGGCGCCTCGGGCGCCGCAGCGATCAGCCGGCGGAGCGACACCGACCGCGTCAGCTTCTGCGTCTTCGGATCGACGACGTAGATCGCATAGATGGTCTCGCGCGTGCGCTCCACCTTGCGGATGTGGTCGAGCGTCTGCGCGATGGTCCAGGCTGGCGAGGCGCTGACGTATTCCGTCGTCATCAGCGCGCCGGCGGTGTTCTCGGCATAGCCGAGGAGCTGCCGCACGGTGGCGCGTGATTCCGGGTCGAGCCGGCCGACGAACCGCTCGCGGTCCTCGTCGTCGAGGTCGCGCAGGATGCCGGCCTGCCGGTCGGCCGACATCCCGGCAAGCCGGGCGCCGGCAATTTCGAAGGGCAGCGCCTGCAGCAGGTCGGCGGCGCGCTCGAGACCGGGCTGGTCGAGCACCGCGACCGCCTGATCGCGGGGCAGCAGGCTGACGATCTCGGCCGCGGTTTCGATGGGCTCGCCGTTGAGCAGCTCGACCACGTCGGCGACGTGCTGGTCGGCGAGCGCGGCCGCCATCACGGCGGGCGATACCGCCGCCGCTTCAATGCTGGGGTTTTCGTTTTCCATGGCTCGTCGTTTCCGGTCGGCCGCTTCCGGCCGATCGCGACGAGCCCGAGGTCAGGCGCCCGCGACCGCCGAAGGCGGCACGCACATTCGACTATGACTGTCGCTGGGCATCGCTTGTTTCACCTAAGTCCTTCATTCGCCGGCAAAGCGCGGCGAACGCGCCCCATGTATTCCGTTGGCTGATACCGTCAAGCGAATTGCGTGCGGCCTTCGACGACGGAACGCCGCACGATGTGACTACTCGGGAAGCTGGACGGCAAACGAGCTCAGCGGCGGCACGGTGTCGATCAGGCCGTTCAGCTTCAGGAAGCCGGCAAAGCCGAGATAGCGCGCCTGATCGAGCTCGCCCGGGTCCTTCGGGAAGTACTTCAGCGTCGCCGCGTACTGCTTCTTCGTCAGGTCGTTGTCGAGATCGCTGTGCGCCTTGAGGAACATGGCGAGCGCCTCGTCCGGATGCGCGGCGATGAAGGCTGTCGCCTCCTTGATCGCCGCCAGGAACCGCGGCAGGCGCGAGTCGCTGTTAACTTTGTCGGCAGCGGCGACGTAGACGAGTTCGTCGTACCCGGGGACGCCGTTCTCCTCCGGGAACCACGCCTGCGCCGGGTGGCCCTGATCCTCGAGCTGGATCAGCTCGACGTTGCGGTAGCCGTCCATGATGGCATCGACCTGGCCGGCGAGCAGCGGCGGCAGGAGATTGTAGTTGAGGTTGACGACCTTCACGTCCTTCGAGGAAAGCCCGACCGTGCCGAGAATGGCGTTGAGGTAGGCATCCTGAAACGAGGCGATGGAATAGCCGATCGTCCTGCCCTTGAGGTCGGCGAGCGACTTCACCGGGCCGTCCTTCAGCGCGATCAGGCAGTTGAGCGGCGAGTCGATAAGCGTGCCGAAGCGCACGATCGGCACCCCCTCCTTGATCTGCAGCATCATGTCGGGCTGGTACGAAATCGCGACGTCCGCCTTGCCCGCGGCAACCAGCTTTGCCGGCGCCGAGGCATCCGAGGCCACCACCAGATCGACGTCGAGGTCATGTTTGGCGAAGTAGCCGCCCTCCTTGGCGACGACCAGCGGCGCGTGATCGGGGTTGACGTACCAGTCGAGCAGCACAGTGAGCTTGTCGGCGGCGGAAGCCGGCGCCGCGGCGAGCAACACGGCGAGCGCCGCGGCGGCAAGAACAAGGCGTCTCATGACAATCAGTCCTTTCGGGATCAGCGGATTTCGGGCGCCCATGGCGCCAGGTTGGCGGTGACGAGATCGACGGCGGCGCGGAGCAGCACCGACATCGCGACGATGAGAATGAGGGCAGCGAAGACGACGGCGGTCTCCGAGCGCGCGTTGGCGAAAAGCATGGCGTAGCCGAGGCCGGAGGTGGACCCGACCCACTCGCCGATGAGTGCGCCGACGGGCGCATAGACGGCGGCGAGCCTGACGCCCGTGATCAGACTGGGGAGCGCGCCCGGGATGCGGATCACGCTGACCTCCTGCCAGCGCCGCGCGCCGTAAAGCTGCGCCAGATCGACGAGACCGGGATCGGCGCGCGTCAGCCCGTCGGCGAAGGCGGAGGCCACCGGAAAGAAGATCGCGATCGTCGCCATCACCACCTTGGAAGTGACGCCGAACCCGAACCACAGGGCGAGGATGGGCGCGATCGCGAATACCGGGATCGCCTGGCTGACGATCATCGTCGGCAGCAGCACGCGGCGCGTCAGGGGAATGAACGACATGAGCAGCGCCAGCGCCGCGCCGACCGCCGTGCCGATCGCCAGCCCGACAATCGTTTCGGTGAGGGTGGTCACTGCATCGACCCGCCACAGGTCCGGCCGGTCGCGGAGCGCGGCAAAGACGGCAAGCGGCGCCGGCAGCAGATAGGCCGGCGGCGCGAAGACGACGATCACCGCCTGCCAGATCAGGACGAGCACCACGCCGACACCGAGCGCGCGGACGACGATCATGGCTGCGCCTCAGCGAGAAGCGCGCGGACGACGATGAAAGGTGAGTGCGGGCAAGCCATCTTTCCGTCCCTTCGCCGGCATTACCCGGATCAGGTTCGAAGGGTTCGGCTCTTGCGCCGTCTCAGCTCCTAGCAGGAGCACCCCTCGGAATAGGCAGAATAATCGCAGGATGGACCGGCGGCGGCAAGCCCCGCCGCGGAATGGCAGCTATCCGGCAACGCCCCAGGCGGCGAACGCCTTGTCGAACACGCGCTGGCCGGGTGTGCCCTTCTCGAAGCTGATGACCGCGCGCTGGCCGCTGCCGTAGACGACGTAGAGGTCGAACCACTCCTGCTTGAGCAGCGCCAGATTGGTGGTGAGGTCGGCAGGATCGTTCGACAGGACGAATACGAATCCCTGGTTGCCCTTCGCCGGGGCTCCGATCAGTGGGGTGCCGCGCGCGTCGGCAGCGGGCTTGGCCACGAAGCGCGGCACGTCGCTGATGCTCTTGCCCGGGAAATTCGCCGGCACCGTGAACTTCATCTGCACGACGTGGCTGACCGGCAGCGTCTGGTCGGTGTTCTTGGCGATCGTGAGATTGAGCTTCAGCCCGCGCTGCGGCACGTCGATGTTGGCGACGATCGTGCCGCCGTCGGCGGACGGGACGAAGCTCCACGTCGCCGCCGCCTGGATCGCGAGCATGCCGTTCGCCTGCTGCGACGGATCGAGCGGCTGCTCGTAGAGGGTCGCGGGCTGCGCGACGAGCGCATCGTCTTCGGCAGGGGCGGAGGCGGCAGGAGCGGCGGCCGCCGGCGCTGCCGCGGTCTGGTCGGCAGGTGCCGCGGCGGTCGCCGTTGAATTATCCGCAGGCGCAGTCGTGTCGGAAGGTGCAGTGGCCGCGGCGCCGTTGTCCTGTCCTGGCGTCACGCTGCGCACGGAAGAATCGGCGGTCGGCGCGTTGTCGTCGGACGGTGCGCCCGCGCTGGCGTCGTCGGTCCCCGGCGCGGCAGCGCCGTTGTCGCCGCCCGGCGGCAGCAGGCGATCGGTCGCCTTGCCGCTCGTATCGACGGGTTGCGGAGGCGGCGTCGGCGCGGTGGCGGTCGCCGCCGGCGCGCCCTTGTTGTCGAAGCCGCCGAACAGGTCGGCGAGCATGTCGCGTTGCGAATAGGCAAACGCGCCGAGGCCGACCACCATGATGGCGATCAGCACCAGCAGGATGATGATCGGCAGCCGCGATGGACGCGGCGCCTGCTCGAGCACGTCGTCGAGTTCGGCCTGCTTTGCCGCCCGGCCCCGCTTCTCGCCCTTGACGCGGGCTCCGCGGTCGCGCGCCTCGACGTAGGGCTCGTTCTCGCGCGGCGGCGGCAGCTTCGAGGCCGGAGCGGACACCGACGGCGCCTGCCCCTGCTCCCACTCATATTCATAGTCGGGCGCCAGTCGCGGCTCGTCGCTCGGCGCCGGCTTTTCCTCGACGTAGCCTTGCGACGGCAGGTACTGCGGCGCCGGCTTCGGCGGCGGCGCCACGTCCATGCGGTCGCTCGACCAGTCGTCGGTGCGCGCTGTTGCCGGTGCGCGCTCGCGCCGCGGCGTCGCCGCGGGCGGCGGGGCAGCGGCCGGTTCGTTCGCCGCCGCTTCGGCTTCTGCCTGCTGGATGGCGCGGCGGAAGACGTCCTTGGGGTTCGCCGGCGGCGGCCGCTCGGCCGGCGGCGTTCGCCTGGCCGGCGTCACGCGCACGGGCGAGCCTGCCGGCAGCGAGGACGTCTCGCGCTCGACGCGGCGGATCGCTTCCTCGAGTTCCAGGCGCTGGCGAGAAATTTCGGAGGTCGGCAGCGGCGGATCGATCGCCTTCAGCTGCCCGATGAGAGCGTTGCGCGCCTTATCATAGACAGCGCGGCGCGCGTCAGCGCTGTTCGCCTCAAGGCTAGAAACCGCCTTGCTGAGTACGGCGTAATATTCGGCCATTTATTTCCGCTCTGCCGATGTTTCTATTAGCCGCTAAATTCAGCTCTGGAAAGGATCATGGACGAGAATCGTATCGTCGCGCTCTGGACTTGTCGAAAGTAAGGCTACAGGCGCGCCGATAAGCTCCTCGATATGCCGCACGTAGCGGACCGCCTGCGCCGGCAACTGTGCCCATGACCTCGCACCGGCGGTCGATTCGCGCCAGCCCTCGATCTCCTCGTAGACCGGCACGACGCGCGCCTGCGCCCCCTCCGCCGCCGGGAAGTGATCGATGCGCTTGCCGTCGAGCGTATAGCCGACCGCCACCTTGATCGTGTCGAGCCCGTCGAGCACGTCGAGCTTGGTGAGCGCGATGCCGTCGATGCTGTTCACACGGACCATCTGGCGGACCAGCGTCGCGTCGAACCAGCCGCAGCGCCGCTTGCGCCCGGTAACGGTGCCGAACTCGTTGCCGACGCGCCCTAGCCGCTCGCCCGCCTCGCCCTTGTCCTCAGTCGGGAACGGCCCCTCGCCGACGCGCGTCGTGTACGCCTTGGTGATGCCGAGCACGTAGTCGATGCCGCGCGGCCCCATGCCGGCGCCGATGCC
>JBEHXS010000167.1:0-5986 GCA_048498575.1 Pseudomonadota bacterium
GGTCATCTCGTAGACCGGCGGCAGGCCCTTCTTCTCCTCGTCGGTCGCCGTGTCCGAGCGGTAGACGAGCTCGCCCCGGTCGCGCGCGATCAGCGCCAGGAACGGGTCGATGGCGTGCGGCGCCACCATCATCAGCACCAGCGATTGCTCGCGGCGTAGGAACTTGCGGTGGCGCAGGAAATAATCGTAGGGCGCCGGCGCCGCGACGGTCGCGATCTCCTTGAACAGCAGCCCGTCCTGATGCGCCATGGCGTAGGCAAAGCGCACGGCATGGATGTAGTCGTCGAAGCCGACCAGCACGTCGATCCAGTCGTAGGCGGCGTCGAGCGGCGCTTCGACCTCGGTGATGATGCCGTTGGTGCCGTAAGCATGCATCACCTTGGCGAGGTCGCGGCCGCGGATCGCCATGACGCGCGGCTTGGCCTCCATCGTGACGACGCGCAGCGACAGCACGTTGCCGACGTCGCGGAGGCCGCCCCAGTTGATCGAGCCGATGCCGCCGGAGCCACCGGCGACGAAGCCGGCGAGCGAGGCGGTGTTGTAGGTCGAGGGATGCAGGCGGATTTCCTGCTGCGAGCCGCTCCGCGTCTGGCGGTCGATATCGGCGAGCACGGCGCCGGCCTCCGTCACGACGCGGCCGCGGCCGATCGACTTCACCTTGTTCATCTCGGCGAGGTTGAGCAATACGCCGCCGGCGAGCGGCATGGCCTGGCCGTAGTTGCCGGTGCCGGCGCCGCGCGGCGTCACCGGTATGCCGAGCTCGAAACAGGCGGCGAGCACGCGGATCACCTCGCCCTCGTCCTTCGGCGAGACGACGAGATCGGCGGTGACATGGTCGAGCTGGCGCTTCAGCACCGGCGAGTACCAGAAGAAGTCGCGGCTCTTCTGCTTCACGATCGCCGGGTTTTCTTCGATCTTGAGCCCGGCGAGCGCCGTCTTCAGGCGCTGGATGTCGTAGCGTTCGCTCATCTCTTTCGCCCCATCAGATCGTCAAGCTCGCGATAGTCGGGCCGCGTCGTGTCGATCGCCTTGCCGGAGCGTAGCACCGTGCGGTCGCCTTGCGGACGGGAGAGGAACTCGGTGAACGAGCGGGCGCGGAACAGCACGAGGTCGGCGGGCGCGCCGGCGGCAATCACGCCGCGCTCGGGATGTTCGAGGATCTGCGCCGGCGTTCGGGTCACCGCCGCCGGCCAGTTCCCGATCGGATGGTCGAGGTGGAGGATGCGCACCGCCTCGCGGAAGACTTCGACCATGTCGAGGTCGCCGTAGGCATAGAAGGGGTCGCGGGTGTTGTCGGAGGCGACCGCCACCGGCACGCCGCGCGCGGCGAGTTCGTGGACCAGCGTCACTCCCCGCCAGCGCGGCGTCACGCCCGCCTGCCGGTCCTGCAGGTACATGTTGCACATGGGCAGCGACACCACCGCAATCCCGGCTTCCGCGACGCGATCCATGGTCGCCTCGGCCTCGCCCTCCGGCTGCATGGCGAGCGAGCAGCAGTGGCCAGCGACGATGCTGCCGGGGAAGTCGGTGCGCAGCGCGACGTCGGCGATGGCGCGGAGCGAGCTCGCGGCCGGATCGCCGGTTTCGTCGACGTGGAAGTCGAGGTCGAGGCCGCGGTTGGCGGCGCGCAGCATCAGCGTCTCCAGCGCGCGCTCCAGTTCGGGGATCATGAAAGTGACGGCGCCGAGGATGCCGCCGTGCCCGGCGACGACGTCGATGAGGTCGTCGGCGGTCGCGTCATTGAGGAACTCGTCGATCGTCACCAGACAGACCGCCTGCAGGTCGACCTTGCCCGCCCACTTCTCGCGCATCTCGGCGAACACTGGCCACGAGATGCGATGCTGCGGCGGCCGTGAGTCGATGTGCGTTCGGATCAGCGTCGTGCCGCCGGCGTAGGCCGAGCGGATCGCGAAATCCATGCGCGCCGCGACGTCCTTCGCCTTCCACCGCTTGGCCCGGTCTTCCTCGACGGCATCGAGCGCGCCGTCGAAGCTGCCGTCCGGGTTCGGCTGGCGCGGCCAGATGTGCCCCTTGTCGAGGTGGGTGTGCATGTCGACGAAGCCCGGCCACACCATGCCGCGGTCGAGATCGACCTTCGGCGCCGTCGTCCGCCGTCCGGGCCGGTCGATGCGCTCGATCCGCCCGTCCTTCACGGTGATGTCGGCGAGGGCAAGACCATCGCCGTCGGCGGTCGCCTTGTAGCCATCGACCAGCACGGCGGGCAGCGTCGCGTTCGCGAGCATGTAGCGCGGGGCGCGCGGTATCGCGGCGAAGCCCTTCGCCATCGTCAATTCTCGCGGCGGACGGCGCTCTCGTGCCACTTCCGCAGAAGCAGCCACGAGATCAGGCTGGTCACGCCGTAGATCGCGACGCCGGTCGCCGAGAGCAGCACCAGCGCGGCGAACAGGCGCGGGATGTTCAGCCGGTACTGCGCCTCGAGCAGGCGGAAGGCGAGGCCGGAGCCGGCGCCCGCCGAGCCCGCCGCAAACTCGGCGACCACAGCCGCGATCAACGACAGGCCGCCGGCGATCCGCAGGCCGGCGAGGAAGAATGGCAGTGCACCCGGCAGGCGAAGCAGGCGCAGCGTCTGCCAGCGGCTCGCGCCGTACAGCTCGAACAGGTTGAGCAGATTGTGGTCGGTCGATTTCAGGCCCTGCGTCGTATTCGATAGCACCGGGAAGAAGCCGACGAGGAAGGCGCAGATGAGGAGGGCGATCTGCGTCGTCGGCGTATAGATCAGGATGAGCGGCGCAATGGCGACGATCGGCGTCACCTGCAGGATCACCGCGTACGGATAGAACGCGAGCTCGATCCAGCGCGACTGGATGAGCAGGATGGCGAGCGCCGCGCCGCCGATCAACGCCAGCGCGAGCGCGCTGAAGGTTATCTTCAGCGTCACCAGCAGGGCGGGCAGCAGGATTGGCCAGTCCGTGAACAGCGATTGCGCGATGCGCGAGGGGCTCGGCAGGATGTACGGCGGCACGTGGGCAGCGACCGTGTAGGCCTGCCAGATGCCGACGACGAGGAGCAGCATCACGGTCGGCACGACAATGCGCAGCCAGCGCGCTCCGCCGCCTTCCGCCGCCACCCGTGGTGCCGCCTCTTCGGTGGTGTCCGCCGGGCTCTCCGCCGCCACCGTCGTCATGCGCCCCCCGCCGCCATGGCGGCGTGCAGCGCGTCGGAGGTCAGGCGGCAGTAGTCGCCATACTCCGGCGAGGTCCGGAATTCCTCGCTCCGCGGGTAGGGCGCGCCGATGGTGAGCTCGCGGAACACACGTCCCGGCCGCGGCGCCATGACGACGATGCGCTCGGAGAGGTAGACCGACTCGAAGACCGAATGGGTGACGAAGATC
The DNA here is from genome assembly GCA_048498575.1 of Pseudomonadota bacterium. GTDB lineage: Bacteria > Pseudomonadota > Alphaproteobacteria > Rhizobiales > Kaistiaceae > DASZQY01. Next base: position 3,353 of record JBEHXS010000167.1, read on the forward strand.
ACCGTCCAGCCGAACCGCTGCCACAGCTCGAGCAGGTCGTTGTTCAGCTTGAAGCGGGTGATCTCGTCCAGCGCCGCGAACGGCTCGTCCATGAGCAGCAGCTTCGGCTTGGTGATCAGCGCGCGCGCGATCGAGACGCGCATCTTCATGCCGCCGGAAAGCTCGCGCGGATAAGCGTCGGCAAACGTCTCGAGGCCGACCATGCGGAGCGCTTCCATGATCTGGTCGCGCGCGGCGCGCTGGGAAATCCCCTTGAGCCTCAGCGGCAGCCAGACGTTGGCGGCGACCGTTGCCCACGGCATCAGCGTCGGCTCCTGGAAGACGAAGCCGATTTCGCGCTCCGGCTTGCCGCGCACGTCGTGGGTGGCGCCCGGCCATTCGATGGTGCCGGAGGTCGGCTCGCCGAGACCGGCGACGATGCGGAGCGCCGTGGACTTGCCGCAGCCGGAGGGGCCGAGCAGGCTGATGAATTCGCCCGCGCCAACGTCGAGCGACATGTCCTTCAGCGCCAGCGTGCCGTTGGAAAACGTCTTGGAGATCGCGTGCAGCGAAACCAGGGGGCGCGCGCTTCCCCCGGCCGGCGGCCGGTCGCGGACTGCGGCGGCGCTGACGATGGCTGCGTTCAATCGGGCCTCACGTTGCTTCGGCAAAAACAAGTGCCGGCGGCGCTGCCGCCGCCGGCGTCAGGGCGTATGCGCCGCTTACTTTGCCAGGTCCATACCGACCTTCTTGCAGACGAACGCCGTCGTGTAGAACTTCGACAGGTCAAGGCCGGCCGGGACCACGTTCGCCTTGACCATCTTGTCGTAGAAATCCTTGATGGTGGCGTCGCTCATGCAGCCGATGCCGCCGGTCAGCGCCTCGCCGGAAACGACCAGACCGGAATCCTTCATCGTCTTGATCGAGAAGGCGATCTGGGCATCGTCCATGTCGGGGTTGTCTTTCTTGATCAGCTCGTTCGCGGCCGTGTTGTCGCCGTAGAGATAATTGTACCAGCCAATCGTCGAGGCATCGACGAACCGCTGGACGATGTCCTTATGCGCGGCGAGGTAATCGGACGTCGTCTCGATCATGGTCGAGTAGGTCGTCCAGCCGTTATCGGCGAGCAGGAACACTTTCGGCTGAAAGCCGCCTTCGGCATTGATCACGGCATACGGCTCGGATGTGGCGTAGCCCTGCTGGCCGGACTGCTTGTCGGCGATGAACGGGCCGGGATTGAAGTTGTACGGCTTGAACTGCTCGTCCTTGAATCCGGGATAGGCCGACTTCATCCACGCGAAATCGCTGACGAAGAAATCCTTGCCCATATAGAGCGTCGGCAGCTTGGCGAGGTCGGCGAATGTGTCGACGCCGGCGTCGGGATGCGCCATCAGGATCTGCGGATCCTTCTGGAACATCGCCGCGACCTCGACCAGCGGGATGCCCTGCGCCGCCGCGTTAAACGGCTCCAGCAGGTTGCCGGCCATGTAGAAGGTCACCTTGCCGGCGAGTTCGAGCTGCCGGTTGGCGGCCTGCGGCCCGCCCTGCACGATGGTCACCTTCAGCCCGTATTTCTCATAGGTGCCGTCGGCGACCGCCTGGTAGAAGCCGCCGTGCTCGGCCTCGGCCAGCCAGTTGGTGCCGAACGACACCTCGTCGAGGGCGAGCGCCGGGCCGGCCAGCGCCAGGGCCGTTGCCCCCGCGGCGAGCGCCAGCGCCAGTTGCCTGATTGTGGTCATGGTTGTTCTCCGCCTCCAAGGCGTGGCCGGGGAGAGTTTGTTGTCGCCACGCGTTCCTCTGGACCCCCGGGCCGCTCCCCACGCGGCCCGCAAGACATTCGCTCAAACGTCGCAAGACGTGTGCCATGGCGGCTCGCGCGGACAGCCCTCCGGCCATCGCTTCTCTCGCACTCTAGGGCATGGCGATTGCACAAGAAAGCGGCAGGGGCCCGAGCGCCCCTTGGCCCCGCTTGCAACGGCGCACATCGCAATCGTAGCGTGGAGGCCACCAAAACGGGGCGGCCAGCCAGAAAAATGAACCGAGCGATCAATCCCGCGGCGATCCGCGCGCCTTTCGGCCGCTATAGCCACGGCGTCGCCGTGCCGGCCGGCGCGAGGCTCGTCTTCTGTTCCGGCCAGCTCGGCCTCAAGCCCGGCGACAAGCTGTCGCCGACCGTCGAAGGGCAGACCGAGGTCTGCTTCCAGAACATCGCGGCGATCCTTGCCGAAGACGGCATGACCCTTGCGGATATCGTGCGCATCAATGCCTACGTCACCAGCCGCGAGGACATGCGCGCCTACATGAGCGTCCGCGACCGCCACGTTTCCGATCCGCTGCCGGCCTCGACGCTGATGATCGTCGCCGGCTTCACGCGCGAGGAGTTTCTGGTCGAGGTGGAAGTCGTGGCGGCGAGGCTCGCGTGATCGCTTCTACCTTTTCTTTGTCCGCGCTGCTCTCCGTCATTCCGTCCGCCCGTCTCGCCGGGCGCTAGAGGCCTCTCCCATGCGCCAATGGATCAAGAACCCGCTCGCCATCCTCGCCGAAGGCGCGGGCGGTGGCATCGTCGTGGAAGACGGCAAGATCGTCGCGCTGGTGGCGTCGGGCAAGACTCCCGAAGGCCAGATCGACGAGACCTTCGACGCCTCGCGCCACGTC
>JBEHXS010000168.1:0-5891 GCA_048498575.1 Pseudomonadota bacterium
GCCCGGCCGCTCGGCCCCGCTTTCGCGGGGAAAGCGGGAAGGGCAAACCGCAGGACCGACCACAATGGCACCGCGCGTGCTCGTTTCCGACAAGCTTTCCAAGACCGCCGTCCAGATCTTCAAGGACCGCGGCGTCGAGGTCGACTACCAGCCCGACCTCGGCAAGGACAAAGACAAGCTCCAGGCGATCATCGGCGACTACGACGGTCTCGCCATCCGCTCGGCGACCAAGGTGACGGCGAAGCTGCTCGCCGCCGCGGGCAAGCTCAAGGTCATCGGGCGGGCCGGCATCGGCGTCGACAACGTCGACGTGCCGGCGGCGACGACGCGCGGCATCATCGTGATGAACACGCCGTTCGGCAATTCGATCACCACCGCCGAGCACGCCATCGCGATGATGTTCGCGGTGGCGCGCCAGCTGCCCGAGGCGAACGCCTCGACGCAGGCCGGCAAGTGGGAGAAGAACCGCTTCATGGGCGTCGAGATCAGCGGCAAGGTGCTCGGCATCGTCGGTTGCGGCAATATCGGCTCGATCGTCGCGGACCGCGCCGTCGGCCTGAAGATGAAGGTGATCGCGTTCGATCCTTACCTGTCGGACGAGCGCGCCCTCCAGCTCGGCGTCGAGAAGGTCGAGCTCGACGAGCTCTTCCGCCGCTCGGATTTCATCACGCTGCACACGCCGCTGACCGACAAGACCAAGAACATCATCGACGCGGCGGCGATCGCCAAGATGAAGAACGGGGTGCGGATCATCAATTGCGCGCGCGGCGGGCTGGTGGATGAGGACGCGCTGGCCGACGCGATCAAGGCCGGCAAGGTGGCCGGCGCCGGCGTCGACGTGTTCGTTACCGAGCCGGCGGAATCGTCCGTGCTGTTCGGGCTGCCCAACGTCGTGTGCACGCCGCACCTCGGCGCCGCCACGACGGAGGCGCAGGAGAACGTCGCGCTCCAGGTCGCCGAGCAGATGGCGGACTACCTGACCACCGGCGCGGTCTCCAACGCCCTCAACATGCCGTCGATCTCGGCCGAGGAGGCGCCCCGGCTGAAGCCGTTCGTGCGGCTCGCCGAGTATCTCGGCCTGTTCGCCGGGCAGCTCACCGAGGGGCCGATCCTCGGCGTGCGCATCGAATATGCCGGCGACGTCTCCGACATGAACACCAAGGCGCTGACCTCGGCGCTGATCTCCGGATTGCTGCGGCCGATCCTGTCGGAGGTCAACATGGTCAACGCGCCGGTGGTGGCGCGCGAGCGCGGCATCGCGGTCGACGAAGTGCGCCAGTCGCAGCGCGGCGCCTACGAGACCTACATCCGCCTGTCGGTGAAGAACGAGAAGCAGGAGCGGGCGATCGCCGGCACGGTGTTCTCGGACGGCAAGCCGCGCATCATCCAGATCAAGGACATCGGGCTCGAGGCCGGGTTCGCACCGTCGATGCTCTACGTCACCAACAAGGACAAGCCCGGCTTCATCGGCCGTCTTGGCACGCTGCTCGGCGCCGAGAAGGTGAACATTGCCTCGTTCAATCTCGGGCGTTCAGGCGCTGGGCAGGACGCGATCTCGCTCATCGAAATCGACGGGCCGATCGACGACGCGGTGCTTGCCAAGGTGAGCGGCCTCGAAGGGGTCGTGCAGGCGAAGCGGGTGGTGTTCTAATTCGCGCCGATACGATCGCAGCCGGCGGTGAAGGCCGCCGGCGGCGCTGATGTCACGCTGAACACCGCATAGGCGGCGACGGTATTCGGGCCGCTCGTGCGGGCGATATCGGGCAGGCGGGTGGCGTTCGGGAAACAGCGGGCGACGAGATCGGCGTTCTCGCCGACGACTATCCCGGGCGCGGCGGCCAGCGCGGCGTCCGCCGGCGGCAGATAGACGTAGCGGGCGCGATCGGCGATGGCGACCATCGGCGGGGCGTCCGCGAGATGCCACGCCAGCTCGGCGTTGAGGTCGTAGCCGTCGGTGCCGATCCAGCGTGCGCCGGTTTGCGTGGCGAGCGCCGCGGTGCGGGCAGCGACATCGTCCCAGCCGCGAAGCTGCCGGCCGGCGTCGAGCGCGAAGGGCAGGACGTTGCCGGGATTGGCGGTGAGCACGAGGCCGATGACGCTGAGCACGGCGCCGGCCGGGAAGGCGAGGGCGCGGAGGGCCGCCCAGCGCTCCGTGGCGGCGCCGGCAGCGGCCGCCGCCATCAGAGCCAGCGTCGGATAGATCGGGGCCAGCCAGTTGCCCTGCACCTGCTGGTGCAGGGAATGGAGCGTCATGTAGGCGACGAGGGGCAGCGCGGTCCACGCCAGCACGGCGATGCCCGCGACCGGGTAGTCGCGACGCCGGGCTACCCAGACGACGACCGCGAGCCCGACGAAGATCGCGACCAGCGGATTGAGCAACCCGAACTGGGTGACGATGAACTCCGGCAGCTTCAGCGGCTGGACGCTGCCGCCGCCGATGCGGGTGAACTGGCCGAGCGTCACCCAGCCGTGGCCGGCGTTCCAGATCGCGACGGGCGCCACCACAACCGCAGCGACGACGACCCCCGCCCACGTCCATGGGTTCCACAGCCAGCGGCGGAGGTCGCGCACCGCGATCAGGGCGAGCCCGAGTCCCAGGCCCAGGAACAGGTTGGTCAGTTTGGAATCGACGCCGAGGCCGGCGGCGAGGCCGACGAGCAGCCACCAGCCGCCGCGTCCGGTCCTGACGACGAGCGCGAACGCCATGACGGCGAGCGTCCAGAACAGCAGCGAGGGCTCGTCGGGCGTGGCGATGAAACCGCCGACGCCGATCAGCAGCGTGGCGTTGGTCCACAGGGCGGCGCGGCCCGCAACGCGCGCGTCGAACAGCGCGCGCCCGGCGATCGCGACGGCGGCGGAAGCGGGAAGCGCGGCGAGAACGGCAAGGGCGCGGACGCCGAAGGCGGAATGGCCGAAGATCGCGGTGCTTGCCGCGATCCACCAGGCGACCATCGGCGGGTGGTCGTAGTAGCCCCAGGAAAGGTGGCGCGACCAGTCGAAGTAGTAGGCCTCGTCGGGGCTGAGCGGCACGAGCCCCGCCGCCACCAGCCGCGCCGCGGTGAGGGCGAGGACGGCCAGCGCGACGAAGACGAAACCGGTGGGATCGGCCTTGCGCATGCTTCCTGCTGAGTACGCGAGTCGCGCCGCCGAATCTCCGTAATCCGGGCCCGAGGGCAACACAATCCAGGGTTACGTCTCCGTAATTCGCGGGGCGTGCGGGGGCGCAATCCGGGGAGTTCCCATCATGTTCAGGAAGAACGCACGCGCGGGCTTGATGCTCGGCGTGTCCATCGCCGTGCTTGCGCTGGCATCGCCGGCGCTGGCCGACGACCTTCGCGCCGACAGCGCCATCGCCTCGGTGACCGTGTTTCCGACGGGTGCGGCGGTCGTGCGGAATGCGTCGGTGGCTTTGCCGCAGGGCGATTCGACTATCGTCGTCGACGGCCTGCCCGACGAACTCGACGCGGACAGCCTCAAGGTGTCGGGAGCCGGCGACAACGCCTTTGCCATCGCCTCGGTCGAGACGATCGATGCGCCGGCCGGCCAGGCCGACGATCCGCGGCGGACGGCGATCACGGATGCCATGCAGCAGCTTCAGGACAAGATCGATGCGATCGACGACCGGCTGGCGGCGCTGGACGCCCGCAAGCGGTTCCTCGAACAGCTGGTCGAGCAGGCGCCAAGCGGCTTCGGCAAGGCGCTTGCCGCCGGCAACGGCGACATCGCGGCGTGGAGCACGGCGGCGGAGGCCGTGGGTTCGGGTCTGGCCGAGGTAGCCGACGCGGTGCGTGCCGCGCATATCGAGGAACGCGACCTCGACAGGCAGCTCGACACCCAGAAGCAGGCGCTCGCCGACCTGCCGGAGCCGGCCGAGCACAAGCAGGTGCGGATCGCGGTGTCGGCGGAGGCCGCCGGCACGGCGTCGCTCTCGGTGACCTACCGCGTCGTTTCGGCGACGTGGAAGCCGACCTACGACGCCGAACTCGCGACCGGAGACGGCGGCGGCGCGCCCGCGCTGACGCTGGTGCGCCGCGCCGAGGTGACGCAGGCGTCCGGCGAGGACTGGAGCGGCGTTCACCTGGCCCTGTCGACGGCGCGGACGGAGGGCGGCACCGATGCGCCGGACCTGCAGCCGACGCTGGTCAGCCTCTACGATCCCGACAAGGACGTCGCCAACGAGGCGGCGGCGCCCGCGCCGCCATCGGCGCAGGCCTTCGGCGGGGTCGGCGCGTTTCGCTCCGACGGGGCAGCCGATCTCGCCGCAGAGCCGGCGACCGTGATCGAGGCGGCGGCCGACTTCGGCGATTTCCATGCGGAGTACGATGTGCCGGGCGCGGTCTCGGTGGCGAGCGGCAAGGGCGCGCGCTCGCTGCAGCTCGGCAGCGAGACGCTCGATCCCAAGCTCAGCGTGAAGATCGCGCCGGCGCTGGCCGAGACCGCCTACCTCACCGCTTCGTTCACCTCGCCGTCGGGGGCGCCATTGCTCGCCGGGCCGGTCGCCCTGTTCCGCGACGGCAGCTTCGTCGGCAACGGCGCGATCGCGTTCAGCGAGGCGGCCAAGGACATCGACCTTGGTTTCGGCGCCGACGATCGCGTCCACGTCACGCGCGCCACGCTCACCGAGCAGACCGGCCAGCACGGCTTCATCGTCAACACGCGCAAGACCGACCAGCGCAGCTACAAGATCACCGTCGAGAACCTGCACAGCCGTCCGCTGGAGATCACCGTGCTCGACCGCATTCCCTATGCGGAAGACCAGGCGGTCACGGTGACGCGGGCGGGGAGCGCCACGGCGCCGACCGCGACCGACGTCGACGACCGGCGCGGCATCCTGGCGTGGACCTACACCTACGACGCCGGCCAATCGCGCGACATCGTCAACGCCTACGAGGTGAGCTGGCCCGCCGACCGCGACATCGTCTCGACGGACTAGGCGCAACGATTGGGCGGTCGCGCTGCCCCGCGACAGCCGCTATAGTCCGCCCGCTTTTTTCGCCCCGGTGCCCGTTATTGGCGCCGGGGCGAGTCTGTCAGGGGTAGCGCTAGATATGGCGAATGTGGTGGTCGTCGGGTCGCAGTGGGGCGACGAGGGCAAGGGCAAGATCGTCGACTGGCTGTCGGAGCGGGCGGACATCGTGGTCCGCTTCCAGGGCGGCCATAACGCCGGCCACACGCTGGTGATCGACGGCGTCAGCTACAAGCTCAGCCTGCTGCCGTCCGGCGTCGTGCGGCCGGGCAAGCTGTCGGTGATCGGCAACGGCGTCGTGCTCGATCCGCAGGCGCTGATCGACGAGATCGCGCGGCTGGCGGAGCAGGGCGTGACGGTGACGCCGGCCAACCTCAAGGTGGCGGAGAACGCGCCGCTGATCCTGTCGCTGCACCGCGAGCTCGACGCGGCCCGCGAAAACTCCAGCACCGGCACGCGGCTCGGCACGACGCGCCGCGGCATCGGCCCGGCGTACGAGGACAAGGTCGGGCGGCGCGCGATCCGTCTCATGGACCTTGCCGATCGCGCCAGCCTGCCCGGCAAGGTCGAGCGGCTGCTCGCCCATCACAACGCGCTTCGCCGCGGGCTTGGCGAGGCCGAGATCCCGGCCGCGACGCTCCTGGCCGAACTGACGGCGGTGGCGCCGAAGGTGCTGCCGTTCGCAGCGACCGCCTGGCAGCTGCTCGACGAGGCGCGGCGCGCCGGCAAGCGCATCCTGTTCGAGGGGGCGCAGGGCGGGCTCCTCGACATCGACCACGGCACCTATCCCTATGTCACCTCGTCGAACACAGTGGCAGGGCAGGCCGGCATCGGCGCCGGCATGGGGCCGCGCGGCATCGACTACGTGCTCGGCATCACCAAGGCGTACACGACGCGCGTCGGCGAGGGGCCGTTCCCGACTGAG
>JBEHXS010000169.1:0-5889 GCA_048498575.1 Pseudomonadota bacterium
GTTACGCTCGTAAATTCTATGAAGCAGCGCCGCTTCGAGTTTTGTCGGGGCGCCTCGCACGATTCCAAACATCGCCTGTTCACTCGTGGCGTAAGGCTGAGAGCACTATTGCGATGATGCAACGAGGCCAAATATCGGCCCATGACAGACAAGGCAATACGAGATTCATGATCGCCGGCGGCGGGGCCGCTTGGCTGGCGGTTAACCCGCCCTTAAATCGCCGCATCTAGCGTCGCTTTAGGCTTCCCATCATGGCGACGCGAAAAGCAAAAGGCAGGGGCGCCGCGGAGCGCGGCGATCCCGACGACGACGCGTCGCTGGGCTTCGGCCTCGCCGACGGCGACCGGACTGTGCCGATCAAGAAGACGGCGCGGCGGGCGAAGGCCAAGACAAGCAAGAGCAGGGGCAGCAAGGGCGGCGGCAAGCGCGGGCGCGGCGTGATCGGCCGCATCGCCAAGGTCGCCTTCCTGGTCTTCGCCATCGGCTTCCTGGGCGCGGCCGGCGTGATCGCCTACTACGCGGCGCGGCTGCCGGCGACCGCCGACTGGACGGTGCCGGCGAAGCAGCCCAGCGTGCGCATCGTCGCCGCCGACGGCTCGCTGATAACCAACCACAGCGACACCAACGGGCAGAGCCTCTCGCTGGACGAGATGTCGCCCTACCTGCCGGAGGCGGTGGTATCGATCGAGGACCGGCGCTTCTACTACCATTTCGGCATCGACCCGATCGGCCTCGTGCGCGCCGCCTTCACCAACCTTGCGGCCGGCGGCGTGGTGCAGGGCGGCTCGACGCTGACCCAGCAGCTCGCCAAGAACCTGTTCCTGACGCCCGACCGGACCTTCGGCCGCAAGGTGCAGGAAGCGATCCTCGCGGTGTGGCTGGAGATGCGGCTCTCCAAGCAGCAGATCCTCGAGCTCTACCTCAACCGCGTCTATCTCGGCGCCGGCGCTTACGGCGTCGATGCCGCGGCGCACCGCTACTTCGGCAAGTCGGCGCGGACGCTGAATCTCGCGGAAGCCGCGACCATCGCCGGGCTGCTCAAGGCGCCCTCGTACTATTCGCCGATCGCCAACCCGGCGGCCTCCAAGGGACGGGCGCAGCAGGTGCTGGCCGCGATGAAGGACGCCGGCTACATCAGCGACCGCGAAGTGAGCCTCGCCGACGCGACCAAGGTGACGCCGGTCAACGACGTCGCCAGCGGCAGCGGGCGTTACGTCGCGGACTGGGTGATGGACCAGCTCCCGGACTATGTCGGCGCGGTGAGCCAGGACCTGATCGTCGACACCTCGATCGACCTGAAGCTGCAGGCGGCGGCCTCCGACGCGCTCAGCCAGACGCTCACCGAGAGCGGCAAGAAATACGGGGTCGGGCAAGGCGCGATGGTAGCGATCGACCCCGACGGGGCGGTGAAGGCGCTGGTCGGCGGGCGCGACTATGCGACGAGCCCGTTCAACCGCGCGGTGAGCGCGATGCGCCAGCCAGGCTCCTCGTTCAAGCCGTTCGTCTACCTGACGGCGCTGGAAGACGGGCTGACCCCCGAGACGGTGCGCGTCGACCAGCCGGTGTCGATCGACGGGTGGAAGCCGCAGAACTACGGCAAGGACTACAAGGGGCCGGTGACGCTGGCGACGGCGATCTCGCTGTCGCTGAACACGGTGTCGGCGCAGCTCACCCAGGAGGTCGGGCCGGCGGCGGTAGTGGCGACGGCGCATCGGCTGGGCATCACCTCGCCGCTCGCCGCGACGCCGTCGATCGCGCTCGGCACCTCCGAGGTGACGCCGCTCGAAATGACAGCGGCGTTCGTGCCCTTTTCCAACGGCGGGCGCGGGATCATCCCGCACGTCATCGACCGCATCTCGGACGACAAGGGCAACGTGCTCTACGAGCGCAGCGGCTCGGGCCGCGGCCAGGTGATCGACCCGCTCTACGTCGGCATGATGAACGCGATGCTGGAGCAGACGATCCTGACCGGCACGGGCCAGCGGGCGAAGGTGCCGGGCTGGCAGGCGGCCGGCAAGACGGGCACTAGCCAGGACTTCCGCGACGCCTGGTTCGTCGGCTACACGGCGGCGCTGACCACCGGCGTGTGGTTCGGCAACGACGACGATTCACCGACCAAGCAGGCGAGCGGCTCGAACCTGCCGGCGGTGGCGTGGAACCGGTTCATGACGGTGGCGCTGAAGGGCGTGCAGGTGGCGGACCTGCCCGGCAACTACCAGATCGGCGCGCCGCAGAACTACCAGGTGGCGGCAGGCCAGACCGGGCAGCCGCCCGACCTCTACGCCAGCGTCGGCGAGGACGGACGGCCGCTGGTGCTGGCACCGGAGACCGACCCGATCGGCCAGATCGCCGAGCAGGACGACGGCGACCCGGATGCCGGGCTGCCGCTGCCGCCGACCGGTGTCGGCACCGCGGCGGGCAACCCCGATTACGTGCCGGTGCGGCGGCGGAACTTCTTCGAGCGGCTGTTCGGCGGCTAGGCCGGAGCGGTGCGCAGGCGCGCGCCGCCGACGTAGATCACCAGCGCCAGCGCGCCGGTGACGCCGAGCACGCAGGCATTGGCAAAGGCGGCATCGCCGAACAGGACGCCGGCCGCGCCGAGCACGACCGCGGCGGTGGTCATGTGCAGGAAGCCGATGAGCGAGGAGGCGGCCCCTGCCCGCTCGGGAAACGGCGTCAGCGCGGCGGCGATGCCCTGCGGAATGATGATGCCGATGCCGATCATGTAGACGACGACGGGAATGATGAACTCGACGACGCGACCGGGGCCCAGGGCAATGGCGGCGGGGAGCAGGACGCCGCCGGCGGCGAGGAAGGCGCAGCCGCCGCCGACGGCGCGATCGAGCCCGCGGCGGGTGGCGATGATGCGCCCAAGGAACGTGCCGACGATGTAGCCGAGCGCGCCGATGGCGAAGGTGAAGCCATAGCCGACGGGCGACAGCCGATAGTGGCCCTGGACGATGAAGGACGAGACGCCGACGTAGGTGATGAGGCCGCCGTAGCTGAGGCAGACCATCGCGGCGTAGATGCGGAAGGTGGGGTCGCCGGCGATGACGCGATAGGAGGCGAGGATGCTGGCCGGCGAGAGCCGGGCGGCGCGGCGGCCGCCGATCGTCTCGGGCAGAATGAAGGCGACGGCGAGAAAGGCGAGCACACCGGACGCCGTCATGATCCAGAAGTTCGACTGCCAGCCGAAGTGCACATCGAGAAAGCCGCCGACGGCCGGGGCAACGATGGGCACGACGCCCATGATCGACGACATCACCGACAGCAGAGTACCGGCGCGCACGCCGGAGTGAATGTCGCGGACGATGGTGCGGGCAAGGATGATCGGCGCGGCGGCGGCGACCGCCTGGACGACACGGGCGACGATCAGCGCCTCTAGCGAGGGCGCGACGACGCAGGCGAGGCTTGCGAGGACGTAGCCGGCGAGCCCGATGAGCAGCACGGGCCGGCGTCCGACGCGATCGGAGATCGGCCCGTAGATGATCTGGGCGAGGGCGAAGCCAACGTAATAGGCGGTGATGGTGGCCTGGGCGCCGGCGGCGGTCGTGTTGAAGACGCGCGCCATGGAGGGCAGCGAGGGCAGGAAGATGTCCGTCGACATCGGCCCGATCATCGTCAGGAACGCGAGCAGCAGCGTGAAGGCGGGCGTATCGGGCTTGAGGCGCATGCGGCGGGAGGCGAAGGCGGGCGGGCACTTCGAGACTTACGCCTTCGCGGCGGAGCCGGCCAGCGCCAGAAGCGCGCGGCGGCTATTCGGCGGCGATGGCGTGGAGCGTGGCGCCGTTGGTGCGCAGCCAGGCGCGGGCAGCGGACGACTGGGGCGCGAGATGCTCGCAGATGCGCCAGAAACGCGGCGAATGGTTGAGCTCGGCGAGGTGGGCAACCTCGTGGGCGGCGAGATAATCGAGCACGGCCGGCGGCGCCATGACCAGCCGCCACGAGAACGACAGGTGACCATCGGCCGAGCACGAGCCCCAGCGGCTGACCTGATCACGCACGCGGATGGATTTGGCGCGGACGCCCAGCGCCAGGGTGTGGCGGATGACCGCCCACTCGAGATCGCGCCTCGCCTCGCGCTTCAGGAAATCGACGACGCGGCGGCGGAGCTGCCCCGTATCGCCCAGTTCGGGCGTGGGCACGACGAGAGCGGCGCCGGCGATATCGTTGGCGACGGCGACGGTGCCGCGCGTGCCCGGCGCGTGGCGGATGACGTGCATGACGCCGCGGATCGGAATCGACGTGCCGTCCGCGATGACGGTGGCGGCGGGCAGCTTCTCGATCTGGTGCTTCAGCCAGGCGGCGTGGCGCTCGAGGAAGCGGCGGGCCTCATGGAGCGAGCCGCGCTTCGGCATGGTGAGCACCGGCGCGCGGCTAGGCCCGCTGACGCGCAGCGTATAGTTGCGGGCGCGCGGATGGCGGCGGAGATCAATGGCGACGACGCCAGAATCGGTGGCGATCTCGAAGCGATCCGGAAAGGGCTCCGCCGGGCGGCGGGCGACGAAGGCCATGGGCGCGAAATTCGCTCGAATCAAACGGGCGCGGCCATCATGGCACGGCGGATTCGTTCCGCATATGTTTCCCCGCCGTCACTTGGTGGCGGGAAACAAAAACGGCGGGGCCAAAAGCTCCGCCGTTTCAGGATGATGGCACTTTCGCCGTCAGTCAGAGATCGATGGTGTCGCCCTTCGGCTTGGCGCGTTTCTCGCGGTCGGCCATGAAGCGATCGAACTCGTCCTTGTCGCGGGCACGGCGCAGGTCGTGCACGTACTGCTCGAACTCGCGGCGCTCGTCGTCGAGCTTCCGGCGCTCTTCATCGAGCCGGCGAAGCTCGGCGTCGCGATAATCGTCGAAGGCGCTGTTGCCGCTGCGGCTAAAGCCGCGGCCGGCCCAATCGCCGCCGCGTGGGCCACGAACCCAATCGGACGAGGCGGCGTTGCGGCACATGCCTTCGAAGCGGCTGCCGAAATGGCGCATGCGATGGCCCCAGAAGAGGAAGGCCACGAGCAGCGCCAGTCCCAGCGGCCAGGCGACCCAGAAAGCGAGAAGCACCAGAATAATAGGCAGCGGCGACCAAGCCGGGCGCAGCGCATGACCGTAGAACATCGTCGTTCCCTTTCCCTCCGTGGGAGTATCGTACGTAACAACGTACGACGTGGTGGAGGCAAGGGGGCCTTTCAAGAAAAAAGCGACAGGGCCTTGTCGCTTTTTGGCCGCAGGGCGGGTCGGAGACCCCCCCCTCCCCGAAGCGGCCTGCTGCAATTCCGGCCTGCCCCCAAGGGAGGTTAGCGTTGGGGATGGCTCAGGCCGGCTTGCGCCTTAGCCCTTGCCGTTCTTCGGCCGGTGGGCGTGGGTGGCGATGAAATCGGCGATGCGCGGGGCGATCTCGGCGCGGAAGCGAGAGCCGTTGAAGACGCCGTAATGCCCGACCTTGGGCTGGAGGTAGTGCGCCTTCATCGTGTCGGGGAGCGACGTGCAGATGTCGTGGGCCGCCTTGGTCTGGCCGACGCCCGAGATGTCGTCGTTCTCGCCCTCGACGGTGAGGAGCGCGACGTGGCGGATCGCCTTCGGATCGACCCGCACGTTGCGGTGGGTCATCTCGCCCTTGGGCAACGCATGGCGCAGGAACACCGTGTCGACCGTCTGGAGATAGAACTCGGCGGTCAAATCCATCACTGCCAGGTACTCGTCATAGAAATCGCGCTGCTTGTCGGCCGAATCGCCATCACCGGAAACCAGGTGATTAAACAGATCGCGGTGCGCCTGGATGTGGCGGTCCATGTTCATGGACAGGAAGCCGGAGATCTGCAGGAAGCCCGGATAGACCTCGCGCATGAAGCCGGGATGCGGGAACGGCACCTTCATGATGACGTTCTGGCGGAACCA
>JBEHXS010000170.1:0-5879 GCA_048498575.1 Pseudomonadota bacterium
TGGGGTAAAGCAGTCGTTGGCTCCTTGTATCGACCTGCGGCACAACCGTTAGCTTCGGCCCGGGTGCACGATTCGACGCGCTTGGCAGTGTCGCGCGAGGGAGCGCTACCTACCCGAGATGCACCTCGAAGTCGTCGCTTTCGCCCTCGCGAAGCGTCATTGGCCACAGCTGACCCATCGACCGCGCATAGAGTTCCTCGTAGGACGGCATCGTCGAAAGCAGAGCCTCTGCCAGCGCAATTCCGAGGTCGCGGAGCGACGTCGTGAACGAGGTCAGCGTCGGCGATAGAAACCGGGCGTGCAGGCTATCGCGGCCGATCACGGCGATGTCCCGCCCGGGCCGCACGCCCGCCTCGATCAGCCCGCGATAGAGGCCGACGGAGGGCACTTCGCTGGCAAGCAGGATCGCGGTCGGCCGCTCCTTCGCCCGCAGCAGCTGCTGCGCCAGATCGTAGCCGCCCGCCTGATCGGGACCGGAGCGCAGCACGAGCGTCGGGTCGAAGTCGATGCCGTGCGCCGTCAACTCGCGCCGGTAATTTTCGACGAGCACGTAGCCGAGATTGATCTGGTCGAGCGGCGCCGCGAGCGCGATACGGCGGTGGCCTTTGCTGAACAGCCGATCGACGGCGACCCTGACGATGGCCTCGAAGTCCAGGTCATACCAAGGTTGGCCGCGGTCGGTGAGGCTGCGGCCGAGCGCGATGAACGGAATGCGGTGGTCGGCAAGCAGGTCGATGCGCCGGTCGTGGCGCTGCGTCGCCGAGATGATCACCCCGTCGACGAAGCCGCGGCCGACGATGCGGCGGAGATATTCGTGCGGATCCTCCTCCGATCCACAGAGCAGAGCGACGAGCTCGAGCTGATGGCGGGCGAGCACCGTCTGTACGCCGTCGAATACCGAGAGAAAGAAGGTGTCGCCGTCGACGGCGGTCTTGGCGCCGGTCTCGATCATGAAGCCGATGATGCTGGTCGTGCCCTTGCGTAATGCGCGGCCAGACTGGTTGGCGACGTAGCCGAGGTTGGCGGCGGCCTCGAGCACGCGCTTGCGCGTCGCGTCGCTGACGTCCGGCCGGCCGTTCAGGGCGCGCGAGACCGTGCCGATCGAAATGTCGAGGTGATCGGCGAGGCGCCGGATTCCCTTCATGTGGCTTCGCTATCGAACGAAAGGCGACGTGGGCATTCGCGGCCCTATTGACACGGATTTGCCTTCAAATATAGCGTCGTAAACGTTTACGGAACAGGCGCGGCGACGGCACCCTCTCCCCGCCGCTCGCCGCGGCTGTCCGTCCGGGAAGCCGCCGGGCAGTCGTTCGGTAGCAGGGAAGGACCGACCGTTGACCGACCCCGCCAAGGCCATTCGCATCGGCACGATGATCAAGGCGACGGAGCCGGGGGCCGCCGAACGCATCGCCCAGATCGCCGATCTCGGCTTCGAAAGTTTCGAGCCGTTCTTCTGGCAGACCACCAACGGCCAGGACCTGGCGGAGCTCGGCAAGCGCTCGCTGGCGGCCATCGGCAACCGCGACATCACGATCTCGACCATCGGCGTCTTCGGCAATCCGCTCGAGGATCGCGACGCCGACCGCACGACGCTCGCGGCCTGGAAGGACGCCATCGACAACGCCCATCATTTCGGCGCGACCTGCGTCGCCGGCTTCACCGGCCGCATCCGCGGCGCGCCGCTCGAGGCGAGCCTGCCGCGCTACCGCGAAGTCTGGGGAGAACTGGCGAAGCGCGCCGCCGACCGCGGCGTCAAGATCGCCTTCGAGAATTGCGCCATGGACGGCAACTGGGCCGCGGGCGACTGGAACATCGCCCACAATCCGGACGCCTGGGAGCTGATGTTCGATGCGCTGCCCGCCGACAACGTCGGCCTCGAATGGGAGCCCTGTCATCAGCTCGTCTACCTGATCGATCCGCTGCCGCAGATCAGGAAGTGGGCCGACAGGATTTTCCACGTGCACGGCAAGGATGCCACCGTGCGCTGGAGCGTCATCCGCGAGCACGGAATCTTCGGCAAGGAGAAATTCGTCTTCATGCGGACGCCGGGCTTCGGCGACAGCAACTGGGTCGACATCATTTCCGAGCTGCGGCTCGCCGGCTGGACCGGCTCGATCGACATCGAGGGCTGGCACGACCCCGTCTATCGCCATGCGCTCGAAATGACCGGGCAGGTGCGGGCGCTGAACTACCTCAAGGATTGTCGGGGCGGCGAGTACGTCGCCGAGATCGCATGACGGCTTGTGGCCGCCGGGGAGGGCGATCGCATTTTCGGAAGGACGGATCGAACGGCAGCGGGCCGTGCGCCGATCCGCTTGGGAGCAAAACGGCCCCGCGAAAAACGCAAAGTGGAGGAACACATGAAGCTTGCACAGAGACTGGTATTTGCTCTGGCATCGAGCGCCACGCTGGCGCTGTTTGCAGCCGGAGCCGCGCGCGCTGACGATGCCAAGACGTTCAAGATCTGGTGGTACGAAGACCCGAAGAGCGCTGCCGGGATCGCCTGGAACAAGGCAATCGACGTGTTCAAAGCCAATCATCCTGGCGTCAACGTCGAGTTCCAGCTGAAGACCTTCGACCAGATCGAGAAGGCCGGCAGCCTGATCCTGAACTCCAACCAGGCGCCCGACCTGCTCGAATACAACAAGGGCAACGGCACCGCCGGCCTCGCCGCCTCGCAGGGGCTGCTGCAACCGCTCGACGACGTCGCCAAGCAGAAGGGCTGGGACAAGATCCTCAACGACGCCTCGACCCAGCTCGGCCGCTACGACGACAAGGGCATCTACGGCTCGGGTCCGCTCATCGGCATCTCCGACTACGGCGAGTTCGTCTCCGTCTTCTACAACGAGGACATGTTCAAGGCGAACAACGTCAGCGTGCCTACGACGCTCGCCGATTTCGAAAAGGCGATGGACGTCTTCGCCGCCAAGGGCATCACGCCGATCGCGGAAGCCGCCAACGACTATCCGGCGCAGCATCTGATGTATTCGCTGGCGCTGTCCCAGGCGACGCCGGCCTGGGTTGCTAATTTCCAGGGCCTGAAGGCGCCGCTCGATACTTCGCCGTTCCTGTTCGCCGCGCAGAAGCTGCAGGACTGGGTGAAGAAGGGCTACATCTCGAAGGATTCGACCGGCCTCAAGGCGGACGACATGGCCAACCTCTTCACCTCAGGCAAGTCGCCGATGGTGGTGACCGGCACCTGGTACGGCGCGCAGTTCGGCGCCATCAAGGACTTCAAGGCAAGCCAGTTCCTGTTCCCCGGCAACGTCTATTCGCCAGCCTCGACGGGTAACCTGTGGGTGGTGCCGAAGAGCGCGGCCAACAAGGACCTCGCCTACGACTTCATCGACATCACGTTGAGCAAGGACAACCAAGCCCTGTTCGGCAATTCCGGCGGCCTGCCGATCGCGGCCGATCCGGCGGCGGTGACCGACCCCGTTGGCCACACCGAGGTTACGCTGTTCAATCAGCTCGTCGCGCAGAATGGTCTCGGCTTCTATCCCGACTGGCCGGTGCCGGGCTTCTACGACGTCGTCCTGCAGGGCACCGAAGCCGTCATCGCCGGGACGGCGACGCCGCAGCAGTTCGCCGACCGGCTGAAGAAGGCCTACGACGACGTGCAGTCGCAGCAGTAGGCTGACAGTCCGTCTCGACAAAAGGGCAGGCGGGGCGGCCAAGCCGCTCCGCCGCGCCCCGGCGAGGACCTCGGCGTCATGGATCATGCAAGCAAACGATCGCTGCTGAACGGCTCGGCCGGCTATTTCGTCTACCTGGTGCCTGGCCTCGCCGGCTTCGTCTTGGTCGTCCTGTTTCCGTTCGTGATGAACGTCAGCATCAGCTTCACGAGCTGGAAGGGCGTTGGGCTGCCGAAGTTCATTGGCTTGGGAAATTATCAGCGCCTGCTGCAGGACGATGCCTTCTGGGCGTCCCTGCAGCACACCGTGGCCTTCATCATAGCCATGGCGATCGTGCCGACGGCGATCGGGCTGGTCCTCGCCGCCGTGCTTTTCGACTACATCAGCGCGCGGTTCGGGCAGGGGCTGTCGAGCTTCTTCCGCGCCGGGTTCTATCTCCCCCAGATATTGCCGATCTCGGCGGCGGGTGTGCTGTGGGGCTGGATCCTCAACCCGTTCGGCGTCGTCAATGCGGTCCTCGACAGTCTTGGCCTGCACGGGCTGACGCAGAACTGGCTGGGCGATCCGAACCTCGCGCTGCTGTCGTTGATGGTGGTGATGGTGTGGCTGCAGCTCGGCTACTCGCTGGTCGTGTTCATGGCCGGGCTCGCGCGCGTCGATCCTTCGCTCTACGAGGCCGCCGAGATCGACGGGGCGGGCTGGTTGCAGCGTTTCCGCTTCGTCACCATCGCCATGCTGCGGCCGGAGATCTTCGTCGTCGGCCTTACCACGACGATCGCGGCGCTGAAAGTGTTCGCGCCGATATTCGTGCTGACCTCGGGCGGACCCGACAACGCGACGATCGTGCCGTCGTATTTCTCCTACTACCACTTCTTCTCGACCAATCGCGTCGGCTACGGCGCGGCGATCACGACGGCGCAGACGCTGCTCACCATCGTGCTCGCGATCATCTTCCTGCGCTTCCAGTCGCAGCAAACCGGCGAGAAGGCGGCGTGACCGAGTCGGTCGTTCCACTCGAAGGCGTCGCCGTCTTCAAGACGCGCGCCGCCGCCCCGCGCACCATGCATGGCGCCGGCCGCTGGTGGGTGCTGGCGCTGCTCATCGTCGGTCTCGCCGTGATGCTGTTCCCGTTCGTGCTGGCGCTGACCAACGCCATCAAGACGCCGGCCGACTACGCCTTGCACGGGCCGCTCGGTATCCCGCGCACCTTCGATCTCACCGGACTGAAGACGTTCTGGGGCGAGGTCAATTTCACGCGCAAGCTGATCAACAGCGCCGTGTTCAGCGGCTGTGTCGCCGTGTGCGGCGTGCTGCTCAGCCTGCTCAACGCCTATGCCATCGGCGTCGGCCGGGTAAAGGGCGGCAGCAAGATCATGATCCTGCTCCTGCTCGGCGTCATGATTCCGCAGGAGTCGCTCGTCTATCCGATCTACACGCTCGCCAAGGCGGTCGGCATGTTCGACACGCTGACCTCGGTGATTGTCGTATTCGCGGTGCTGCAGAGTGCGTTCGGCACCTACCTGCTGTCGGCGGTACTGACGGCCTTTCCGCGTGAGATCGTCGAGGCCGCCGAGATCGACGGCGCCAGCCGCTGGCAGGTGCTGTGGCTGGTCGTCGTGCCGGTGCTACGCCCGACGCTGACGGTGCTGGCGACCTTCTTCTTCATCTGGACGTGGAACGAATTCCTGCTGCCGCTGGTGCTGCTCGCTTCCAACGACAACCAGACGGTGACCGTCTCCATGGGTGTCCTGTTCGGGCAATACACGTCCGACCCGACGACTACCGCGGCGGCGGCGCTGCTCGGTATCGCGCCGACCGTCCTGTTCTTCCTGATTTTCCAGCGAACGCTTACCCGCGGCGTAGTGGTCGGTGCCGTGAAATAAGTCCGGCGGAGGGCGTTGCAGGAAGTATTTCGCGGCCGTCCGCACTGCCCTGTCCAACGTCTCGCTACATGTGAGGGCACTAAGACTGGTTCGGCTGGAGTTAGCTAAGCGTAGTTCGTTTCGTCGGCGAGCATCTGCATTTCAAAGGAGCGAAACGTGCCTCGTCCATAGGCTTTGACAGCGTAGAGCGCAGCATCGGCGCGGGGTGACAACCGTCTCGTGCAAAGAGAGACTCTGCCGATCGTAGAGCGTCTGCATGCGCCTGGATGCGCCGGCAAGCGACTTCCCGCGCGATCAGGGAAGGGTGAAGTCGTCGCTTTCGCCGGGAACCAGCTGCAACGGCCAGATCTTTTGGACGGTC
>JBEHXS010000171.1:0-5866 GCA_048498575.1 Pseudomonadota bacterium
GCGGCGGCGGCGGCGATCGTGGCCGACCTCAGGATGGAAGCGCCGCTGCCGGTGGGAGTGCCGCCGGGGGCGCAGGCCGAGGCGCCGCCGGCCGCTGAGTCCGCCGCGCCCGAGATATCGGCGACCTCCGAGCCGCCCGAGACGACGGCGGCGCCGCCACCCGAATCCAACTCCGAAAACGGAGGCGCGCCATGAGGCTGCCTTCGTATCGGCTGGGGGTGATCCTGGCGTTCATCCTGCAGGTGGGTCTGCTGGGGTGGCTGGTTGCCGACCGCGCCATGCTCATCGCCAACGGCCGGGAGATCCGGCTGGCCGTGGTCCCGGTCGACCCCGCCGATCTCTTCCGCGGCGACTTCGTGACGCTGAGCTACGGCATCTCGCGCATCGCCAGCACGGACGTCGATGGCGACAACGACTTCGCCTGGCAGGACCCGATCTACGTGACAGTGGGCGACGACGGCGCGGGCGGCTGGAAGGCGACGGCGATCAGCCATGCGCCGCCGGCGAGCGGCGTGTTCCTGAAGGGCACCGTGCGCGAAATTGGCAGCGGCGGGGCATGCGCCGGCGTGTCGGAATGCACGCTCTACACGGTCGAATACAACCTCGAACAATGGTTCGTGCCGGAAGGGACGGGACACGAGATCGACCAAGCGCGCGACGGCCATCAGGTGAGCGTGGACGTGGCGGTTGCCGATGACGGGCGCGCGGCGCTGAAGCGGCTCCTCGTCGACGGGCAGGTGAAATACGTCGAAGGGCTGTACTAGCGTTTGCGGTTTCGCCGCTACCATAAGTTGCGGGCGTGACGCTGCTTTGCTAATGTTCGGTCAGGGGCGGGCGTCATTGGGAAAGGCGACTTCCATGGCGATGGGAAACATTGTGCGGGTGGCCGCGGCCGCCGCGCTTGGACTTTGCATCGTGGCGACCACGGCGAACTCAGCCGGTGCGGTCACCGGTCTTTTCTGTCAGTCGATCGGACAGCACCTGACCAACGACCATTGCTGTCCTCACGGTCAAGACTGGTCGACCCAAGCGCAACAGTGCATGGCCGCTGGCCATTTCGGCAGTTCGAACAACAACTACGGATATATCGACGATTTCGGGAATTCGCAGAACCTGAAGAATCCATGCAAGAAGCTCCACACCTGCTGAGGCTGAGGCGCAGAGTGCCGCCGTGCGGCTCGGGGTAAGTCTGCCTGGTGGGCCCACCTGATCCCTTCGATCTCCAGCGCTTCGTTGCGGCGCAAGCGTCTGCGTACGAGCGGGTGGTGGCGGAGCTGAAACGCGGGCGGAAGGAGAGCCACTGGATGTGGTTCATCTTTCCGCAGCGCGCCGGGCTCGGCCACTCGCCGATGTCGGTGAAATACGAGATCGGCTCGGACGACGAAGCGCGGGCGTATCTGGCCCATCCGTTGCTCGGACCGCGGCTCCGCGAATGCGCGGCGCTGGTCGAGGCGGCGCTGAAGATTCGGAACCTCGAGGAGATATTCGGCGCGGTAGACGCGATGAAGTTTAGCTCGTGCATGGAGCTGTTCCGGCCGCTCGGCCTCCGATGAACCGTCGCGTCGAAATGGCGTATAAGCCGCGCACAAGAAGAAGAACGAAACCCGCGAGTCCTTCCCTTTGGCAGACAAGACTAGCGCCGCCCCGGCAGCGCCGCGTGGGCTGAACCGGCTTTCGCCGGAACTGCGCACCGCCGCCTTCTACTCCGTGATCTTCGCCTCGGGCGGGGCGGCGAACGGCTTTGCCGGCATCTGGTTTTCCAGCCAGGGCATCACGGCGGGGCAGATCGGCATCATCAACGCCGCGCCCGTGGCGGTGATGCTGGTCATGAACCTCGTCGTCGGGCGGCTCGCCGACCGGGCGGGCGACTGGCGCACCGTGATCGTCGCCGGCGCGATCCTCACCGGAGTGTTCCCGCTCGGCCTGTTCTTCTTCGGTGGCTTTCCCGGCGCGCTCGTGTTCTGGACGCTGACGGCGGTGGCGCAGGCCTCGATCGTGCCGGTGGCGGACGCGGCGCTGATGCGGATCACCCGGCGTCGCGGAACCGACTTCGGCTCGATCCGCGCGTGGGGGACGGTCGGCTACATCTTCGTGATCTTTGCCAGCGGCTACATCGTCGGCTGGGCGGGGATCGGCATCTTCCTGCCGCTGTTTGCCGGGCTCTCCATGCTGCGCGGCGTGCTTTCACTTGGCCTGCCAAGATTCCGTGCGCCGACAGCGGAAGCCGCGATCCGCACCGGCGCCACCCGGCTGCGCGCGGCGATGAAGCCGGCGTTCCTGCTGCCGCTCACCGGCGCCGCCGTCATCTATTCCACGGTCGGCATCCTCAACGGCTTCCAGGGGTTGCTGTGGAGGCAGCAGGGATTGCCCGACAGCATGATCGGCGCGCTGATCGCGCTCGGCGCGGTGTCGGAGGCGGCGATGTTCTTCGGCTTCCGGCGCCTGTCGACGCGCTTCTCGCCGACGGTGCTTATCCTCGTCTCCGGGCTGACGGCGGTGTTCCGCTGGGCGGCGTTCGGCTTCTCGCCGGGGATCGCGCTTCTGGTGCCGCTGCAGCTGCTGCATTCGACGAGCTATGCACTGGGCTTCCTCGGCGGCGTCAACCTCGTTGCCAACGCGACCAGCGAGGATATCGCGAGCGAGGCGCAGAGCTTCTTCGTCTTCCTGCAGCAGGTGATGTCGGTGATGGCGCTGACGGCGTTCGGGTGGCTCGCCGGCGCCTACGGCGCGCACGCCTATTTTGCGTCGGCGGCTTTTGCGGCGGTCGGCTGCGGTCTGGTGATCGCGGGAATGCGGACGGGACGCACCGAGGATTCCGCCGTGAAGGCGTAACGCTTACGGATTGTCGGCGGGTGCCTCGGCATCGGCCTTGAGAGCAGCCGCGAGATCCTGCGCGTCGATGGTGTACGTCTCCATGCCGCCGCGCGACGGAACCTGGAGCAGCGTGCCGGTCCGCCGCCAGGCGACGAAGTTAAGGCTGTCGACCATCTCTTCATCTGTGTCCACGGCGTAGCTGCCGGCGGGCTGGACGCCATCCACGCCCGCGAGGGCAAAGGGATGGGTGAAGACGACGGTCGAGCGCGTGGTGCGCGTCGTCATGAGATCAAGCGGCTAAAAATCGGCCGGGGCGAGCACGTAGAAGCTGCGCGCCTGGTGGGGAGCGTAGACGCGCGCCGCGGTCGCGAAGATGCGGTCGCGGGCGGCATCGAAGGCGGCAAGGATGGCAGCCTCGCCGGCGGCGGTGCGCGGCGCCAGCTTGAAGATGACGTTCTCATCGAGAAAGAACGGCACCTCCATGGTGTCGTCGTGCCCCCAGAAGCGGATGCGATGACGATCGGAATCGTAACTGCGGCTGACGTTCGGAAAGTGGATCGCCATGGTGGGCTCCGGGTCTTCGGCAAGCACACGGGGCGCTCCCGCGGATAAATATTTCTGCCGTACGTCCTATGTAATGCGCAGCCGGATGATTTGCGAGGCGCATGATTATTACAAACCGGCGCGCGGATAATTCTGCCGAATATATTTGCACATCGCGAATATCCGGCGGATTACAGCCGTAATACAGCGCCGCGATACCGCCGCTTGTTGGCGCGAAACGTCCGAACCCGAGACCGACCATGCCCCAGGACAGCACCTCGCAGATCAACATCGACGCCATCGTCCGGCTGGAGGAGGAGGGCGAGCGCGGCGGCACGGCGACGGCGCGCGTGTCGGAGCAGATCGGGCAGTTTGCCGGGACGCTCTCGTTCGTCGCCGTCCAGGTGGTGTTCGTCGCGGCCTGGGTGGCGTTCAATGTCACCCGCGAGGGTTTCGACCCGTACCCGTTTCCGCTGCTCGCCGGGCTGCTTGCCTTCGAGGCGGTGACGCTGACGGCGTTCGTGCTCATCCGGCAGAACCGGATGAGCCTGCGCGCCGACCGGCGCAACCATCTCGACCTGCAGATCAACCTGCTCTCCGAGCAGGAGGCGACGAAGATCATCCAGATGCTGGCGCGGATGAGCCGGCAGCTCGGGATCGAGGACGCGGTGACGGATTCGGAGAGCCGCGCGATGTCCGAGGATACGTCGATCGCCGGGATTTCGCGGGAGCTGCGCGACGGGATGGACGGCGAGAAGGAAGGCCGGAAGCAGGCGCCCGACAGGAAATAGCGACGCCGGCGCTGCACGCCGGCGTCCGGGTTGCGATGGCTCAGCCGACGAAGGCGCTCTTGTGGGCCTTCAGGAAATCGGCGACCGAGCGCGGCTTGCGGCCGGTCAGTTCCTCGAAGGCGCCGGAGACGATCCCGAGGTAGCCCTTGGCGGCGTCGGTCTCGAAGCGCGTCATCATGTCGGCGACGGACTGCGGCATGTGCGCCGCCTCGACGAGGCCGGCAGCGAAGCCTTGCGGCGGCACGTTGACGGCCTTGACCGGCTTGCCGGAAATCTCGGAGAGGATGGCGGCGAGATCGTCGCCGGAAAGCGCATCCGGGCCGTCGATATCGTAGATGCGCTTGCCTTCGGCCTTGAGCAGCGCGGCACCCGCCGCGGCAGCACAATCCTCCCGCGTCACGAACGCGCGGCGGCCGTTGCCGGCGGCGTGGTAGAGCGTGCTGCTCGCCACCGCGTGGTGCGCGCCGGGGAGCAGGAAGTCGGTATAGAGGTTGTTGCGCAGGATCGAGAAATCGAGCCCGCTCGCGAAGATGCGCGCTTCGGTCCAGAAATGCGAATTCGGAATCGACGCCGCGGGGCTCGTGTCCGGGTAGGGGCTGGCGATGCTCGTGTAGGCGACATGGCGCACGCCGGCCTTCACCGCCGCATCGAACCCGGCGACGTGCTGGGCGGCGCGATCGCCCAGCGCATCGGTCGAGATGACGAGCAGGCGCTCGACGCCGGCAAACGCCTTGGCAAGACCGGCCGGCTCATCGAAGGAGCCGGCGCGAACGTCGACGCCCGCTCCGAGATCGGTGAGCTTCTCGGGCTTGCGGGTGATGGCGACGACGCGTTTGGCGCCGCCCTCGCGCAGATAGGCGATGACATGGCGGGCGAGATTGCCGCTGGCGCCGGTGACGCCGATGGTGGCGTCGCTGAATTTGGTCACGGTCGTGCTCCTGTGGGAGGCGGAAGGCGAGCGCCTGTAGGTAGCGCCGGGAGCGCGGGTGGGAAGACGGCACGCGGCGGGTGGGTCTGTTACCTCGGGGTGACTGGCGCGATGGAGGGGGATCGGAGTTCTCCGGCTGCGGGCGCACTCCTTCGTTCCCGCGCGCGGATTGCGACACGGGTTGATGCGAAGCCCCGGTGTCCCTCCGAGGGATGGCGGGCGCCCGGCTGATGCCGGGCGGGCAGTCCGCGATTGGGGGCACCGGCCAGGCGCCCGCCGCGGCACTTTTCGACCCGTGCCGGGACTTCGCCCCGCCTCGCGCTGCCGGACCTTTTTGGGTCCGGCCGCCTGACGGAGTTGCCTCCGGCAGGCATGACGCGCGGCGGACCTTAAGCCGCCCGCGGCGGCGGAGGCCCTCTATGGCCTCGGCCCTGCGCATGGGTCGTCCAAGCACGCCCGTCCGTTACCGGTGCGCCTGGCGCCGCTCCATTCCCCGAAAGTCCGGACGGTACCGGTCCTCGACCCTCGGCCGGGAATGGACGTGTGTGATTATGGGGTGGGTGCAGCGAGCGGGAACAAGTTTTTGGTTTTGGGGTGCGAGCGGGGATTAGCGGGGCCTGTATTCCCGTTCATTGCGGCAAAGGAGAGCGTCCGTCACAAGGAAGGCCGACGGCATCGCAAGGAGGCAGGCATGGCGACAATGACGGTGGAGCTCCGCAACATCGCGGGGACGGAAGCGGCGCTCGGCTGGGCCGGCGGGCACACGCTGGTGGTCGACCGGCCCGAGGGC
>JBEHXS010000172.1:0-5829 GCA_048498575.1 Pseudomonadota bacterium
ATAAACGGCGAAGGTGATGCCGATGCGGCGGAAGAGAAGCTCGGCCTCGGCGCGGCGGTGGGCCAGCAGTTCGTGCGGCGTCGCGGCCAGCCACTTCTCAAGGATGGTATAGCCGGGCCGGGCCGCGCCATCCTCGGCAAACATTTCGTTAAAGGCACTCGGCATCTGGGCTTTCGGTTCCGGCAGTCGCCTCAGCAACTTATCCTAAACCGGCTTGCAAGAACGACGCCAATCCGCGTGCTGTCGCGGGCACCGGTCAGGCGATGGCTTCCTCGCTCTCATCGCCGGTCTTGGGCAGCGGAACCTCGATCTCGACCATGTTCTCCCAGGTGACGATCTCGATGTGGCCGTCATCATGCTCGACGGCTGCCGTGCAGCTTTCCACCCAGTCGCCGCAGTTGACGTAGCGCAGGCCGAAATCGTCATGCACCGCGGCGCGGTGGATATGACCGCAGACGACGCCGTCGACGTTGTGCTCGCGGGCGGCGGCGACGAGGCTCTCCTCGTAGTGGCCGATGAAATTGACGGCGCCCTTGACGCGCATCTTGGCCCAGTTGGAGAACGACCAGTAGGGCAAGCCGATGCGGCGGCCGATGCCGTTGACGAAGGTGTTCACGGCGAGCGCCGCGACGTAGGCGTTGTCGCCGAGGAAGGCGAGCCAGCGGGCCTTGGACTGCACCGGGTCGAAGCAATCGCCGTGGACGACGAGGTAGCGCTTGCCGTCGGCGGCCTCATGCACGACGCTTTCCTCGATCTCGAGGGTGTCGGTGCGGCTGCCGGTGTACTGGCGGACGAAGTCGTCGTGGTTGCCGGGCAGGTAGACGATGCGCGTGCCGAGCTCGGCCTTGGCGCGGAGCAGGCGGAGCACCGCGTGGTGCTCCTCCGGCCAGTACCATTTGGCATCGAGGCGCCAGGCGTCGATGATGTCACCGACGAGATAGATCGCGTCCGCGTCGTGACTCGCCAGGAAGTTCAGAAGCTGGCCGGACTGGCATCCCCTGGTGCCGAGGTGAAGATCCGACAGAAACAGCGTCTTGAAACGGCGCGTCGCGGCGATGGCGGTCATCGTGGCTTGTTCCCCGTCTTCCACGTCCACTTCGAAGGCGCACGGCGGCGATCGCCGACGGCGCTGAAGGCCCCAAGTGCGCGGAACTGGCGGACGACGCGGCGGCCGCGAATGCGCAGCGCCAGCGCCCGGTCGGCGAGCGACGGCGCCGCCGCCAGCGCCGGAGCATCGGCCAGTTCACCGTTCCCCATGTTCATGGCGTTGCCACGCCAGACGAACGTGTTGCCGGTCCAGCCGGTGATCCACAGCGCCGGCAGCGTCAGGTCGCGCACGAACAGCATCAGCGCGATACGCGGCGAGATCGGCCAGTTCATGCGGCTCGCCAGCAGCAGCTCGGCGGCATACCAGGCGACGAACAGCATCAGCAGGCCCGGCCATTTCACCGGATCGATGACGACCAGGATCGCGGCGAGCAGCAGCGGCAGGAAGCCGCCCGAGGCCAGCTCCAGCGCGTAGAGCGGGGCGAACGTCGCACGGCGCAGACGCGCCCAGCGCAGCTGCCGGTTCCAGACGTCGGGGACCGAGCGGAAGCCCAGCGGTTGCGGCCATGGATCGCGGACGAGGCGGACGCGGTGGCCGGTCGAGTGCACGACCTTGGTCGCGGCGGCGTCTTCCGCCGGCTCGCGGGCGAGCGCGGCAATGCCGCCGGCGCGGTCGAGATCCTCGCGGCGCCAGAACAGCGTCTTGCCCTGCGCGAAGGCCATGCCGAAGAAGTCGGCGGTGAGCTGCCAGCGTGCCTGGTAGGTGTTCAGGAAGGCG
This sequence comes from Pseudomonadota bacterium, assembly GCA_048498575.1. Lineage (GTDB taxonomy): Bacteria > Pseudomonadota > Alphaproteobacteria > Rhizobiales > Kaistiaceae > DASZQY01. Next base: position 1,826 of record JBEHXS010000172.1, read on the forward strand.
CACTCGAGGTCGCCGCCGAGACCCTCCGGGTCGGTGCCGACGGGCGGCGAGCAGACGAGGCCGACGCCGTCGGTCCAGCGCGCGAGCAGCGTGTCGATGTAGTCGGGCGTCAGCAGCACGTTGGAGTCGGTCATGACGATCCAATCGTACTTCGCCTCGCGCCAGCCTTTGACGAGGTTATTGAGTTTGGGATTGATGCTGATGCGGTCGTCGCCGGTGAGTACGCGCGCCGGCACGTTCGGGTGCGCGGCCATCAGCTTGCCGATGACCGGGATGATCGGATCGGCGGGGTCGGCGACGCAGAAGACGATCTCGAACTCGGGGTAATTGATCTTGAAGGCCGAGCCCAGCGTCTCTTCGATGTGGTTCTCGATGCCGCGCGCCGGGCGCAGGATGGTGACGGGCGGGCGCAGCTTGTTTTGCGGCGGCGGCGGCAGATAGGAGCGCGCCACCAGCACGCCAATGCTGATGAAGTGAATCGCCGCCGCGATCAGGACGGCATAGAGAATCAAATCAGTTGGCGTCATTGCACTGCACAATGTCGGTCATTTGTGACCCCCAAAGCAAGGCTGCGTGACGCCTGTATGACGGAAAAGGCCGCCGGACTAAAGCCTAGAGCAGGCGTAACGCGCGGAAGCTGACATGGCCGTTCTTCCCCACAACGATATGGTCGTGAACCAGGATTCCCAGCGGTTTTGCTATATCCGCCACTGATTTGGTCATCTGGATGTCGGCCGTGGAGGGGGTGGGGTCGCCGGACGGATGGTTGTGGACAAGAATGATTGCGCTCGCCGAGAGTTCCAATGCCCGCTTCACGACCTCGCGCGGATAGACCGGCGTATGGTCGACCGTGCCGCTTTGCTGGACCTCATCGGCGATAAGCTGTTTCTTCTTGTTGAGGAAAAGAATCCTGAAATGTTCGACCGGCTCGTAGGCCATGGCGGCCTTGCAGTAGTCGATCAGGGAGCGCCATGAATCGAGCACGGCGCGCTCGTTGACCTGACCGCGGGCGAAGCGCTGCGCGGCGGCCAGGGTGACCTTCAGGTGGTGCGCAACCGACTCGCCGACGCCCGGCAGCTCGAGGAGCTGGGCCTCCGGTGCGCCGAGCACCTCCGAGAACGAGCCGAAGCGTTCGAGCAGTTGCTTGGCCAGCGGCTTGGTATCGCGGCGCGGCACCGCCTGGAACAGCAGCAGCTCGAGCAACTCGTAGTCGGCGAGCTTGTCGCCATCGCGAAAGCGCTTCTTCAGCCGGTCGCGGTGCCCATGAAAATGCGGCGCCGCTTTCGCAGGCGCCGCCGGAATCTCACCACCCTTGTCGCGGAAGCCGCTCATGCAACGGCGCGGTCGGTCTCCGCGTGCTTCCTCGACAGCGTGAAGATCTCATGCCCGGTCTCGGTGACACCGACCGTGTGCTCGAACTGCGCCGAGAGCGAGCGGTCACGGGTGACCGCGGTCCAGCCATCGGCCAGAACCTTCACATGCGGGCGGCCGAGATTGATCATCGGCTCGACGGTGAAGATCATGCCGGGCTTCAGCGGCACGCCGTCGCCCGGGCTGCCGTAGTGGAGAATGTTCGGCGCGTCGTGGAACAGGCGGCCGACGCCGTGGCCGCAGAAATCGCGCACCACGCTGCAGCGCTCGCGCTCGGCGTAATCCTGGATGGCGTAGCCGATGTCGCCGGTAGTGGCGCCCGGCCGGATGACGGCGATGCCGCGCATCATCGCCTCATAGGTCACGTCGACCAGCCGCTCGGCGGCGCGCTTGACCTCGCCGACCCTGACCATGCGGCTGGAGTCGCCGTGCCAGCCATCGACGATCAGCGTCACGTCGATGTTGGCGATGTCGCCATCGCGCAGCGGCTTGTCGCTCGGGATGCCGTGACAGACGACGTGGTTGATCGAGACACACGTCGAATTCATGTAGCCCTTGTAGCCGAGGGTGGCGGGCAGGGCGCCGTGGGCGAGCGCGAAGTCGTAGATGAACTTGTCGATCTCGATCGTCGGCAGGCCGGGCTGGATAATGTCCTCGACCGCGTCCAGGCACTCGGCCACGAGCGCGCCGGCGCGCCGCATGGCCTCGAAATCGGCTGCGTTGTGAAGCTTGATCTGGCCATCGTTCCGCGTGGGGACGAGGGCGGCGTCGATATAGCTGACCATGCCAAGGATATGGCGGCTTTCGCCGCTCCGTGCAAGGCGTCACCCGAGCACAGGGAGGGGCGCCGCCACGACGATTTCCTCGGCCGAAATCCGGCATTCGTAGGCCAGCATCTCGACGCCGGCGGCACGCGCCTTGTCAAAAGCGGCGGCGTAGGCGGGGTCGAGGTCGCGGGCGAGCGCAAAGCCCGCCGCATCGCCACGCTGGATGAGGTAGAGCATGGCGGCGCGGTGGCCGGCGGCCTTCATGGCCGCCAGTTCCGCCAGATGCCGGGCACCGCGCGCGGTCACCGAGTCGGGGAATTCGGCCAATCCGGGCCGGCGCATCAGGTGGACGTTCTTGACCTCGACATAGGCTTCCGGCCGCCCGGCGGAGGAAAGCAGGAAGTCGACGCGCGACCTCGTGCCGTAACGGACTTCGCGGCGGGCGGTGTCGTAGCCGGCGAGTTCGGCGATCGTGCCGGCGGCAAGCGCCTCGGCGACCAGCCGGTTCGGGTGCGCCGTGTTGATGCCGACGAGGCCGCCGTCGACCTCGACCAGCTCCAGCGACCACGGCAGCGAGCGCGTCTTGCTGTCCGAATGCGACAGCCATGCGCGCATGCCGGGCTCCGCCAGGCCGATCATCGCGCCGGGGTTGGCGACATGGACGACGACGACCTCGCCGGTCGGCAGGCGGACATCGGCGAGGAAACGCTTGTAGCGGCGGATCAGCGTGGCCGGGGTGAGGGGGCTCGAAAATCGCATGGCGGTGCCAGTTTAGGCGGTATATCTCCGTCGCGGGCGGTTCGAAGTTTTCCGGATTTTCGCCAATGATGGGAAGACCAGCCTTCGCCGGCGCTGTCTCTGTCGCGCTCGGCCTCTGGGCCGTGCCAGCGCTTGCCGCCGGAGCGGCCGACGTCAGCCTGCCGGCCGATCCGATCGCGCTCGATCATGCCTGCATGGCCGTGCTGTGGACCGAGCTTTCCGATGTCAGCGAAGGCGACGATCCGCAGTACACGCCACCGCAGATCAACGACGCCATCAAGCCGTGGACCGCAGATGCCGCAGCCAAGGAAGGCATGTCCACTGACGACGAGGGCAGCAGCCAGGCGACGATGACCGCGATGGAGAATCTCACCGGGGACGTGGACCTCTATCTCAAGCAGGTCGATTACTGCCTGAACAATCCGCCACAGGGACATTAAGCGCGTGAGCGAAGGTCAATCCATTACCGCCGCCGTCCTCGTCATCGGTGACGAGGTGCTGTCGGGACGTACCAAGGACACGAACAGCGGTTACATCGCCGAGTACTGTACGGCGATCGGCATCGACGTCCGCGAGGTGCGCGTCGTTCCGGACGTCGAGGCCGAGATCGTCGCGGCGGTGAATGCGCTCCGCGCCCGCTACGACCACGTCTTCACCACCGGTGGCATCGGCCCGACCCATGACGACATCACGGCCGATGCCATCGCCAGGGCCTTCGGTGTATCGATCGACGTCGATGAGCGGGCGGTCGCGATGCTGCTCGAGCGCATGGCGAAGGCCGACCTGAACGAGGCGCGGCTGCGCATGGCGCGCATTCCGGCCGGCGCCTCGCTCATCGCCAACCCGGTGTCCAAGGCGCCGGGGTTCACCATTGGCAACGTCCACGTCATGGCCGGGGTGCCGTCGATCATGCACGCGATGCTCGACGCTCTCGCGCCGACACTACCGACCGGGCGCCGGATGCTGTCGCGGTCGATCGACGCCGGGCTTCGCGAAGGCGACATCGCCTCGGCCTTCGGCGTGGTACAGAAGCGCTTCCCCGACGTTTCGATGGGAAGCTACCCCGGCTTCAAGGAAGGCACCGGCTTCACGACGCAGCTCGTGCTG
>JBEHXS010000173.1:0-5775 GCA_048498575.1 Pseudomonadota bacterium
TCCGCCGCCGTTTTTTTTTTTTTCCGCTCCCCCCCTCGCCGCCCCAGCCCGCCAGGATGTCGCGAAGATCGCGGATCGCCACGTCCACGGCGGTCACCAGATCGATCTCGTCAAGCGACTCATCCACAAGATCCGCACGCGAACGAAACTGTACAATTTCCGCCATAGCTACCGACGCCCCCACCGACGCTGCCTTTGGCCGGCGAATCGATGCAGCCGCCGGCAGATGCGATTCCGCCAGCAAACAGTTATCGGGGGGTTTACGGGGGCGACCGGCCTAGAGGCCGGTCGCGATCGAGGCGGCGCCCAGGATCGGGCCGGGGAGGCCGTCCTTCAGGTCGGTTTGCAGCAGGACGGCACAGTGATCGGCCTTGGCGCCCTCGATCTCGGTCCGCGCCAGATCGACCGACATCGGCGCGCCGGTCCACATCGCGATCGGCCGGAGCTTCCGCACGACGTTGTTGTAGGTGATTGTGCGGCCGGTGTTCTCGCCGCGATCGATCGGCACGGTGACCGAGCGGTCGTACATCACCAGCCACAGCGTGGCATGCGGCATCGAGCCAGCGGCGGCGCCGATATGCACCGCGAGCGCGTCGCCGGAAAGGGCAAGGTCGATCGGCACCGACAGCCTGCCCTGGGCGGCGGTCAGCGCGCGGTCGATGGCGCCGCGGTCGCTGCCCGGCATGTACGCGCCGCCGTCGACGATTGCCTGCGGCGTGTAAATCTGCGCGTCGCCGCGGCCGGCCGAATAATCACGCTGGCGCTGCGTGTTGTCGGGGCTGGCGAGGGTGTCCTTCCAGCCGAGGTAGTCCCAGTAATCGACGTTGTAGGAAAGCGCCAGAACATCGCTGCGCGCGGCGTAGTCGGCGAGCACCTTGTCGGCCGGCGGGCACGACGAGCAACCCTGGCTTGTGAACAGCTCGATGACGCCTGCCGGTCCGGAATCGGCGGCACTCGGAACCGTCGCCGGAAGTGAGGCGACGGCGGCAACTGCCAATATCAAGGGAAGTCTGTGCACGAAGTCCAAGTCCCAAACCGCCCCGCCAATCGGAGCGTGAGCCGATACCTAGGACCGTGAAAGGTCAAGTTCGATTCACTTTCGGGTGACGGCCCACCATTGGCAGTTGAGGCGGATCAAGGAAACCGCCTTCCGTCGCGCCAGAGTGCCGGCCAGACGAGACGAAGGGGAGACCTGTCATGGGTTCGCTCGACATCGAAATTCGTGCCAGCAGCGAAGGCGCATTGGGGCGGCCGGCGGCACGCGTCGGCATGTGGGCGGCGCTGATTGCGGCACTGGCGGTTGCAGCCTACGGCATCGTGCAAGTCTTGCAGGTCGTCGGTGCTGCGACGCCGCCGGTGGACGCGATCCTGATCTACGCGACGTCGCTCGCCATCGCGCCACCGTTCGCGGTGGCGCTGCTCGCGCTGCACTACACGACGCCGCTTCACCTCCGCTTCTGGAGTCACGCGGGTCTGTCGTTCGCGTTCGTCTACGTCGTGTTCGCGCTGCTCATGTACGTCGTGCAGCTCGCGACCGTGGCGCCGGCGCCGACGGCCGAGCCGGTGCTGTCGGATACCCCGCATTCGCTATTTTGGACGATCGATGCGCTCGCCTACCTCTCGATGGGCGTGGCGGTGGCGTTCGCAATCGGTGCCATCGACCGCCACCGCGATCCGTGGGTATGGTGGTTCTTCCTCGCCCACGCCGTGATGACGCCGGTGATCGCCGTGGTCTACTTCGCCCCGGCATTCTCGATACCGCTGCTCATACTCGGCTCGCCCTGGCTGGTCACTGCGTGCGGGGCGATGCTCGCGCTGGCGGCGCGGCTGGCGCGCGCCGCGGCTGCCTGACGGATCAGGCCGCCGCGAGCTGGCGCAGCACGTAGTGCAGGATGCCGCCGTTACGGAAGTACTCGAGCTCGTCCAGCGTATCGATGCGGCAGGTGAGCGGCACCGACGTCGTCTTGCCGTCCGTGGCGGTGATCTCGGCGGTCAGCACCTGGCGCGGCGCCAGCGTTTCGCCGAGGCCGTGGATGGTCACCCGCTCCTTGCCGGTGAGACCCAGGGACTGCCAGGTCGTGCCTTCGGCGAAGACCAGCGGCAGCACGCCCATGCCGACGAGATTGGAGCGGTGGATGCGCTCGAAGGATTCGGCGATGACGGCGCGCACGCCGAGCAACCGCGTGCCCTTTGCTGCCCAGTCGCGCGAGGAGCCGGTGCCGTATTCCTTGCCGGCGAAGATCACCAGCGGCACGTTCTCGGCCTCGTAGCGCATCGCGGCATCGTAGATCGGCAGGCGATCGCCGGAGGGATAGTGCACGGTCACGCCGCCTTCGACACCGGGCACCATCATGTTCTTGATGCGGATGTTGGCGAAGGTGCCGCGCATCATGACTTCGTGGTTGCCGCGGCGCGAGCCGTACGAGTTGAAATCGACCGGGCGGACCTGATGCTCGACCAGGTAGTTGCCGGCGGGGCCGTCGCGCTTGATCGAGCCGGCCGGCGAGATGTGGTCGGTGGTGATCGAATCACCGAACAGGCCGAGGATGCGGGCGTTGACAATATCGTCGACCGGCTCCGGCGTCATCTTCATGCCGGTGAAGTAGGGCGGGTTCTGCACGTAGGTCGAGCCGGAGTTCCAGCGGTAGGTCTGGCCGCCGGTGACGCCGATCTGCTGCCAGTGCGCGTCGCCCTTGAAGACGTCGGCGTAGCGCGTGCGGAACATGTCCACGGTGATCGTCGAGCGGATGAGATCGGCGACCTCCTTTGAGGAGGGCCAGATGTCCTTGAGGGCCACCGGCTTGCCGTCCTTGCCGGTGCCGAGGGGCTCGGTCGTCAGGTTGGCGCGCATATCGCCGGTCAGCGCGTAGGCGACGACCAGCGGCGGCGAGGCGAGGTAGTTGGCGCGCGTATCGGGATTGACGCGGCCCTCGAAGTTGCGGTTGCCGGACAGCACCGAGGCGACAACGAGGTCCTTCTTGCCGATGGCGTCGGAGATTTCCTCGGGCAGCGGGCCGGAGTTGCCGATGCACGTCGTGCAGCCGTAGCCGACGAGGTTGAATCCTAGCGCATCGAGATCGTCCTGCAGGCCGGCGCGGGCGAGATAATCGGTGACCACCTGTGAGCCGGGGGCGAGCGATGTCTTCACCCACGGCTTCGAGGTCAGGCCCTTCTCGCGGGCGTTGCGGGCAAGCAGCCCGGCGGCGATCAGCACGCTCGGGTTCGAGGTGTTGGTGCAGGACGTGATCGCGGCGATCACGACCTTGCCGTCGGTAAGCTCGTAGTCCTTGCCCTCGACCGGGACGTTCCTGAGGAAGCCCGGCGCATGGCCGCCTTCCTCGTCCTCGTCGGAGGCTTTGTCGCTGCCGTTTATGTCGCGCATCTTGGCGAGCGCGGTGTCGAAGGCGGTATCGGCGACATCGAGGGCGACGCGGTCCTGCGGCCGGCGCGGGCCGGCGAGGGAGGGGACCACGGTGGCGAGATCGAGCTCGAGGGTGTCGGTGAACACCGGATCCGGCGTCTCGTCGGTGCGGAACAGACCCTGCGCCTGCGCATAGGACTCGACCAGTGCAACGCGTGCCGGGTCGCGGCCGGTCGCCCTGAGGTAGGCCAGCGTGTCCTTGTCGACCGGGAAGAAACCGCAGGTCGCGCCGTATTCCGGCGCCATGTTGGCGATTGTTGCGCGATCCTCGAGCGACAGGTTGGACAAGCCGGCGCCGTAGAACTCGACGAACTTGTTCACCACGCCCTTCTTGCGCAGCATCTCGGTGACGGTGAGCACGAGGTCAGTGGCGGTGACGCCTTCCTTCAGCCGGCCGTTCAGGCGGAAGCCGATGACTTCCGGGATGAGCATGGAAATCGGCTGGCCAAGCATCGCGGCCTCGGCCTCGATGCCGCCGACGCCCCAGCCGAGCACGGCGAGGCCGTTGACCATCGTGGTGTGGCTGTCGGTGCCGACCAGCGTGTCGGGATAGGCGACCGTGCGGTGGCCATCCTCGCCGGTCCACACGGTCTGGGCCAGGTATTCGAGGTTCACCTGATGGCAGATGCCGGTACCCGGCGGCACGACGCGGAAGTTGCGGAAGGCCGACTGGCCCCAGCGCAGGAAGGTGTAGCGCTCGCCGTTCCGCTCATATTCCATCTCGACATTCTTGCCGAAGGAGCTGGCGCCGCCGAAATAATCGACCATCACGGAATGGTCGATGACCAGATCGACGGGAACCAGCGGGTTGATCTTCGCCGGGTCGCCGCCAAGCGACACCATGGCGTCGCGCATGGCGGCGAGATCGACCACCGCCGGAACGCCGGTGAAATCCTGCATCAGCACGCGGGCCGGGCGGAAGGCGATCTCGCGGTCGCTCTTGCGGCTCACCAGCCATTCCGCCATGGCGCGGATGTCATCGGCGCTGACCGAGCGGTCGTCCTCGTTGCGCAGCAGGTTTTCGAGCAGGACCTTCAGCGAGAAGGGCAGGCGCGAAATGCCGGCGAGGCCGTTTTTCTCGGCTTCGACGAGGCTGTAGTAGTCATAGTCGGCGCCGCCGACATGGAGGGTGCGCTTGGATTTGAAGGTGTCCGGCGAGGTCACGGATCTGGAACTCCTCGATATTCGACAACTGGCGGCGGGGGATGGCGGCAGCGCGGAAGCGCAGGCCTTCTGGTCTTGCCAGGCGACGGAGATGGTGCGGCGGCCTTATAGTCCCATTCCGCCGTCCGATACCAGCCACCCAAGGTCGATGTTCTCCGCCCAGCCGCCCGGCAATCTGTGCAAGAAGCGCGCCTCGCCCCCATGCGGCTGACCGCGAGCGGCCTTGCGGCGGAACGGGGCGGACGCGCCGTCTTTGCCGGCCTGTCGTTTTCCCTTGCCGGGCATGGCCTGCTTGCCGTGACGGGACCAAACGGCGCGGGCAAATCGACGCTGCTCCGTGTCATCGCCGGGCTGCTGACGCCGACGGCCGGGACGGTTGCCCTCGAGCCGGAGCCGCCGGGCGTCAGCCTTCATTATCTCGGCCATGCCGACGGCTTGAAGACGGCGCTTACCGTTGAGCAGAACCTCGCTTTCTGGCAGCGCGTCTGGGGCGCCGGCGACATCGAGACGGCGTTGGCCCGCGTCGGCCTGCTGTCGCTTGCGGGGATCAGCGCCGGCGCGCTGTCGGCCGGTCAGCGCCGGCGGGTGGCGATTGCCCGCCTGCTGCTCGTCCAGCGGCCGCTGTGGCTGCTCGACGAGCCCGCGACGGCGCTCGACGAGAGCGCCGAGGCGACGCTCGGCGGCCTCATCGGCGAGCATATCGGCGCGGGCGGCATGGCCGTAGTCGCCACCCATCGGCCGCTTCCGATCGCGCCTTCTGCGACGCTCCGTCTCGGTGGCGCATGATCGGCGCGCTTGTGGCCATCGCCGGACAGACCGCGCGGCTCACGCTCAAGGGCGGCGGCGCGCTGGTCGGGCTCGTGTTCTTCCTCGCCGTCGTCGTCGTCGTGCCGTTCGGTGTCGGGCCCGACCTCAAGCTGCTCTCCCGCATCGGCCCCGCCGTGCTGTGGATCGCGGCGCTGCTGGCGACGCTGCTCAATCTCGACCGGCTGTTCCGCGACGACCGCGACGACGGGTCGCTCGACCTGCTCGCGCTTTCCGACGTGCCGCTCGAGCTCACCGTGCTGGCGAAATGCGCCGGGGCATGGCTTGCCACCGGGCTGCCGCTGGTCATCGTCTCGCCGCTGCTCGGGCTCCTGCTCGGGATCGAGCCCGCCGGCCTCGGCGTGAGCGCGCTCACCCTCCTCGTC
>JBEHXS010000174.1:0-5772 GCA_048498575.1 Pseudomonadota bacterium
CCAAGGCGGCGGATTTGCCCTGGCGGTACGGGCTCGCCGGCTCGCCGTTTTTGTCCAGGCCGTTTCGATGATCGCAAAAAGAGGATGCGCCGCGGAGGGAACCCCCCGCGGCGCTCCCCTGGGTCAGTCAGGACAGAACGCTAATGACTTGTCGTATAATCAGGCGGGAGCAGCCTATCGTCGTGCTGCACCGCCGCTGGCGGGTCAAAATTCCAGGAAAGACCGACGACCGCGCAGGCGCTGGTACGCGCGTGGCGACGGCGGTTTATTTCGGTGAAAGGAATGCCGAGCCGGCGATGGATCGAGCCGGTCTCCTCGCTTGAATCAAGCGCGCCCTCGCCGCCAAGCGCAGCGAGCGCAGTTACTCTACGCAACATAACGCCCCCTCTTGAACTCCAGCCCGGGGAATCGGGCTCTGAACACAACAGACGCCGGCAATACATGCCGGTGCCTTACGCATTACTGGCCGCATCTAGTCCAACGTCAGACTAGATGACTCGCCGTGATGCACCAACGCAGTTGGTCAGGTTGTGCACAGGAAATGTCGCGGCGCGCCCCGCGACGGCGTCAGTTCGCGAGACGCGCGAGCGCCGCTTCCGTCTTGGCGCGGAGCGCCGTCGCTTCGGCGAGACGCTCGCGCTGCTCGTCGACGACTTCTTCTTTCGCCTTCGCCATGAACTGCTCGTTGCCGAGCTTGGCCTCGATCTTCGCGATCTCCTTGGCGACGCGATCGACTTCCTTCGTCAGCCGCGAACGCTCGGCCTCCATGTCGATGACGCCCGCAAGCGGCATCGAAACCGTGGCCTCGCCGACCACGAACTGCGCCGCGCCCTTCTGCGGTGTCGACGCCAGACTGATCATGTCGACGCGCGCCAGACGGCGGATGAGCGCGTCGTGCGCGGAGAGGCGCGTGGCGGTCGCGAATTTCGCGCCGGCGACGTAGAGCGAGACCGTCGCGCCGGCCGGCACGTTCATCTCCGAGCGCACGGAGCGCACGGCGGTGATGAGATCGACCAGCCAGTTGATCTCGTCGGCGGCAGCAGCATCTTCGAACGCGAGCTCCGGCCAGCGCGCCAGCGCGACGAGGCCGCGGGCGGAGCTGTCGTCGGCGAGCGCCGCGTTGTCCCACAGCTCCTCGGTGATGAACGGCATGATCGGATGGAGGAGGAGCGTGATCTGCTCCAGCACCCAGGCCACGGTGGCTTTCGTTTCATCCTTCGCCGCGCCATCCGGACCCGACAGGACCGGCTTGGTGAGCTCCAGATACCAGTCGCAGGTCAGGTTCCAGATGAAGCGATAGGCCGCGGTCGCGGCCTCGTTGAACTTGTATGCCTCGATCGCCTCGGTCATCGCGCGGACCGTGCGGGTCGTCTCGGTCGCGATCCACCGGTTCAGGGTTTCCTTCGCGGTCGCCGGATCGAAGCCCGCGACGCGGCGGCAATCGTAGTGCTCGGCGAACTTCGCCGCGTTCCAGATCTTGGTCGCGAAGTTGCGCGAGGTCTCCACCCGCGAGGTCGCGAGCTTGATGTCGCGGCCCTGCGTCGCCAGCACGGTCAGCGTGAAGCGCAGCGCATCGGCGCCGTATTCGTCGATCAGCGCCAGCGGGTCGATTACGTTGCCCTTCGACTTCGACATCTTGGCGCCCTTCTCATCGCGGATGAGGGCGTGGATGTAGACGTCGTGGAACGGCACATCCTTCATGAAGTGGAGGCCCATCATCATCATGCGGGCGACCCAGAAGAAGATGATGTCGAAGCCGGTGACCAGCGTCGAGGTCGGGTAATAGCGGGCAAGCTCGGGCGTCTCGCTGGGCCAGCCCAGCGTCGAGAACGGCCACAGCGCCGACGAGAACCAGGTGTCGAGAACGTCCTCGTCGCGCTTGAGCTTCACCTTGCGCGGCTTCTTGCTCTTCGGCCGGCCGGCGCCCTGCGGATAGTGGGCTTCGGCCTGCGCCTGCGCTTCCGCTTCGCTGGCGGCGACGAAGACGTGGCCGTCCGGCCCGTACCACGCCGGGATCTGGTGGCCCCACCACAACTGCCGCGAGATGCACCACGGCTGGATGTTCTCCATCCACTCGAAGTAGGTCTTCTCCCACATCTTCGGGACGAACTGCGTGCGCCCTTCGCGGACGGCGGCAATAGCGGGCGCGGCCAGCGTCTTGGCGTCGACGTACCACTGGTCGGTGAGATACGGCTCGATTGGCACCGACGAGCGGTCGCCGTGCGGCACCGAGTGTGTGTGATCCTCGATCTTGTCGACGAGGCCGGCCTGCTCCATCAGGTCGACGATGATCTTGCGTGCGGCGAAGCGATCCTGCCCGTCGACCGCGGCGATGGTCGCCTTGAGCGCGCCGGTCGGCGCGCCGTTTGCGCCAACCTCGGGCAGCCCCTCCAGGAACGCCTTGTTTTTCGCGATCGCGATTTTGCCCTGGGCGTCGAGGACGCTGATCATCGCGAGGTTGTGGCGCTTGCCGACCTCGAAGTCGTTGAAGTCGTGCGCCGGGGTCATCTTCACCGCGCCGGAACCGGTCGCCGGATCGGCGTAGCTGTCGGCGATGATCGGTAGCCGGCGGCCGACCAGCGGCAGCACGGCGAACTTGCCGACCAGATCCTTGTAGCGCTCGTCGTCAGGATTCACGGCGACGCCGCTGTCGCCCAGCATCGTCTCCGGCCGCGTCGTGGCGACGACGATATATTTCGGACTCTTTTCGGTCCCTGTCGCGCCTTCGGCGCTCCCCGCCTCTTCGTCCCCCTCGATCGGGTAGCGGAAGTGCCAGAGCTTGCCCTTGGTCTCGATCTGCTGCACCTCGAGATCGGAGATCGCGGTCTCGAGCTTCGGGTCCCAGTTGACCAGCCGCTTGTCCTTGTAGATCAACTTCTGCCGGTAGAGCTCGACGAACACTTTCACCACGGCCTGCGACAGGCCCTCGTCCATGGTGAAGCGTTCGCGGCTCCAATCGGCCGACGCGCCGAGGCGCTTGAGCTGGCGGATGATCTGGCCGCCGGACTCCGCCTTCCACGCCCACACCTTCTCGAGGAACTTCTCGCGACCGATGGCGCGGCGGTCGGGCTCCTGCCGCTCCATCATCTGCCGCTCGACCACCATCTGGGTGGCGATGCCGGCATGGTCGGTGCCCGGCTGCCACAGCACGTCGCGCCCGCGCATGCGCATGTAGCGCACGAGAATGTCCTGCAGCGTGTTGTCGAGGGCGTGGCCGAGATGGAGCGAGCCGGTCACGTTCGGCGGCGGGATGACGATCGTGAACGGCCTGGCGCCCGGCTCGGCGCCCGCACCGGCCTTGAACACGCCGGCCTGTTCCCATGCCGCGTAGATGCGCGGCTCGACCGCACTGGCTTCGTACGTTTTGTCCAGCATGAAACGCGCCGGGTTCCCGCGATGTTGCAGAGGGAGAGGTCGTAATCGGACGGCGCCGGAGATGTCAACAAATCCCGGCGGAAGGCGCGGAAAAGCGGCCCCTAGCGGCCGCCGCGGGATACCCGCTCGATTTCCTCGCGCACCAGCCGCTCGACCATCTGCGGCAGGTTGCCTTCCAGCCACTGCTTCAGCATCGGCCTGAGCAGCTCCTCCACGACCTCATCGAGCTTGCGGGCGTTGCCGCCCATCATCGCCTTGGCGAGATCGTCGAAGGAGCCCGATACGCTCGACTCTGCCTTCGGCGAGATCAGCGCCCGGCGCGGCGGAGGCGGCGGCACCTCGCGGCGCAGGCCGGTGAGGCGCGCCCGCGGCACCGCGCGCTGAACGCCGCCACCGACGGCGACTTCAACCGTGGCGGCCTTCATGTTTACCGTCGAGCGCGGCAACGGACGCACGCTCTCCAGCTCCGCCCGCACGCCATCCAGCGCCTGCTCGATGGCGTGCTCGATGAACTGCTGGTCGGCCAGCGCCTCGGCGGTAATCGTTTCCGCCGGCACGTCCGCGCCGATCACGTCGTCGATCTCCGACTCTTCTTTGCGGTCGGGGATCGCGTTGGTCACACTGGCCACCGGCTTCTTCTCCGTCAGTGTGCGCGCATCATGGCGCGTGCGCTCGCTGGTCCGTTTGGCGTCGTCTTCGGAAATTGCCTGACGGATCGAAGCCAGGATTTCCTCGACGCTTGCGTTCTGTCCGGGTGCCGGGGCCATCGTCTTCTCAACTGCGAATCCTGACAGGGAGATTGCCTGATTCGAGTTGTGCGAGGCTACTGCATGTTCCCGGATACGAGCTACGATTTTCGCCGCAATAACGGCTTCACGCGCGTCGCCGGACGATCGCGGCGCGCGCCAGGCCTTTAGCGTCCGTCGGGAGTCCGCAAGCCGCCCCATTGATCACGAACCTGCGTGTAGTGGAGCGTTGGATCGTAAGCCGTGACGGCAAGGCCGAGCTTCTCGGCGTTGAGCCCACCGATCGCGGCGAGCAGAGCGTACGAGGCGATCACCCGGTCGTGCTGGGCAGTGACCTGCGCGACCCGGCCGTTGAGCAGGGTCTGCTGCGAATTGAGAATGTCGAGCTGGGTCGCCTGCCCGACCTTCTGCTCCTCGATGATGCCGGAGAGAGCGAGGTTCGACGCGGTGACCTGCGCGTCGGCGGCGCGGATTTGCGCCCGCGCGGCATCGAGCGAACCCCAGGCGGAGATGACCGCTTCGCGAACCGCGTCGCGCGCGGCATCGAGCTGGATGCGGCGCTCGGACAGCGACTCCTTCGCCTGACGCACCTTCGAAGCGGCTTCGCCACCCTGATAGATCGGGACACTGAGACGCGCGACGGCGGTAGCCGAATCTCCGTTCTGACTGGACACGCCCGAACCTTCGGCATGCGTCACCGTGCCGGCAACCGACAGCGTCGGCAGCAGCGCGCCCTCGGCGATCTTCACGTTGTATTCGGCGATATCGATGTTGTAGCCCGATGCCAGAATCTCGGGATGCGAGGTCATCGCATCGGCCAGCGCCCCGTTCAGCGTCTTGGACAGGAGATTGTCGATCGGCTTCGCAGCGCCAAGGCTTTTCGGCCGGTGGCCGATCACCTGCTCGTAAACCGCGATCGCGGTGTTGAGGTTGGCGATCGCCGTGTTGAGGTCTGCCTGACCGGCGGCGACGGCCGCATCGGTCTGCGCGACATCGGTCTTGGTCCCTTCGCCGACGTTCAGGCGATCAGTCGACGCCTTGCCCTGCTGCGACAGGAAGTCGACGTTCTCGCGGCGAAGGTTCACCAGCGCCTGCGCCTCGACGAGGTTCATGAACGCCTGGGCGGCAGACAGCAGCGTGTTCTGTTCGGTATCGCGGAGCAGTTCGCGTCCGGCGAGCACGGCCGTCTCGGCGATGTTGACGCCGTTGACGGTGCGGCCACCCGCATAGAGCGGCTGCTCGATGGTCAGCGAGATGCTGGCCGGGTAGAAGCTGGAGCCGTTGGTCGCGCTGACCTGGCCGGCGGCCGAGACCGTCGGGCGGTATCCGGCGAGCGCCTGCGGCACCCCTTCATCGGTCGCCCGGAGATCGGCGCGCTGCGCGTTCAGCGTCGGATTGTTCTGGTAGGCGGAGGCAAGCGCCTGGGACAGCGACTCGACGCCGACGTCCGTCTGCGCCGCAGCCGAGCCTATGACGAAGAAAGCGCTCCCGATGGCCACAACCACCGCCTGCGCGAAACGTGATGGATTCACAGACAGACCCCGAAGGACGGCACTCGGCACCCCGAGTCGCACCAAACCACGGCTAATTTAGGAACCAGGCGGGCGGCGTCAAACAAACAACGCGCTTGCGCTTTCACAATCCACGCCTA
>JBEHXS010000175.1:0-5767 GCA_048498575.1 Pseudomonadota bacterium
GCGATCACCGAGACGCCGGCGATGCTGGGACTTGCCGATGCTGCCGGGCTGGTGCGCGATCTTGCCGACGAGATGGCCGAGTGGGACCGCGGGGCGACGGTGCGCGAGCGGCTCGACCGGGTGGCCTCGACCATGGCCTGCCACGGCTCGGTCAGGGCCGGACGCATCCTCAAGGCGGCCGAAATGGATGCCCTGCTCCGCGAGATGGAGGCGACCCCAAACTCCAACGTTTGCAATCACGGCCGGCCGACCTACATCGAGCTGAAACTCAGCGACATCGAGCGCCTGTTCGGCAGGCGCTGACAGGGATATCCTTTCGGCCATGAACCGCATGGACAGGCACGGGCGCAACGGCGAGGCGCGGGTGCGCTACCTCGACGGCGACTTCCAGGTGCTGCTGCCGGGCGCCTTCGTGCGCTGCGCGGTGACCGGCGTCGAGATACCGCTGGACGAGCTCAAGTACTGGAGCGTGAAGCGCCAGGAGGCGTACGCCGACGCTGCGGTGGCGCAGCGCCGGTTTGCCGAGCTCGGAAGCATTTAGGACTTCCCCCACCCCGAAGGTGCAGATCAGGATTCTTTCCTGGCGGCTTTTGCCGCCGCTAGGCCCCGGCCTTCGCCGGGGCAACGGAAGAGAGTCGCCGGCGTGACGGCGGTTACGGCGGCTGGGCGAGCGAGGCCGTGCGCACCGCCTCGTCGATCATCTCGCCGACCGCGACCGGATTCTCGAATTCGAGGATGACGTGGAAGGGCTCGCTGCGTTCGCGGAGCTTGCCGAGCGCGCCGCCCTTGCCGGCAAGGCGCGCCAAATCCTTTTCCGTGGTGACCAGGCGCAGCTTCTCGAAATCGGCGATCTCGAGCAGCTTCACGGCATCGACCTCGCCGTAGCTGTAGTGATCGGGAAACGGGAAGATGCGTGCGACGGGGGCGCCGGCTTCGCGGAGCGAGGCGAAGAATTTCTCGGGACGGCCGATGCCGGCGTAGGCGAGGATCGGGTCCTTCCGCCATTCCTTGAGGCGGGTCGGCTTGATACGGGCGCGCAGGATGGCGATGCCGCCACGAGCGGCGGCGCGAATGAGCGGATCGGCCGCCTCGCCCTCGCCGATTACCAGGAGCGCGTCGGCGCGCTGGATCTGCGGCTTCAGCGGCGCGCGCAGCGGGCCGGCGGGGATGGTCATGCCATTGCCGATGCCGGCCGCCGCATCGACCGCGACCATCGACAGGTCGTGGACCAGCGACGGGTTCTGGAAGCCGTCGTCCATGATGATGACTTCGACGTTCTGCTCAACCAGCTTGCGGGCACCGGCGGCGCGATCGCGCGAGACGACCGTCGGCGCCACCGCCGCCAGGAGCAGCGCCTCGTCGCCGACGACATCGGCGGTATGGGTGGCGGGATCGACCAGGACCGGAGCCCCGCCTGCGCCGCCATAGCCGCTGGCGAGCAGGCCGGGCTTCAGGCCGCGGCCGCGCGCCATGCGCGCGAGCGCGATCGAGGCTGGCGTCTTGCCGGCGCCGCCGACCACGAAATTGCCGACGCAGATCACGGCGACCGGCGCACGCCACGCGCCGGGCTTCGCCATGCGCCATGCGGCGGCCGCACCCCAGATGCGGGCGATGGGGGACAATGCAATCGCGGCGGCAGTCGGCCGTGGCCGCCACCAGAAATCGGGCGCGGAGCGCTTCATGAAGCCGCTACAATACCCCGAAGGTAGGGGCCGAGCGCCAGCATCGTAGCGTCGAGCGCACCGGCGAGCGGCAGCACCGCGGCGGCGGCGACGGCGGCGCGCTCGGCAATCGCACGCGGGCGGGCGAGCAGGCTGCCGACCGCGGCGGCGAGGGTTTCGGCATCGGTCACGCTGACCGAAGCCTTGACGGCGTCGAGGGCGCCATAGACCTCCGAGAAATTGCGGACATTCGGGCCGTGCAGAACGACGGCGTCGAGCTGCACCGCCTCCAGCGGATTCTGGCCGCCATGCGGAACGAGCGAGCCGCCGAGGAAGGCAATCGGCGCCAGCCGGTAGAACAGGCCGAGCTCGCCCAGCGTGTCGGCAAGATAGACGTCGACCTCACGGAGCAGCGGCTCTCCCCGGCTGCGCTGCGCGACCGAGAGGCGGCGCGCGGCGAGCGTCTCGCGGACGGCGGTGCCGCGCTCGGGGTGGCGCGGAACGATGACCGTCAGCAGATCGGGAAAGCGGTCGCGCAGGCGCTTGTGAACCTCGGCGACGACCGCCTCCTCGCCGTCGTGAGTGCTCGCGGCGACCCAGACCGGACGCTGGCCAACGGCATCGCGGATGCGGCCAAGCTCGGCCGGATCGGCGCCGAGCGGTGGAGCATCCGATTTCAGGTTGCCGGTGACGCGAACGTTCTGCGCGCCGAGGCGGCGGAAACGCCCGGCGTCATCCTCGGACTGCGCCAGCACCAGGGAGAGGCGCGCGAACAGGCCGCGCGCCACTGCCGAGATGCGATTCCAGCCGCCGAAGGTGCGCACCGAGAGGCGGGCGTTGACGATGATCGTGCCGATGCCGCGCCGATGCAGCCGGCTGATAGCGCCGGGCCACACCTCCGATTCAACCAGGATCGCGAGATCCGGATGCCAGTGATCGAGGAAGCGATCGACGTAAGCGACGACATCGACCGGACCGAACTGATGGAAGGCGCCCTCCGGCAGACGGGCGGCCGCTACGCGTGACGAGGTAACGGTGGTCGAGGTGAAGAGGACGCGGAAGCCCGATTGCGTCAGCCGCTCGAGCAGCGGGACGATGGCATTGGTTTCGCCGACGCTGGCGGCATGGACCCAGATCAGCGGCCCGGCCGGACGCGGGAGCGCGGCGCGGCCGTAGCGCTCGCTACGACGGCCGGCGTCTTCCTTGCCACGACCGGCGCGGGCCGCCAGCACCAGCGGCACCAGCGGGCGGATCAGCGTTCCCGCCGCCTGATAGGCGACGAGAGCGGCGTTGGTCAGCCGATCAGCCATGGATGCGATCCACTATGGCGTAGGCGCGGTCGCTGCAGGCGTTCAACGCGCGCTCCAGTTCCTGCCGCTTCGATTCGATGAGGGAATCGTCGGCGTTGGCGGGAACCGTTATGGGCGCGCCGAATATGGCGGCCGAGCGGCCGAACGGCAGGCTGAGCGTGGTGGAATCCCACGACTTCATGACGTAGCGGAAGCTCGAGGCGAAGCCGACCGGCACGATCGGGCGGCCCGAGGCGCGCGCCAGCATGATGAGGCCGGGGCTGGCCTTGCGCCGCTGATTGCGGAGGAAATCGGCGGTGACGCCGACGGTATGCCCCTGTTCCAGCGACGTCTTCATGCCGCGGAAGCCGGCGATGGCGCCCTTCTCGAACATGCGCGCCTTGTCGTAGGCGCCGGAGCCGCGAATGATGCCGCAGCCGAGATTGGTGAGGACGCGAGCGATGAGGTCGGCCTCGTTGTTGCGCGACACCAGCACGTCGACCGGACGATCTTCCGGGCGCAGCATCGGCAGCATGAACATCTGCCCGTGCCAGCAGGTGGCGATGAACGGCGCGTACTGGGCGAAAAGCTGAACGTTGTCGAAGGGCTCGTAGGTCAGGCGGTTGGTCGCATCAACGAAGCGCGTGCAGAACGCGAAGAAACGCGCCGGCGCCTCAAGGCTGAACAGCTTGCGCTTGAGGCGCGACCCCAGGGCCACCTTGCCGCGGCGGCCGATGCGCGGCGCCTCGCCGTCATCCTCGCTGCGGACGACAACCGGCTCCGGCAGCGGCGCGCGCGAACGGCGGGCGGGGTCGGAGGGAACCATGCCCTACCCTCGCCAGACCGCAGTCGCCGGACCGGCATGCACCGTTCGGACGCAGGCCGCCCTATCGCGCCGTGCCCCTTCAACCAGCGTCATCTGCCTGACCCCGCGGCCGTCGACAATAATGACCACCCCAGCCCGTCGCCAAACCTAGCCTAGTTTGGTGCCCGAAAAAGGCTTCCGTCGCAAGCTGAACACTTGCCGCGCATCGCCTATTCGAGCCAGTTCCGCCGCTTGCCGACCATGGCGTAGGCGCGGTCGGTAACGGCGTTCAGCGACTGCTCGGCTTCCAGCCGCTTCTGTTCCAGCAGCGTGTCATCGGCATCACGCGGGACGTAAATCGGGGCGCCGACGGCGCAGGCGCCGCGGCTGAACGGCAGATGGATGGTGGCGCGATCCCAGGTATTCAGCCCGATCCAATGACTGGTGGCGAGGCCGATCGGGACGATCGGGCGGCCGGAGGCGCGGGCCAGCGCGACGATGCCGGGACCACAGCGGCGGCGGACTGTATTCGAGACATCGGCAACACTGCCGACCGTGATGCCGTCGTCGAGACTCTTCTTCAGGGCGATGAAAGCGCGCACGCCGCCCTTTTCCACCGTGTAGCGGCGGTCGCGGCCGCCGGAGCCGCGGACGATCTCCATGCCAAAGCTGTGCAGATACGTAGCACTGACTTCGCCGTCGTTGCTCTTGGACACGAGAGCGCGCATGCGCGTGCCGCGCTCGAGCAGGTAGACGACCATGAGCTGCTGGCCGTGCCACATGGCCATGATGAACGGCGCAGCATCGCGGTACAGGGCAAAGGGATTGCCCGGCTCGATCACGAAGCTGCTCGTCAGGCGGACGAACCGCATATAGGCGGCGCCAATCCGACCGGCGAGGCGCGGCAGCACCGGCGAGTTTCCGGCGCGCTTGAGAGCGCGCCGCCATGCCGAGTCAGCCACTGCCGGCCTTCAGGCCGTGATCGTCCGGCTCCAGAAGGCGATGGAGATGGACGATGAAGTAACGGACACGCGCGTTATCGACGGTGGCCTGCGCCTTGCCGCGCCAGGCGGCGAGCGCGGTGGCGTAATTGGGGAAGATGCCGACGATGTCGAGGCCGTCGAGATCGGCGAAGCGGATGCCATCGACGTTCTCGAGCTCACCGCCGAAGACCAGATGGAGAAGCTGGTCATTCGGCCCCGCCGCTTTGCGCCTGGTCTCGCTCACCCCGTCCCTCGCTCGAACAGCCTTCGTCGCGCCAGTGTCCCGCAAAAAGGCGGCCACAGGCAAGATTGGCCAGGCGCTTAGCGGCCGGCGACGATGAGGCCGGGAACGGCCACGGTCGGCGCGTTGACGGAGAAGCGATACACCAGATCGTTGGCCGGGCGCATCTCGCGGAAGATGTCGCCGAGGTTGCCGGCGATGGTGATCTCGCTCACCGGCCAGGCGATCTCGCCATTCTCGATGGCGAAGCCGGCGGCGCCGCGGCTGTAATCGCCGGTGACGATCGAGGCGCCGTGGCCGATCAATTCGGTGACGTAGAGGCCACTGCCGATGGCGCGGATCATCTCCTCCGGCGACTCGGCGCCGGGGTGGAGGGTGACGTTGGTCGAGCCCGGCGACGGATTGCCGCCGCCGCGGGAGGCGCGACCGTTGGTCTCAAGGCCGAGCTCGCGGGCGGTGGCGGAATCGAGCAGCCACGTCTGGAGGACGCCGTCCCTGACCAGATCGAGCGGGGCGTTGGCGACGCCCTCGCCGTCAAACGAGCGGGAGGCGAGACCACGCGGCCGGGTGGGATCGTCGCTGATGCGGATCGCGGGCGAGAAGACCGCCTGGCCGAGCTTGTCCTTGAGGAAGCTGGTCTTGCGGGCGATCGAGGCGCCGTTGATGGCGCCGAGAAGATGGCCGACGAGGCCGCTCGCGATGCGCGGGTCGTAGACGACGGTGACACGGCCGGACGGCATCTGCCGCGGATTCAGGCGGCGGACGGCGCGATTGCCGGCGTTGCGGCC
>JBEHXS010000176.1:0-5580 GCA_048498575.1 Pseudomonadota bacterium
CCCGCGGATCGACTATTCGCTGCACCGCCTGCCGCACTACACCGCGACGCGCCCCGAATATTTCCAGAACTTCGTGATCTTCACCAACTACCAGTTCTACGTCGATGGCTTCGTCGAGAAGGCGCGCCGCCTGATCGCCGCCGGCGAGGGCGGTTACGATTCCTTCGTCGAGCCCGGCAACGTCGTGACGCGGGCAGGGGAGACACGCACTTCCGTGCCGCCCGTCCGTCTGCCGCAGATGCCGGCCTATCACCTGACGCGTCCCGGCCATTCCGGCCTGACGATGGTGAACATCGGCATCGGCCCGTCCAACGCCAAGACGATCACCGACCACATCGCGGTGCTGCGCCCGCACGCCTGGCTGATGCTCGGCCACTGCGCCGGCCTGCGTAACACGCAGGCGCTCGGCGACTATGTGCTCGCCCACGGCTACGTCCGCGAGGACCATGTGCTCGACGCCGACCTGCCGACGTGGATTCCGATCCCGCCGCTGGCCGAGGTGCAGGTCGCGCTCGAGCAGGCGGTCGCCGAGATCACCGGCCTGTCCGGCTTCGAGCTCAAGTCGATCATGCGCACCGGCACCGTTGCCAGCGTCGATGATCGCAACTGGGAGCTCCGCGATCAGCGCGAGCCGGTTCGGCGCTTCTCACAGTCGCGCGCCATCGCGCTCGACATGGAGTCGGCGGCGATCGCCGGCAACGGCTTCCGCTTCCGCGTGCCCTACGGCACGCTGCTCTGCGTCTCAGACAAGCCGCTGCATGGCGAGCTCAAGCTGCCCGGCATGGCGTCGGATTTCTATCGCCGTCAGGTCGACCAGCACCTTGAGATCGGCATCCGTACGATGGAGAAGCTGCGCGCCATGGCGCCCGAACGGCTCCATTCGCGCAAGCTCAGGAGCTTCGCCGAGTCCGCCTTCCAATAGTTCGTGGCGTCCCTGAAAACCTCCACCGTCACCCCGGCGAAGGCCGGGGTCCAGCAGCGACAGCGAAGCCGGCGCTAGAAGAAGACGGGATTCCGGCCTCCCCCGGGAATGACGAAGTTGGTCTGTCGAGGTCAATTCTTGGCTGTCGAAAGAGCGGACCGCGCGCCGGCTACCGCCGCTCGACCAGCCCGATCAGGTTGCCGCTGGGGTCGCGGAAGAACGCCATCCACTCCTCGCTGCCCTTCTTGCCGAAGTCGCCGGCCTCGTCGCGGTGGACGCGGTGCGCCGGCTGGAGGATGGAGACGCCGCGCTTGCGGAGGGCGGTGAGGGCCGCCTCGATGTCCGGCACCAGGAAGTAGAGCGTCGCCTGCGATGCCTGCACCGAAAGCAGCAGCCGCACACCGCCGCTGAGCTGGAAGAAGGCCAGCCCCGGCGGGTCGAAGCGCGCGATGAACTTCAGCCCTAGCACGTCGCGATAGAAATCGACGGCCGTGTCGAGATTGATCGCCGTGAGCGCGATCTGGTGCAGCTTGTCCAGCACGAAGTCGCCGGCGCCGAGCGGCTTGCTCGAGGCGAGTGGCTTCGAAGCGGTCACCGGCAGGATCGGTGTTGGCGTCGGTTGCTGCGCAGCCGCTGCCGCGCTGCGCGCCGAAGCGGGCTTGGGCGTCGCTTTGGCGACGGGTCGTGCGGCGCGGGCGGAAGGTTTCGGCGCCTTGGCTGGTGGCTTCTTTTTGGTTTTACCTTTTGCCGCCGCCATCAGCTCCCCATCGGTTAGATTGAGAAACTTGTCCCGCACCCGCAGGATGCGGTCGCATTCGGATTGTGTATCTGGAATGCTTGGCCGATCAGGCTGTCGACAAAGTCGATCTCCGATCCGCCCATGTACGGCAGCGACACCGCATCGATCAGCACCACCGCGCCGTCGCGCTCGACGATGATGTCGTCGGCCGCGCGTTCGGCATCGAGATCGAAGCCATACTGGAAGCCGGAGCAGCCGCCGCCCGATACGCTGACGCGCAAGGCGGTGCCGGCGGGCTCCTTGGACAGGATCCGCGAGATGCGCTTGGCGGCGCTTTCCGAAAGTGTGACGCTGGCAACGGCGGCTTCAGTCATGGTCAAATGCTACCCGAAACCTTTGTTTTACCTAGACTTACTAGCCAAAATAGTTAGGAGGCGGGTGTGACCGAGTCAATGCCGTCAAGGGTTTATTGGCGGTTTGCCAAGGCTTTGACCGCGAATTCGCTGCCCGCCCGAGGCAGGGCTCCGGTGTTGCTGCGCTGCAACAATGCTCGTCGCTGCCTGATTCGCGCCTGGGCATGACCGCCCCCTTTGCCGCCGGCCCGGCCCGGAGCCGCGGTCGCCTTTACCCCGTCCGTCCCAGCCCGACCCGCTCCGAGTTCCAGCGCGACCGCGACCGCATCATCCATTCGACCGCCTTCCGCCGCCTGAAGGACAAGACCCAGGTCTTCCTGTTCGATGAGGGCGACCACTACCGCACGCGCCTCACCCACACGATCGAGGTCGCCCAGATCGCCCGCGCCATCGCCCGGTCGCTGTCGCTGAACGAGGACCTCGCCGAGACGCTGGCGCTTGCCCACGATCTCGGCCATCCGCCGTTCGGCCATGCCGGCGAGCGGGCGCTGGCCGCGGCCATGCGCGACCGCGGCGGCTTCGACCACAATGCCCAGAGTCTCCGCGTCGTCACCCGGCTGGAGCGTCGCTATCCCGAATACGATGGCCTCAACCTGACGTGGGAGTCTCTCGAAGGTCTGGTGAAGCACAACGGGCCGGTTCACCCGCCGCTGCCGTTCGCGCTCGCCGAATACACAGCCCGTCATGACCTGCAGCTCGCCACTTACGCCAGTGCCGAGGCGCAGGCCGCCGCGATCGCCGATGACATCGCCTACGATGCCCATGACTCCGACGACGGCATGCGCGCCGGCCTGCTCACGCTGGAGTCTCTCGCGGAGGTTCCGTTCGTCGCCTCGATCGTCGCCGATGTCGGCCGGCAATACCCGACGACGCCCGTCGAGCGCGCCCGCGCCGAAGTCATCCGCCGCCTGGTCAGCGCCCTGGTTGAGGACGTGATTGCCGAGAGCGCGCGCCGGCTTGTCGCGCTCGCTCCGCGCACGGCCGACGATATCCGCGCCGCGTCTGCGCCGGTGATTGGCTTCTCGCCGGCCATGGCTGAGGTCGATAGGGCACTGAAGGCGAAGCTCAGCCGCGAGGTGTACCGCCACGCCGGTGTCATGGGAGTGATGGTCAAGGCGGAGGCGGTCATCGCCCGCCTCTTCGCGCGCTATCGCGACGATCCGGCCGCCCTGCCGGAAGCGTGGCGTCCGCCGGCAGGCGAGGAGCGCGAGCGTACCGTCGCCGATTTTCTGGCCGGGATGACGGATCGCTACGCGCTGCTCGAGCACCAGCGCTTCTTCGGCGGCGTAGCCGAGCTACGCTGAGCGCGCCAGCCGCAGCATCCGTTCGCTGAGGAAGTTGGCGACGTGCTCCGCCGTGCACGGATGGCTGATGTAGAAGCCCTGGATTTCGGTGCAGCCGAGGCGCTGGCAGATCTCGGCCTGCTCGGCGGTTTCGACGCCTTCGGCGGTGGTGCTCATGTTCAGGCTGTTGGCGAGCGCCGCCACCGCCCGCACGATCGCAGCCGAATTCTCGTCGCCGGGCAGCCCGCTGACGAACGAGCGGTCGATCTTGATCTTGTCGAACGGGAATAGCCGCAGGTTCGACAGCGACGAATAGCCCGTGCCGAAATCGTCCATCGAGATGCGGATGCCGAGGTCGTGCAACTGGTGCAGCGTGTTCAGCGTCATCTCGGTGTTCTGCATCAGCACCGTCTCGGTGATCTCGATCTCCAGCCGCTCGGCCGGTAGCCCCGTCGATGCCAGGCTGTTGACGACGATCGGCACCAGCCGCGGATTGAGGAGCTGGAGCGGCGACAGGTTGATCGCCACGCGCACGCCGCTCGGCCAGCGCACGGCATCGGCGCACGCCTGGCGGATCACCCATTCGCCGAGTGTCACGATCAGTCCCATTTCCTCGGCGATCGGTATGAATTCGGCCGGCCCAACCTCCCTCCCGTCCGGGCTCCGCCAGCGAATGAGCGCCTCGCAGGTGCTCACCTGTTCGGTCAGCAGGTTCATCACCGGCTGGTAGTGCAGGCGGAATTGCCGGCTCGCCAGCGCCGCGCGCAGCGCCGCCTCGATGGCGCGTCGCTGCTTCATCCGCGCGTCCATCTCCGGCTCGAAATAACGGATCAGTCCGCGTCCGTCCGCCTTGGCGCGCTGCAACGCCAGTTCCGCGTTCTTCACCAGGTCGCTGGCGTCGACGGCGTCGTCCGGTCCGATCGAGACGCCAAGGCTGACTTCAAGCGCCGTTGCGCGGCCGTGGAGCTCGAAGGGGATGCGCACCGCCTCGACGATGCGTTTGGCAAAGGCCGCGATGTCGGCGACAGCATCGGAGGGCATCGTCCGCACGACGGCGAATTCATCGCCGCCGACGCGCGCCAGCAGCGAGCGCTGGTCCATGCAGGCTGCGAGCCGCGCCGCCAGCGCCTTCAGCACGTCGTCCCCGGCGACGTGGCCCAGCATGTCGTTCACCGCCTTGAACTGGTCGACGTCGAGATAGAGCACCGCGACCTTCTGCCGGTGCGTGATGCCGGCCACCGCCTCGACCAGGCGTTCGCGGAGCAGCAGCCGGTTGGGCAGGTCCGTCAGCGGGTCGTGCCGGACCATGTGCGCGATGCGCCGCTCGGCATCGCGCCGGTCGCTGATGTCCTCGTGCGTGGTCACCCAGCCGCCATCGGCGATCGGATGCAGGCGGACCGAGATCGTGCGCCCGTCCGGCAGCTCGTTCAGCCAGGCCGTGCTCTTGCGCCGTGCCGCGGCCGCGAGAACGTGCTCGGCCAGTTGCTCCGGCCGGCCGACCAGCGTGCCGTGCTCGACCTGGTACTCGACGATGTCGAGGAGCCCGCGGCCCGGCACCAGCACACCGGGCGGCAGGTTGTACATCTCGAGGTAGCGGTTGTTGCAGATCACCAGCCGCGCCGCCTCGTCGAACATCAGCAGCGCCTGCGACATGTTGTTGATCGCGGCGTCGAAGCGCAGGTTCTGTGCCTCCAGCTCCGCCTCACGGACCCGGAGCACCGCCGTCCGCTCGGCAACGGCGCGTTCGAGGCCGCGGCTGTTTTCGTCCAGCTCCTCGATCATCAACCCGATCGAGCGGTCGGTGCGCCGGCGGTCGCGGTCGTCCGCGTCGTACTGCGCGACGACGAGCTCGCCCAGCCGGTCGAGATCGACACTGCCGTCCGGCCGTCGCGACTTCTCGATCTGGCGGTCGAAGAGGCGGTGCATGTTTGCCTAGGCCGCTTCGTGCAGGGTGGTGATGGTCATTGTCTGGTTGTGCAGTTGGCAGACGCCCGACCCGCGGTTCGGCGAAATCTCGCCGTACGAATAGAAGCCGATGCGCTTCGCATGCGTGCCAAGCTCGGCGGAGGCCGCCGCGACCTCTTCGACTGTGCTCTGGCCCATGAGCAACCGCCGTCCGATGCAGCTCACCAGGAGCGCGATCTCGTCGCCATAGGGCCGGATCTCCTCGGCCGAAAGCCGCGCCGCGCGCGCCGCCGCTGCGGCGCCCGCCGCCAACCGGTC
>JBEHXS010000177.1:0-5536 GCA_048498575.1 Pseudomonadota bacterium
CAGCCTCAACCCGTTCATCGTCCAGGGCGGCACGACCTCGGCCCGCGGCCTTCAGGACCCGGTGTTCGGCAACCTCGTCTTCGAATCGCTGATGATGCGTAGCGCCGATGAGCCGTACACGCTCTACGGCCTGATCGCCGAGACGGTCGAGACGCCGCCGGACCGAAGCTGGGTCCAGTTCAACCTCAACCCGAAGGCGAAATTCTCGGACGGCGTGCCGGTCACGCAGGACGACGTCATCTTCTCGATGGAGCTGCTGCGCGACAAGGGCACGCCCAACTACAAGGCGCGCTACTCCAAGATCGACAGCGTCGAGAAGGTCGGCCAGTACGGCGTGCGCTTCGACATCGCCAACGCCCATGACCGCGAGCTGCCGCTGATCCTGGGCTTCATGCCGATCCTGCCCAAGCACGCCATCGACCCGGACACCTTCGACAAGTCGACCCTGACACCGATCATCGGCACCGGGCCGTACATCCTGTCGGAGGTCCATGCCCCCGATTACACGGTCTACACGCGGAACCCGGATTACTGGGCGAAGGACGTGCCGATCAAGCGCGGCTTCGACAATTACGACACCATCCGCGTCGACTATTACCGCGACGCCGACAGCATGTTCGAGGCCTTCAAGAAGGGCCTCTACGACGTCCAGATCGAGGGCGACCCGGCGGCGTGGAATTCCAACTACAACTTCCCCGCCGTCAGCAGCGGCCAGGTCGTCAAGGAGGAGTTCAAGTCGGCGACGCTGGGCGGCATGCAGGGCTTCGCCTTCAACACCCGCCGCCCGATCTTCGCCGACGTGCGCGTGCGCCGCGCGCTGTCCGAGCTCCTCGACTTCAACTGGATCAACAAGAACCTCTACTTCGGTGCTTTCGCCCGCGCCGACGGCTACTACAACGGCTCCGAGCTCTCCTCGATCGGCGTGCCGGAGAGCGACAAGGAGAAGGCGCTGCTCGCCCCGTTCCCCGATGCCGTAGCGCCCGACGTCGCCGCCGGCACCTACCGCGCCGTCAATGCCGACGTCGCGGCCGGCGATCGCGACGTGCTGCGCCGGGTGGTCGACGAGCTGAAGGCGGCCGGCTGGACCCTCCAGGGCAACGCCATGGTCAATGCGCAAGGCCAGCCCTTCGCCTTCGAGATCCTGGTTACCACCAAGGAGGACGAGCGGCTGGCGCTGGCCTACCAGCGCGTCGTGCAGCGCATTGGCATAAACGCCACGGTCCGCACGGTCGATGCCACCCAGTACCAGCAGCGCCGCCAGAGCTTCGATTTCGACATGGTCCGCAACTCCTGGTCGGCGTCGCTCTCCCCCGGCAACGAGCAGATCAACCGCTGGAGCCCGAAGGTCGCTGACGTGCAGGGCTCGTTCAACCTGCCGGGCGCCAAGGACCCTGCCATCGACACGCTTATCCAGGCGATGGTCGCCGCGCCCACCCACGACGATTTCGTCGCCGCCGCCCGCGCCTACGACCGCGTGCTGATCTCCGGCTTCTACTGCGTGCCGCTGTTTTACCTGCCAAACCAGCTTGTCGCGCACTGGACACGCATCCAGCACCCGGACCATTCACCGATCACCGGCTATGCCCTAAATACGTGGTGGGCAAAGCCGGGAACCTGACCATGACTGCTACCAAGCCGACCGTAACCATCGACGTCGTTTCGGACGTCGTCTGTCCGTGGTGCTACCTCGGCAAGCACCGGCTGGAGCAGGCGGTCGCCGCGGTGCCGGAGATCGACGTCGCCATTCGCTGGCGGCCGTTCCAGCTCGATCCGTCGGTGCCGCCCGAGGGCATGGACCGGGCCGAGTACATGCGTGCGAAGTTCGGCAACCTCGAAGCGCTGGAAGACGGCCACCGCCGCCTGACCGAATACGGCCACGAGGTCGGCATCGACTATCATTTCGACGCCATCACCCGCTCGGCCAACACCATCGACGCCCACCGCTTCGTGCGCTGGGCCGCCGAGGCCGGCAAGGAAACGGAAGCGGTCGAGCGTCTGTTCGCCGCCTACTTCAGCGAAGGCCGCGACATCGGCGACCACAAGGTGCTGGCGGAGGTCGCCGGCGAAATCGGGCTCGACGCCGCCGCCATCGCGGAACGGCTGAAGGGCAATGAGGACCGCGACGCCGTGCTGGCCGAGATCCAGGAAGCCTACCAGATCGGCGTCACCGGCGTGCCGACCTTCATCCTCGACCGCCGCTATGGTGTCGTCGGCGCCCAGTCGGTCGAGACGCTGGTCTCGGCGATCCGCCAGACCGCCGCCAAGCAGAACGAACCGGCCGCCTAGGCGCTGCGCGCCAGACGCTCCGGGCCGTGCAGGTCGGGGTCGTAGACCACGACGCCGTTGCGCCCGGCGTTCTTCGCCGCGTAGCAGGCGGCGTCGGCCTGGCTCATGACTTCGGTCAGATGCGGCGACCGTGCCGTGATCGCGGTGATGCCGATGCTGCCGCCGATCTCGTAGTCGCGCCCCTGCCAGTTGAAGCGGACGTCTGAAATCGCCTCGACGATGTGATCGGCGACCTTGCGGGCGCCGGCGATCGAGCAATCCGCCAGCACTACCGCGAATTCGTCGCCGCCGACCCGCGCCGTGAAATCCTGGCTGCGGCAGGCGCGCCGGATGGCGTGCGCGATCTGCTTGAGCAGCGCGTCGCCGGCGGCGTGGCCGGCGGTGTCGTTCACCGTCTTGAAGCGGTCGAGATCGACGAAGCAGAGCGCGTGCTCGCGCCGCTCCAGCCGCGCCTGATCGATTGCCGTGGCCAGCGCCCGCTCGAAGGCGCCGCGGTTGGCAAGCCCGGTGAGCGCGTCGTGCATGGCCGAGTGGGCGAGCTCCTTCTGCAGCGTGCGCGCGCTGGTGATGTCCTGGAACACCAGCACCGCGCCGAGCAGTTCGCCTTCCGGCGTGCGCACCGGCGCGGCTGAATCGCGCACCGCCCGCCGCTCGCCCGAGCGGCTGACCAGCACGGCGTCCTCGTCGAGGTAGTGGAGGCGGTCGCCGCGGAGCGCCTCGCGCACCGGGTCGCGCACGCGCTCGCCGGTGGTCTCGTCGACGACCGTGAATACTTCCTCGACCGCCCGGCCGACTGCATCGGCGGAGGGCCAGCCGGTCATCTCCTCGGCCATCGGGTTCATGAACGTCACGAAACCCTCGGCATCGGTGGTCACGACGCCGTCGCCGATCGAGCGCAGCGTGACGTGCAGCTTCTCTTTCTCGACCGCGGCCTCGGTCTCGGCCGCCTTGAGCGACGAGATGTCGGTGTCGGTGCCGACGAAGCGCGTCGGCTTGCCGTTGGCGTCCCACTCGACCGGGCCGCCGCGCGACAGGATCCAGATGTAGTGGCCGTCGTGGTGCTTCTCGCGATACTCGAAGGCGCTGCGGGGCATCTCGCCGGCGTTCTGCCGCCGCACGGTTTCGCGCAGCCGCGCGCGATCGTCCGGATGCACCCGTGACAGCCACGCATCAAGGCTGCTGTCCACGTCTTCATCCGGCCCGTAGCCGCGCATCGTGCGCCACACGCTGGAATAGAACACGGTGCCGTTCGCGAGGTCGGCGTCCCAGACGCCCTGCCCGGCGCGCTCCAGCGCGTATTTCCAGCGCGTCTCGCTCAGCCGGAGCGCTGCTTCCGCCTTTTTCTGCCGGTCGATGTCCGACATCTGCACGAGCAGGTAGATCGGCTTGTCTTGGTCGTCGCGCAGGATCGAGGCGGCGACCAGCGCCCACATGGCCGAGCCGTCCTTGCGCATATAGCGCCGCTCCGCCCGGTACGTGTCGATCTTGGCCTCGACCAGCATCGTCGCCTGCGTCGTGGCCGCTTCGATGTCGTCGCGGTGCACCAGGGCGGTATAGTCGAGGCCGATGCATTCGCCCGGCGTATAGCCCAGCATCTCGGCATAGGCCCGGTTGGCGTAGGCAACCCGGCTATCCGGCCCAACCAGCACCATGCCGACCGCGGCATATTCCATGACGTTGCGCAGCAGCCCCTGGCTGTAGCGGAACGGGTCGAGGGTCGAGCGGGCGGGGAGTTCTTCGATCACGGCCGGCAAGATAGCCGCCGTTCATTAAGGCCAATTTTCTAGCCCGCTAAGAATTGATGAAAATTCGCGACCCGGCGTTAAGCCGCCGCTTTCCTCGTTTCACCGGCTAACCGCGCCAGAACGCCAAGGATTCCGGCAGTCCCGCGCAGTCGTGCCGCCACCCCGCCCTCCCATTCGCGGATGAACACGACCGACTGGTCGGGGCGGATGCGGGCGTCCGTGCTGCGGTCGCTCAGCCAGCGCACCAGCCCTTCCGGGTTCGGCGGCTTCGCATCGCGGAAGCCGATGACGACGCCCTTCGGGCCGACATCGACCTTCTCGACGTTCGCCTTGCGGCAGAGCGCCTTGATCGAGACGATCTCGAGCAGGTGCACCACCTCGTCGGGCAGCGATCCGAAGCGGTCGATGAGCTCCGCTGCGAACGCTTCGATCGCCGGCTGGTCTTCCAGTTCCGCCAGCCGCTTGTAGAGCGACAGGCGAAGCTGCAGGTCGCCGACATAGGATTCCGGGATCATCACCGCCGTGCCGACGGTGATCTGCGGCGACCAGCGATTATCGTCGCTCGCCTCGCCGCCTTCCTTCAGGGCCGCCACGGCCTCCTCCAGCATCTGCTGGTAGAGCTCGTAGCCGACCTCCTTGATGTGGCCGGATTGTTCTTCGCCGAGCAGGTTGCCGGCGCCGCGGATGTCGAGATCGTGGCTGGCGAGCTGGAAGCCCGCGCCCAGCGTGTCGAGCGATTGCAGCACCTTCAGCCGCCGCTCCGCGGTCGGCGTCAGCGAGCGGTCCGCCGGCACCGTGAACAGCGCATAGGCGCGCTGCTTGGAACGCCCGACACGCCCGCGGAGCTGGTAGAGCTGCGCCAGCCCGAACATCTCGGAGCGGTGAACGATCAGCGTATTGGCGGTCGGAATGTCGAGGCCGGATTCCACGATCGAGGTCGAGAGCAGCACGTCGTAGGCGCCGTCGTAGAACGCGGTCATCACGTCCTCGAGCGCGCCCGCCGCCATCTGCCCGTTGGCGACCGCGACCTTCACCTCCGGCACATGCTCGGCCAGGAACGCCCGCCGCTCCTCGAGGTCGCTGATCCGCGGCACGACGTAGAAGCTCTGCCCGCCGCGGTAACGTTCGCGGAGCAGCGCCTCGCGCACCACCAGCGGGTCGAACGGCGAGATGAAGGTGCGCACCGCCAGCCGGTCGATCGGCGGCGTCGTAATCAGCGACAATTCGCGCACCCCGGTCAGCGCAAGCTGCAGCGTGCGCGGGATCGGCGTCGCCGAAAGCGTCAGCACATGCACGTCGGCCTTCAGCTCCTTCAGCCGCTCCTTGTGCTTGACGCCGAAGTGCTGCTCCTCGTCGATCACCAGGAGGCCGAGGTCGCGGAAGCTGATGCTCTTGGCGAGCAGCGCGTGCGTGCCGACGACGACGTCGATCGTGCCGTCGGTGAGCCCGGCGCGTGTCGCCGCCAGTTCCTTGGCGCTGACCAGCCGCGACGCCTGCGCCACCTT
>JBEHXS010000178.1:0-5507 GCA_048498575.1 Pseudomonadota bacterium
TCATCGCTAGCCTCATGCGCATCCTCATCACCAACGACGACGGTATCCATTCGCCCGGCATCGAGGCGCTGGAGCGCATCGGCAAGGCGCTCGGCGGCGATGTCTGGGTCGTCGCGCCCGAGTTCGATCAGAGCGGCCTTGCCCATTCGCTTTCGTTGAGCGATCCGCTCCGGCTGCGTACCATCAGCCCGCAGCACTACGCCGTGCGCGGCACGCCCAGCGATTGCGTCATCATGGCGGTCCGCCGTCTGCTGCCCGAGAAGCCGGATCTCATCCTGTCCGGCATCAATTCCGGCACCAACCTCGCCGATGACATCACCTATTCCGGCACCGTCGCCGGCGCCATCGAGGGCACGCTGCTCGGCATCCCGTCGGTCGCGCTTAGCCAGGGGTACGAATACGCCTCCGGCGAGCGCGTCGTGCCGTGGATGACGGCCGAGGCGCTGGCCCCGGCCATCATCGCGAAGCTCGTCGCCTTCGGCTTCCCGCACGGCGTCTTCTACAACATCAACTTCCCCAAGCTGCCGCCGGCGGAGATCAAGGGCGTCGCCGTCACCGCGCAGGGCGAGCTCACCCACGCCCTCCAGATCGAGGAGCGGCGCGACGGTCGGAACCTGCCCTACTACTGGCTGATGTATCGCCGCGCGCCGACAAAGGCCGCTGCCGGCAGCGACGACGAAGCCGTGGCCGCCGGCATGGTTTCGATCACGCCGCTCCGCCTCGATATGACGGCCTACGACCTCGCCGATCCGCTTCGCCATCATTTCCAGCGGGAATCCGGCTAACATCGCCGCCATGGCCGAAATGCACGGCGGTGGCGGCGAAGACGAAAAACGGGTGCGGCTGGCGGAGCTGATCCTGCGGCTGCGCCGCGCCGGCGTCACCGACCAGCGCGTCGTCGCGGCCATGGAGGCGACGCCGCGCGAGCTGTTCGTCCCGGCGGAAGCCCGCCCCGAAGCCTACGCCGAGCGCGCGCTCCCCATCGAATGCGGGCAGACCATCAGCGCCCCGGTCATCGTCGGCATCATGACGGCGGCGCTCGAGGTCGGCGATCGCGACCGCGTGCTCGAGGTCGGCACCGGCACCGGCTACCAGGCCGCGGTGCTCGCCCGTCTCGCGCGCCGCGTTTACACCGTCGATCGCTTCCGCACGCTGGTTACGGCGGCGGAGTCGCGCTTCAAGACGCTCCGCCTGCACAACGTCACGACGCTGATCGCCGACGGCATGAACGGCTGGCCCGAACAGGCGCCGTTCGATCGCATCATCGTGACTGCCGCCGGCGAGAGCGTGCCCGAGGCGCTGAAGAAGCAGGTCAAGGTCGGCGGCATCATCGTCATTCCGGTCGGCCCGCAAGATGGCATCCAGAAGCTGACCCAGCTCCGCCGTACCGAAACCGGCTTCGACGAGCGGGTGCTCGCCGACGTCCGCTTCGTCCCCCTCATTCCCGGCAAGGCCGCCCGGCTTTAGCGCCTCTAGCTCGCGCCACGCTGCGCAAACGCTGAGCGCAGCGTCAGGCCATCGAAGCCGTCGGGCGTCTTCCCGGTCAGCGCGAAATAGTAGAGCGCCCCGGCGTAGATGCCGGAGAGTGCGCTGCCGACGAGGATGAGCCCGAGCATCAGCACCACGCCGATCGCGACCATCGCCCCTCCGAGGACGAGATGATGCGCGTCGATCGCCGCGATGCCGCCGCCGATCCCGACGAGAATGATCACCATGCCGATGAGCCCGGTGGCGACCGAGATGCCGGCGTTGCCGATCAGGTTCTCGCCCCAGGTGTCGTTCAGCATCGTCGCGCTGCGCTGGATCGCCCTGATCGGCCCGATGCCCTCCGCCGCGAGGACTGGCACGACCAGAAACGTCGCCACCGTCCACATCAGGCCGAACAGCGACTCGATCAGCCGGCCGACGAAGCCGAACCGCTCCGCGATCTGCCTGAGGATGATGCCGACGGTGGCCGAGATCAGGGCGTAGCCGACGATCGGCCCGATGCGGCTGACGGCAAGCGACAGCGCCGAGCCGATGGTCACCTCGCCGCCGGCGAGCTTGGCGATCGCGGCTCCGACCAGCGCGGTGTTGAAGAAGATGATGACGAAATATTCGGCGAAGTAGAGCGCAAACAGCCAGATGTAGAACGCCGGCGAGGTCGGCACCTCGCCGCTGTCGGTCGGGATCTGGTCGATCAGCCCCGTGCTGTACGCGTCGTATCCGAAGGCCGCGATCACCACGACCGACACGATGCCGGAGAGGAGCGGCAGCACGAGCAGCTCCTTGTCGGAGCGCAGAACCTTGCCGCTCGCCGCGATGAGCTCGATGCTCCGCGCCAGTCGCGAAATGCCGTCGGCCATGGTCGCTTCTCCGCCTGAAAGTGGCGGATGGTCGCGTCGCGCGCTGAAAAAAGCGTAAAGCGCCTAGCCGCGTCCGCGGTAGGGGGCAACGCCCTGGTCGGGCAGCCACACGTCCTTAAGCGGCGCACCCGTCTGCCAGAACACGTCGATCGGCATGCCCCCGCGCGGGTTGAAGTAGCCGCCGATCCGGAGCCACCGCGGCTTCAACAGGTCGGCGATCTTCTTGCCGATGGTCACGGTCACGTCCTCGTGGAAAGCGCCGTGGTTGCGGAACGCGTTGAGGTAAAGCTTCAGCGACTTGGATTCGACCAGCCACTTGTCCGGTACGTAGTCGATGACGAGATGCCCGAAATCCGGCTGCCCGGTCACCGGGCAGATCGAAGTGAATTCCGGGAACGTGAAGCGGGCGAGAAACTTTGCGCCGGCCTGTGGGTTCGGCACGCGGTCGAGGGTCGCCTCGTCCGGGCTCTGCGGCAGCGCGACCGCGCGGCCGAGCTGAAGGGTGGTTTTATTTGCCATGGCCGCGCGATCTATGCCGTTTCGCGCGGCCCCGCAAGCTTGGCTAGCGGTGCCCGGTCCAGGTGCCGACGGCGCCGGGGTTGCTGTCGAAATAGAACGTCCCGCTGA
The DNA here is from genome assembly GCA_048498575.1 of Pseudomonadota bacterium. Taxonomy (GTDB): domain Bacteria; phylum Pseudomonadota; class Alphaproteobacteria; order Rhizobiales; family Kaistiaceae; genus DASZQY01. The sequence goes on from JBEHXS010000178.1 coordinate 2,973, forward strand.
AGCTGCTCGGCCCCGTCAGTACGAAGTCGCCGTGCCCGGTGACGTTGCCGGGATTGGTCCAGACGAACGTCAGGTGCCCGTTGGCTGCAATCTGTCCCTTGCTGATCGCGCCGGTGACGCCGGATGTCGTGTAGGTGCCGCCCCAGGTGTCGTGCAGGTGCGAGAGGGTGAGGGTGCCCGGCATCGTGCCGTTCACCGTCGTCTGCCAGTCGCCCGCAAAGTTGCCCGGGTCGATCGCCGCGACAGTCGACTTGCCCAGCTTGCCGAGCAGGTGCAGCGCGTCGTGCATCGTGTCCTTCGACGTGGTGGTCACGCCGAGCTTGGTCGCGGCGTTGCCGACGTTGGTCGCAGCCGCCGGCGGCGGCAGGACGACGGAAGGAGGCGTCTGCGTCGCGGCGGCGATGGATTTGGGTAGTGCGATTGGGTTCAGCAGAGTTCTCGGCGTGCCGACGCACGCCAGCTCGTGCGTGTGGGCTGCGGTGTCCTTGATGCCGTCGAAGAAGCCGCCGACGTAGTTCGAGCCGCGCCGGTGGCAAAGCGTATCGGCCGCCCGCGCCACCGCCGCCCATGTCGTGTTTTCAATGTTGGTGCTCGTCAGGCCGGCTGATTTCAGGTCGCCGTCGGTCGCCTGGAAGGCATCGGCGTTCTGGTGCTCGACGAAGCACAGCATGTCCAGTTGGTTGCTTGACTGGTAGTAGCTGCCCGTCGGTAGCGCATAGGCGTGCGGTGGCACCGGCATGGTGCCGTTGCTGCCAAGTACCATCGCGAGTGCGATACCGCCCTCGCACGTCTTCGTCGCTGCTGCGCTGGCTTCGACCCGCCCGCTGGTCTCGATCCCGCCGAAGACCTCCCCCTGGATCGGCGCATGCAGGGCCGAGCCCGAGCACACCAGGCCGTATGTGTAGGCGCCGCCGAGGTTCTGCTTTCCGGTGAAGAATCCGCCGACGTAGCCGTAATAGTCGCAGATCGATTGCGCGGCCCGCGCCGCCGGCGCCCACGGAATGCCGTTGAGGTCGGTGAATTGCTCGCCGCTCTGCTCGACCATGTTGGCGTAGATCGTGAGCGCGTCGGTGGTCGTCTTCGTCGCCTGCCGGGGCCCGAAAGATGGCGTCGGAAACTGTGTCGGAGCAGGCGTGACCGCGAGGGCGCCGGAGGCGATCGCCGCGGCCGGGCTCGGGCCGCACAGCAGTCCGAGGCCGTAGACCACGTCGCCGGCCTTGCCGGTCAGCCCTGTCGGCGCTTCACCGGCCGGGCACGCCAGGGGTATGTCGGTCTGGCTATTGTCGTTGTAGCTGCCGTCGCCGGTCAGGATGTCGGTCGCGAATATGTTGTGCGACAGGTCGGTCGCGATGAAGCAGTACAGGCGGATGTTGTCGATGCTGGGGTTGGAGCCGCTCGTCAGAACGATGGCGAAGCTGGCGGCGATCATGTGATCGTTGCCGCAGGCGTAGACTTGCGGAGCGCCGCCTCCGCCGCCGCCGTGGGGCGCACCCGTTTTGGGCGGCAGCGTCAGCGTGCCGGAGGCGTCGAGCTTCGCGCATTGCGTCGCGATCTGGTCGAGCAGGTCGCCGGTCTTCACCTGGAAGCCGACGAGGTAGGATCCCGGGTCGCACGCCTCTGAGAAATATGTCCCGCCGTTGCCGCCGACGATCACCGTTTCATCGGCCCTTGCGGCTGTTCCGCCGACGAGCTCCGCCACCGCGATGATGATCGCCGCGACTATCGCGGCAGCGCCGTGCTTCCCGTGTCGCCCAGTCATGATCCCGTGTTCCCGAGCCTATCGACTTCCGTCCCAGCTTCCCGGGACGGGGTTGCCGTCGATGGTGAAGCTGCCCTTGAACTGGTTGCTGCCGGTCAGGTGGAACTCCGCCTTTCCCGTCGCGCCCGGCTGCGACCACGCGATGTGAAGGTGACCGTCGCTGCTGATGTAGCCGCTGGCGACGTGCCCGGTGATGCCCAGCGCCTGGTAGGTGCCGCTCCAGCTGCTGCCCGAGCCGGACAGGGTCATCGTTCCGTGCGCGCTGCCGTTGATGGTCGTCTGCCAGCTGCCGTCGAAGCCCGCGGATGTTGCGCCGCTGGCGCCTCCACCGGCGCTGCCGGCACCGGCACCGTTGCTGGCGAGCGCGCCGGCCGCGATCGCGTCCTTCGCGGCGGCGATGGATATGGAAGCCGCGCGTATGCCGTTCCACGGCTTGTCGTTCAGCGAGGCCTGTCTGGTCGCGTCGTTGTTGTAGCGGCCCTCGAGCGTCTTGCCGTTCAGGATGTTGAAGCGCAGCCGCCCGCTGCGGCTGCCTTCCGTCCACTTGGCGCGGAGCTGGCTGCCGATGACGACGCCATCGGTGATCTTGCCGCCGGGGTAGGTGCCCGTGACGTAGCCCTTCGCGTCCTGTGTCAGCGTCACGGTCAGCTTCTGGCCGTTGGCGTTGGTGTCCCACCGGCCGGTGAAGTTGATGCCGGGGTCCGGCTTCGGCACGTCGCCGAGGCTGCCGGCCGTTCCGGCGGGGGGAGCCACCAACTCCTCCGGTCCTTTGTCTC
>JBEHXS010000179.1:0-5495 GCA_048498575.1 Pseudomonadota bacterium
GGCACCATGGGCGGCACGGCCTGCGGCAGGATCACCGAGCTGTAGGCGCGCAGGCGGCTGAAGTTGAGCGCCACCGGCGCCTCCCACTGGCCCTTGGGCACGGCATCGAGACCGGCGCGATACACCTCGGACAGCAGGCAGCCGTAATGCAATCCGAGGGCGAGAATGCCGGCCTGGAAAGGGCCCAGCGTTATGCCGATGCGGGGGCCAAGAAAGAAGATGAAGAACACCTGCACGAGGACCGGCGTGCTGCGGATGAACTCGACGATTGCCGCGACGGCGAAGCGTGCCGGCCGCGGCCCGCTGCGGCGAATGAGGGCGAAGGCGAGGCCAAGCACGGCCGCGAGGACAAAGCTCACGATGGTGACCTCGAACGTGATGATCGAGGCGCGAAGCAGGGCAGGGACGATCGAAAGTGCGAACGACCAATCGAAGAGCGACATCTCAGAACGCCCCCCGCGGTGCCGCGCGCCGCACGCGCCGCTCGAGCAGCCGGACGCCGCTCGCCACGATCTGCGCGAGGACGAAGTAGACGACGAGAACGATGAGGAAGATCTCGACGGTGCGGAAGGTGATGGCGTTGAGTTGGTACGCCTGGAAGCTGAGATCGCTGATCGAGATCAGCGAGACGACCGACGTCGATTTGATGATGTCGATGAGCATGTTGCCCCACGGCGGCAGGAGAATAATCAAGGCCTGGGGAAGGATGATGCGCCGCATGCGGTGCGACGGAGACATGTTAAGGGCCGTGGTCGCTTCGTACTGGGTGCGCGGGACGGCCAGGATGGCGGCGCGCACCGCTTCGGCGCCGTAGGCGCTGCTGTTCAGCGAGATGCCGAGGACGCCGACCGTGAACGGGTCGAGGAAAATGCCGAAGTGCGGCAGCACGTAGTACATCCAGAAGAGTTGGACGAGAAGCGAGGTGCCGCGGAACAGCTCAACGTAGCCACGCACCAGCCAGCGAATGGGCCGGACATCGATCAGGCGAGCCAGCCCGAGCAGTACGGAGAGCACCGTCGAGATGATCATCGCCAGCACGGCGATCTCGATGGTGATCAGGGTGCCGCTTATGAGGCGCGGTGCGATCTCGACGTGCATTTCTTGCCGATACGGCACATCTCCATGCCGACATGACCGGAAGCAAGGATCGGACCGGCGGTTGCCGGTCCGATCTGTTGCGTTGTGAGCCTTCGCAACCGGCGGTTCAGCCCTTCAAGGCACAGGCTTCCGCGGCGGTGGCGTCGCCGGGCAGGCGGTCGGCGGTGTAGCCGACCGGCTTCATCACCTCCATGAAGTCGGGAGTCTTCATGAACTCCTTCATGGCCGTGTTGAAGGCGCCGAGCAGCTCGGTGTCGTCCTTGCGGAAGGCGATGGCGCCGTAGGAAGCGGCGAAGGTCGGGCTGGAGAAGGGCGCTGCCACTTCGGCCGCTCCGCCGCTGCTGTCGGCCATCTGCGCGATCGAGCTCGGCGTCAGCACCACTACGTTGGCTCGGCCGGTCTTCAGCGCCTCAAGCAGCGACCCCTGATCCTGCAGCGGCAGGACGCGATCATCGGGAACGCCGGCCTCCTTCACATACCCTTGTTCGACCGCGCCCGACATGACGCCCACTTTCGCCGTGCTCTTCACGAGGTCGTCGTAGCTATGGATGTTCAGCGGGTTGCCCTTGGCGACCAGGAACGCCGTGCCGCTCTTTTCCAGCGGATCGGAGAAGGCGACCTGCTCGCAACGCTGCGGGCGGATGTAGATCGCGGGAATGATATCCAGGCGGTTCGCCTGCAACCCCGGGATGAGGGAGCCGAAGTCCATCACGACGCCCTGAATCTTGGTGACGCCAATCTTGGCGAGCACGGCAATGACGAAATCGTTGTAGGCGCCGGTAATCTTGCCGTTGTCGCCAATGAACGTATTCGGCGGCTCATTCGGAAAGCCGAGACGGACGCCATTCTGCTTCGCTTCTTCGAGAGTCAGTGCCGAAGCCGCGCTTGACGCCAAGACGGCAACGACGGCGCCGATCGCGAGACTGCGTAACGAGAAGCCAAATCCCAGACCACGGTTGCGCATAAGAATCCCCTTCTGTCTTTGCTTGAACCTTAGCCGCTCGAAAGCGCGTTCCCCCTGTCGCTTCTTGGCATCGAGTTTCGCCTCTTGCAGCGGGCGAGACGGCCACTCTTTAGCATATGTCGCGCCAGTCGACACTTTGTATTCTAACGGCATACACGAGGCCGGCAAGCGTCGTTTTTCCGGTGCCGGATGAAATTTGCGGCAGCAGGGCGAGGCATCTGCCTACGCCTTGTCCACGCTGGTTCGTGTGTGTCGTCCGCCGACGGGAATTGCCTCCGACGCCTTGTCGACAGTATGTATGGTATGCGTATACTCATGAGACAAACGGCGACATGCGGGGCTTGATGAAGATCGTTTGGGAAGGCGTCTTTTCGGCAATCACCACGAAACTCGACAGCGCGCAGGAGGTGGATCTCGCGGCTGTATCCGCGGATGTCGAATTCCAGATCGCAGCGGGAGTCGACGGCGTCATCTGCTGTGGCTCGCTCGGCGAGGCATCGACACTGTCGGCCGACGAGAAGATCGCCATCCTCGACGCGGCGATCGATCGCGCCGCCGGACGCGCGCCGGTGCTGCTGACGATTGCCGAGGATTCGACGCGCACCGCGCTGCAGCTGGCGGAGAAAGCGGCGCGGCGCGGGGTCGACGGCCTGATGGTGCTGCCGGCGATGCGCTACATCGCGACGCCGCGGGAGACGGCGGCCTACTTCCGCGCCATGGCCGCGGCGACCGACCTCGACATCATGATCTACAACAATCCGGTCTCCTACCAGATCGACATCACGCCGGCGATGCTGGCGGAGCTGGCCGACGAGCCGCGCTTCGTGGCGATCAAGGAATCATCCGGCGACGTGCGGCGGGTGACCGATATCCATAACCAGCTTGGCGCGCGCTACGCGGTGTTTACCGGCGTCGACGACCTGGCGCTCGAGTCGATCGCGCTCGGCGCCTCGGGTTGGGTTGCCGGTCTGGTCTGTGCGTTTCCACACGAGTCGGTCGCCATCTACCGGCTGGTACGCGCTGGACGCATCAGCGAGGCGCGCGATCTCTACCGGTGGTTCATGCCGCTGCTTCACCTCGATGTGTCACACCGCTTCGTCCAGAACATCAAGCTGGTCGAGCATATCGTTCGTGGAACGCTACCGACCGTCCGGGCGCCGCGCCTCGAGCTCCCGGAGAGCGAGCGCAAGCACATCGAGTCGATCGTCGAGGCGGCGTTGCGCACGCGTCCGAACCTGCCGGAAGTGGCGCGGGGCTATCAGCCGTGACGCCGCGGGGCGCCGGCGCGCTTGCGGGTTCCAGAGGAGGGCATCGGCACGAGATCGATGCGATCGGCGATTCCACCCGTCAGGAAGCTCTGGATCTGATGCACGACCTGCATGGCGTGCTCGAAGGCAAGGTGATCGGCGCGCTCAGCGTCGCGGGCGACGATCGCTTCGATGATGATGTCGTGCTCGTCGACGAACCGCTGCGGCAGGTGATCGTCGTAGGACGAATAGTAGAGACGCAGCAGGCGGCGGCCCTCGTCGAGCAAGCGGGAAAACAGCTGGGTGAAGTAGGTGTTGCGCCCGGCTTCGGCGATGGCAACGTGGAAGTCGCGATTGACCGCAATCATGGCGAAGGCGTCGGCGCGCTTCACGGCATCGGCAAAGGCGGCCTGAAGGGCGCGGATCGCGGTGAGGTCGTCGTCGGTGCGGCGCATGGCGGCGAGGCGCGTCGTCACGCGGTACATGAGAACAAGGGCATCGAAGTAGATCGGCATCGAGGCGAAATCGATCGCCGCGACGACCGTGTTGCGATTGGGCAGGGTGGTAACGAAGCCTTCGGCCGCAAGGCGGACAAGCGCCTCGCGGATCGGCGTGCGCGAAAGGTCGAAGCGCTTCGCCAGGCGTGTCTCATCGACGGGATCGCCCGGCGCCAGCGACATTTCGACGATGTCGCGGCGCAGCGCCTCGTAGACATTCTGTGCGCCGCTGCCGCGCGTGCGCGGGGTGCGGGTACCGTTGGCCTTCGTGCGCGGGACCGCGGAACGTTCTCTCGCCACCGTCGCCTCTTCCTGTCGCAAAACCGAGGTCCCGCTTGTAGGTGGCGGCGCAGTTCTTCACAAGCCGCCTGCGCACTCAAACCGGCCGATTGGGCAAGTAGCCGGGCGGCCTACGCAGCAGCAGGCGGCGCTGGCACGTGGCTTGCTAAAGCTGCGTGTGCACAAATAGGCGACAATTTGTATCTCGCTCGGCGAGGGCGGTCCGGCGGTCACACAGTCGCCGAGACTTGGCTAACCGCAATGGTTGTGAGGAAGAGGGGATAACATCATGCGCACTGCATCGGCTTTTCTATTGCTCGGCGGACTGGCGGCCGCCTCCCTTATGTCGACGACGATGGCGTTCGCCGACGAGACCCTGACCTTCTGGGATGACATCTACACGGATGACGCTTCGATCGTCGCACAGAAGGCGATGGTGCAGCAGTTCCAGACCGAACACCCCGGAGTGACGGTCAACTACGTCACCAAGCCGTTCGCGCAATTCGTGCCGACGGCCAAGCTCGCGCTCTCCGGCGACGGTGCGCCGGACCTCGTGATCTGCGCCTACGGCGAAACCTGCAACGGCGATCTGGTGCGTGCCGGGCTGGTGATCGACGCGCAGAAATATTCGGACAAGTACGGCTGGGCGAAGAGCATGGATCCGTCACTGCTGCCCGGCCTCGAATTCACCAAGGACGGCAAGTGGGGCAGCGGCGACATCTACGGCGTCTCCGAGACGTATGACCTCGTCGGCGTCTACTACAACAAGGCGAAGCTGGCGAAGCTCGGCGTTGGCATCCCGAAGACTCTGGCCGAATTCGAAGACGACATGGCGAAGGCCAAGGCCGCAGGCGAGCTGCCGATCCAGATGGGCGACGTCGAGAAGAACAACCTCGCCTACGCGTGGATGGCTCTCACCGACTACGCCATGCCGGCCGACGACATCGACGCCTGGGTGTATCACAAGCCCGGTGCCTCGATCATCAACGACGGCGAGGTGAAGGCCGTGGAGACCCTGAAGCGCTGGTACGACAAGGGCTACTTCTCGCCGGACTTTCTCGGTTACGACGAGGCGACGGCGATGGAGAAATTCGATGGCGGCGAAGGCGTCTTTGCCATCAACGGCGCCTGGTGGACCGGCATTCTGGACCGACTCGGCGACAATGCAGGCTATTTCCTGATCCCGCCGCCGGAGGCCGGCGGCCAGGTGATCGCGACGCACACGCTGTCCAACCCGATCATGATCACTTCGCGCTCGAAGGATCCCGATCTTGCGGCCGAACTGCTCGACTACCTGACCGGCGCCAAGACGGCGCAAGTGCGCGCCAATGCCGGGCTTAACACCACGCATGCCGAGGCAGTGACTTCGGTGCCGTCGCAGACCCAGCAGGACGTGCTCAACGAGTTCCG
>JBEHXS010000180.1:0-5494 GCA_048498575.1 Pseudomonadota bacterium
CGGGTCCTCGCCGCTCAGCGCGAAATCGTAGAAGACGCAGCCGGGTTCCTTGCGCGTGGCGAGCGCCCCCTTCCGGTATTCGGCGACGAAGGCGTCGCGGTTGCCCGGCTTCAGCTTCAGCCAGCCCATGATGTATTTCTTCTGCACGGTGTCGCTCCCCCTTTTACACGGCGGCCCAGGGACGGAAGTGCTTCGACAGCTTCAGGCCCTGCGCCTGGTAATTCGAGCCGAGGTCGCTGCCGTAGAGCTTTGCCGGCCGCGCGGTCAGCCGCTCGTAGACCAGGCGGCCGACCACCTGCCCGTCCTCAAGGATGAACGGCACCTCGTGGCTGCGCACCTCAAGCACGGCGCGGCTGCCGGTGCCGCCGGCGGCGCTGTGGCCGAAACCGGGATCGAAGAAGCCGGCGTAGTGGACGCGGAACTCGCCGACCAGCGGATCGAACGGCACCATCTCGGCGGCGTAATCGGGCGGGACGTGGACGGCCTCGCGCGAGACCAGGATGTAGAACTGGTCGGGATCGAGGATGAGTTCGTGGCTTCTGTGGGCGGTGATCGGCTCCCAGAAATCCGCCGGGTCCTGCGCGGCGCGCTTGTCGACGTCGATCACCGCCGTATGGCGCTTGGCGCGATAGCCGACGATGCCGTCGCGGCCGGAAAGATCGATGGTGACGGTGATGCCGTTGGCGATATGCGGCACGCCGGCGACCAGCGTCTCCTTCTCGTGGAGGGCGAGGAGCGCGGCGTCGTCCAGCCGCGCCTCACCGCGGCGAAGGCGCATCTGCGACAGGCGCGAGCCAGCGCGGACCAGCACCGGGAAGGTGCGCGGGCTGACCTCGAGATAGAGCGGGCCGTGGTAGCCGACGGCGATGCTGTCGAACTCGCGGGCGTGGTCGGTGATGACGCGGGTGAAGACGTCGAGGCGGCCGGTCGAGGATTTCGGATTGGCGGCGGCGGCAAGATCGGGCGGCAACGCCAGCCGCTCCATCAGCGGCACGATGTAGACGCAGCCGGTTTCGAGCACGGCGCCGTCCTTCAGGCTGAATTCGTGGAGGGTCACGTTCGCCAGGCGCTCGGCGACGGTGCGCCCCGGTCCGGGCAGGAAGCTCGCGCGGACGCGGTAGGCGGTATCGCCGAGGCGGAGATCGAGGCTCGCCGGCTGGACCTGGTCGGCGTCGAGCGGACGGGGTGCGGCAATAATGCCCGCCGCGAACAGTTCGCGGATCGCTTCGTCCGGCAGAATTCCCGCCGCTTTTGCCTCAGCCATGCGGCGAAGCGTTAAACCATGGGGCGATTGACGCCAAGTTCGGATGTGCCTATGACCACAACGTTCCGTGGTCCTTTGAGCCGGCCGGCTTGCAGCCACGTTAAAGAAGTCGCTAAAGAGGCCGGAAGGGATGAAACCCGGCCCGGCATTTCGACGGCCGGGTTTTTTGTTGGAGCATCCCCGATGGCGAAGAAAGCCGCCGCCCCCAAGACTGCCAAGACCAGGCGAACCCTTCGCCCCGCCACCCAGCTCGTCCACGGCGGCATCCTGCGCTCGCAATTCGCCGAGAATGCCGAGGCGCTGTTCCTGACGCAGGGCTACGTCTACGACACGGCGGAGCAGGCCGCCGCCCGCTTCAAGGGCGAAACGCCCGGCTTCATCTATTCGCGCTTCTCCAATCCGACGGTAGCGATGTTCGAGGAGCGCATGCGGCTGCTCGAAGGCGCCGGCGCGGCGCGCGCCACGGCGAGCGGCATGGCGGCGGTGACGGCGACGTTCCTCTCGTGCCTCAAGCAGGGCGACCACGTCGTCGCGGCGAAGGCGCTGTTCAGCTCGAACCTCTACATCATCGACACTCTGCTGCCGAAATTCGGCATCGGCTGCACGCTGGTCGACGGCGGCGATCTCGCGCAATGGAAGAAGGCGGCGACCAAGAAGACGAAGCTGTTCTTCCTCGAATCGCCGACCAACCCGACGCTCGAGGTCTACGACATCGCGGCGGTCGCCGAGATCGCGCACAAGGCGGGCGCGCGGCTCATCGTCGACAACGTGTTCGCGACGCCGCTGCTGCAGCGGCCGCTCGAGCTCGGCGCCGACGTCGTGGTCTATTCGGCGACCAAGCACATCGACGGCGGCGGGCGCGTGCTCGGCGGCGTCATCCTCGCCGACGAGCAGTTCATCGCCGACCACGTCCACAATTTCCTGCGCCAGACCGGCCCTTCGCTCTCGCCGTTCAATGCGTGGGTGCTGCTCAAGGGGCTGGAGACGCTTTCGGTGCGCGTCGAGAAGCAGACGGCGACCGCGGCGCGCCTCGCCGACCTCATCGCCGGGCACAAGAAGGTGACGCGCGTGCTCTACCCATGGCGCGAGGACCACCCGCAATACGCCATCGCCAAGCGGCAGATGACGGGCGGCTCGACGCTGATCGCCTTCGAGGTGAAGGGCGGACAGAAGGGCGCCTTCAAGGCGTCGAACGGGCTCGAGGTTATCCGCATTTCGAACAATCTCGGCGACGCCAAGAGCCTGATCACCCACCCCTCGACGACTACCCACCAGCGCCTCAGCGAAGAGGCGCGGCTGGAACTCGGCATCACGCAGGGGATGCTCCGGCTTTCGGTCGGGCTGGAAGACGCCGACGACCTCGCCGAGGACCTGGCGCGGGCACTCGACGCGGTATGAGGCACCGCATTGACGCTGTCGCGGGCCTTTCATAAAGACAGGGCATGTACCGGGAAACGACACGCGCCATCCAGGTGACCGTAGAGCCGAGCTTCGTCGAGGCGGAATCCTCGCCGGAGAACGGGCACTATTTCTGGGCCTACAAGATCGAGATCCAGAACCTCGGCGGGGAGATCGTGCGGCTGCGCTCGCGCCATTGGCGGATCACCGACGCTAACGGCAAAATCGAGGAAGTGCGCGGCGCCGGCGTGGTCGGCAAGCAGCCGGTGCTGAAGCCCGGCGAAAGCTTCGCCTATACCAGCGGCTGCCCGCTGACGACCCCTTCCGGCATCATGGTCGGCACCTACCAGATGCAGGCCGAGAACGGCGAACTGTTCTCGATCGCGATCCCGGCGTTCTCGCTCGACGTGCCGGACGCGCCGCGGACGATGAACTGACGGCCGGCCGGGCCAGCCCGTGAAAGCCGAACGCGCCCGCATCCTGGCCGAATTTCGCGTCGGTCCGGCGAACCTCATCGGCGAGGGCGGCGAATCCTTCGTCTATGAACTCGGGCCGGCGCACATCCTGCGCCTGCCGCGGGCGGGCAAGTTTCCGCCCGGCAGCCGCCTCGCGCTGCAAGCATTCCTGACATCGATCGAAGGCCGGTTCCCTTTCCGCACGCCGCGCATCGAGGAGATCGGGCCGGACGAAACGTGGACGGTGGAGGCGCGGCTGCCCGGCCATCCGCTCTCGCCCTTCCTGAAAACGGCGCACGACGACAGCCGCGACCGGGCGCTGCGCAGTTATGCCCGCGCCGTCGAGGAAATCGCGACCGTTCGCCTCGACGACCTGCCCTACGGCAACATCGTGGCGCCGCAGCCGGTGACGGCGCCGGACTGGCGGCTGTTCCTGCGCGAGAGCCTCGACCGTTTCCGCAGCCAGAACCGCATCGCCATCGCGCGCGACGTCGGCGACCCGTACGCGCTGCAGGACCGCGCCGCCGATCTCATCCTGGCGCTGCCCGAGTTGCCGACGCGCTCGCTGGTGCACGGCGACTATTTCCCCGGCAACGTGCTGATCGGGCCCGACCTCGAAGTCTCGGCGGTGCTCGACTTCGGGCCGTACACGGTGTGCGGCGACCCGACGCTCGATCTCGCGGTCTCCTACCTGACGCTGGAGCTGATCGAGGAGACGACCGCCGACGACGCGCGCTTCGTGCGCGAGATGCTGATCGAGCGCCACGGCGAGGAGATCGTGCCGGCGTTCCGCTTCTACCGGGCGTGGCTGGCGTTCTCGATGGCCGACCCGGCGAACGCGGGACCGCCCTACCCCAAGCTCTACGGCTGGAGCATCGCGATGCTCAGGCTGCTGGCGGAGGGCCGGCTGCCGGCGTGACTACTCCGCGCCTTCGAATTCCTTCGGGTCGAATTCGTACTTCGTCCCGCAGAATTCGCAGGTGACCGAGATGGCGCCTTCCTCGACGCTGTCGGCGATTTCGGCGGCATTGAAATTGGCGAGCACGCCGGAGACCTTCTCGCGCGAGCAGGAGCACTGGTCGCGCACGCCGACCGCGTTGAAGACGCGCACGCCGCGCTCGTTGAACAGGCGGAAGAGCAGGCTCTCGACCGGCACCGAGGGATCGGTGAGCTCGTCATCCTCGACCGTCTCGGCGAGCGAGCGGGCCTCGATCCAGGCGTCGTCCTCGTCGTCGTCGCCGTTCTCGACGCCGGCGGGCGCATCGCCGCCGGGCAGATCGGGCTGGCGCATGCGGTCCGGCGATTCGGGCAGGAACTGGACGATGAGGCCGCCGGCCCGCCAGGAATGGCGAAGCGCGCCGCCCTCGCGCACCTGCATCTCGGCAACGGCGAGACGGACGCGCGTCGGAATCTGCTCGGACTGGCGGAAATAGGTGTGGGCGACCTCCTCGAGGCTGTCGCCTTCCAGCGGCACGACGCCCTGGTAACGCGCGGCGGCGACCTGATCGATGGTCATGGCGAGCGTGCCCTTGCCGAGCAGCTTGCCCGGCGAGGCTTCGCCGGCGGCCTCGGCCGCCGCGATACGCGCGGCATCGAAGCGGGCATAGGCGCGGATGGCGCCGCCCGAGCGATAATCCACGACCAGCATGTCGACCGGACCGTCGGTCTCGGTCTGGACCGTGAAGCGGCCGTCGATCTTGAGCGAGGAGCCAAGCAGCACGGCGAGCACGATCGCCTCGGCGAGCAGGCGCGAGACCGGCGGCGGATAATCGTGACGGGCGAGGATGGCGTCGAGCGCCGGGCCCATCTGGATGGCGCGGCCGCGCACGTCGAGCGCCTCGACGACGAACGGCCGCACTGCGTCGTCGCCGGCGGGACCAAAGGGTTCGACGGCGCCTTCAAAGGCAATGGTCATTTCATTCAGCTCCCGAGGCACCACGCGAGGATCGCCTTCTGGGCATGAAGGCGGTTCTCGGCCTCGTCAAAAACCACGGATTGCGGCCCATCGATAACATCGGCGGTCACTTCTTCACCGCGATGGGCCGGCAGACAGTGCATGAATATGGCGTCGGGCCTGGCCAATTTCATCAGGCGGCTGTTCACCTGATAGGGCATCAGGAGATTGTGCCGGCGCTCGGCCTCGGCGTCGCCCATGGAAACGAACGTGTCGGTGACGATGCAATCGGCGCCGGTGGCAGCGGCCCCGGCGTCGCTCCCGGCAACGACGTCGCCGTGATTGTCCTTCGCCCACGCGATGACGCGGGTCGCCGGCGCGAGTTCCGGCGGGGTGGCGACGCGGAGGCCGAAATTGAACCGCGCCGCGGCATGGATCCACGAGGTCAGCACATTGTTGCCGTCGCCGGTCCAGGCAACGGCA
>JBEHXS010000181.1:0-5474 GCA_048498575.1 Pseudomonadota bacterium
GAGGCTTGTCCCCGCGGCCGCGTTCAACCTCCCCGTTGAGGGGAGGTCGAAATCGCGTCGGCGATTTCGGGAGGGGGTTACGCCTCCACGCCCACGCACCGAGACGAGCTCGGCATGCAGCCGCAGTCCTTCTCTGGGGCACCCCCTACCCCCCTCAAGGGGGGAGGAAGGAACGCGCCTTAACCGCAAACGTCAGCTCAGGTCCCTCCCTCAATCCGTCGTCGGCTTGAGCTTGTCTCCGAGCGTCGCCAGCGCGGTATCCATTTGCGGATCGCTTCCGTTGGCGTAGCGCACGTCGAAGGGGACGCTGACGTCGGGCGTGATCGGGTGGCCTTCGAGCTCGCTGCCGTCGATGAGCACGTTTTGCACCGCGAGCTCGAGCAGGCTGCCGTCCGGGAGCGCGTAGGCGGTGGCGGCGAGCACATCGCCCGCGGTCGGCACGCCGACGAGCGGGATGCCGTCCTTCTTCAGCGTGTAGGCCAGGATCTCCATGCTGGAGCGCGTGCCCTCGTCGACGATCGCGACCACCGGCTTGTGGAAGGCCGAGGAGACGTAGTGGCGGTCGCCGTCGCGATCGACGGCCACCATGTCGACGCTGCCACCGACGAACGATTGCACGGCATCGGCCTGGACACCGCCCCAGCGGCCGCGGAGATCGAGCACGATGCCATCGACGTCCTTGAGCCCGGTCGCGAGCGCCTCGTTGACCACGTCCGTGATGCTGCCGGTGGTGTAGCTCCACAGGTGGATGACGCCGATGCTATGACCGCCGCTGCTAACGACGTGGATGCTGTTCCGGATGGCATCGACGAACTCCTGCTGCGGGTCGATGCTGGCTACGCGCACCGAGATGTCGACCGGGTCGGCGGCCGCCTGCCGGCGGACCTTCAGGTCGACGGACTGGCCTGCCTTGCCCTTGAACGAGCCGATCTCGGCGAACGGCTGGCCGTCGGCAGAAACGATCTCGTCGCCGGCGTGGAGCCCGGCACGATCGGCGGGGCTGCCGTCATAGACGTCGGTGATGAAGCGCTTGCCGTCGATGTCCTTCGAGGCGATGCCGATGCCGTCGTAGGTGACCTTGCCGTCGGGCGGGAAGAGCGTGCAGATGCTGTCGTGGAGCGCATAGCGAAAGACGCCGGCGAGCTCGTAATAATCGACCTGATCCGGCGTCAGGCGGCCGGTGTGCGAGGCGCCAAGGCTGGCGAGGATGCGGCTCTCCGCCGTCGCGGTGTCGGTGTTGAGCGCGTGGTTGCCCGTATCGGCCGCCACCGCGCGCACCGCGTCGTGAAAGGCGGGCAGCGCGGCGGGGTTCCAGAAATTCTTGTCGACCAGGGTGACGGTTTTGTCGATGACCGGATCGCCGGTCCATGGCGCCGCCGTATCGGCGTGCGCAGCGGCGAGTGACAGGACGAGGCTGAAGGCAAAGGCGGCGGCAAGCGCCGGGCGAGCGCGCATCTATGATTCTTCCGTGCGGTGCGACGCCCGAGCCAAAAACTAGACCGATGCCGCGCCATGTCAACCGGCGGTGGTTGACTCCGCAGCGCCTTTCCCGCCATCACCATGGCGGTCAATCGAAGGAGGCAGTGCGATGGAGTGGCCGGTTTACGGCAAGATCGATGGCCCGATCGTGATGATCGGCTTCGGCTCGATCGGCAAGGGCACGCTGCCGCTGCTCGAGCGGCACTTCACCTTCGACAAGAAGCGCTTCGTCGTCGTCGATCCTGCGGCCGATACCTCGCAGATCCTCGCCAACCACGGCATCCGCCATCTCCACAAGGCGGTGACGCGCGACAACTACCAGGCCCTGCTCAGCCAGCTTCTCACCGCCGGCGGCGGCCAGGGCATCTGCGTCAACGTCTC
Source organism: Pseudomonadota bacterium (assembly GCA_048498575.1). GTDB lineage: Bacteria > Pseudomonadota > Alphaproteobacteria > Rhizobiales > Kaistiaceae > DASZQY01. Next base: position 1,861 of record JBEHXS010000181.1, read on the forward strand.
GGTCGAGACCTCGTCGGTCGACATCATGCGGCTCTGCCGCGAGATCGGCGCGCTCTACATCGACACGGTGACCGAGCCGTGGCCGGGCTTCTACTTCGACAAGGCGCTGGGCGCCGGCGACCGCACCAACTTCGCGCTGCGCCAGGCCGTGCGCGCCGAGAAGGCGCGGAGCCCCGGCGGCACCACCGCGGTCTCGTGCTGCGGCGCCAACCCCGGCATGGTGTCGTGGTTCGTCAAGCAGGCGCTGGTCAACCTCGCCCGCGACACTAAGCCCGCCGGCTTCAAGGAACCGGCAGCCGGCGACCGCGAGGGCTGGGCGCGGCTGGCGCAGAGCCTCGGCATCAAGGGCATCCACATCGCCGAGCGCGACACGCAGCGCGCCCGCATGCCGAAGCCGATGGGCGTGTTCGTCAACACCTGGTCGGTGGAAGGCTTCCTGTCGGAGGGCATGCAGCCGGCCGAGCTCGGCTGGGGCACGAACGAGAAGTGGATGCCCGACAACGCCGGGACGCTCGGCCCCGACGCGCAGGCGATCTACCTGCGGCAGCCGGGAGCCAACACGCGCGTGCGCTCGTGGTGCCCGACGCCCGGCGCGCAATACGGCTTCCTCGTCACCCACAACGAGTCGATCTCTATCGCCGACTATTTCACCGTGCGCGAAGGCGGCAAGGTGGCCTACCGGCCGACCTGCCACTACGCCTACCACCCGGCGAACGACGCGGTGCTTTCGCTCTACGAGCTGTTCGGCAAGGCCGGCGTGCCGCAGAAGGAGCACCACATCCTCGGCGAGAGCGAGATCCTCGACGGCGTCGACGAGCTCGGCGTGCTGCTCTACGGCCACGCCAAGAACGCCTACTGGTACGGCTCGCAGCTTTCCATCGAGGAGACGCGGCGCATCGCTTCCTACCAGAACGCCACCGGCCTGCAGGTGACCTCGGCGATCATTGCCGGCATGGTCTGGGCGATGGAAAATCCGAAGGCCGGAATCGTCGAGGCCGACGAGATGGACTATCGCCGCTGCCTCGAGGTGCAGTCGCCGTATCTCGGGCCGGTCAAGGGCTACTACACCGACTGGACGCCGCTCACCGACCGCCCCGGATTCTTTCCGGAGGACATCGACGCCAGCGACCCGTGGCAGTTCCGGAACGTGCTAGTTCGCTAAACGCGTAGCCTGTCCATCAGACAAAGGTAATGCCGATGAGCGCGACGACGGCGACCACGACGAAGATGGCGATCGCGGCAACGTAGCGGCCGGAGGCATAGGCCTCGGGCGGCCAGCCGGTGCTGCGCCCCATGAGGAGGGCGCGGCGCTGCTCGGCGCCCGGATCGTCGGCGGCCTCGCGGCCGTCGCGGAAGAAGGCCGGGGCCAGCGGTGCAATGTCGGTGATGTCGGTATCTTCCAGGCCGACGGTCGCGGGCTCGTCGCCGGAATCGTGACGGCGCTCGTCCGCGTCGATCTGGCGCCAGGACAACGGCGCGGTTTCGGTGGCCGAATCGAGAATGGCCATGGGGATGCTCCTTCTCCGGCAACGCGCCGGTACTCGCCCCCCAAGAACCTCGCTACGTGCCGGATAGTTCCGCCCCAATCGGGCGGCGATGTGGCCCGATCTGCCCATTACAAAGGCAGGACGGAGGCCATTTCCGGCGTCTCCCGATGTGTCACATAGGCAGTGGCCTAGAGCGTGACAATCCCCGCCGCGCCGTCCTCGCAGCCAAAGGCCAGGCGCTTGCCGGAGGAATCCCACCGCAAGGTTGACACGGGGCTACTCGCCGGGCGGCGGAAGCGGGCCTCGTTGCCGTCGGAAAAGCGCACCGCCATGACGACGCCGTCCTGGTAGCCGATGGCGACGGTTTCCTCGCGCGGATGGCAGGCGACGCGGACCGCCTGGGAATCGCGGATGCCGAGCTGGAGCGGCTGGCGGCCCATCGGCCCGTCCTTGAAATGGAACGGCCAGAGGATGGCGGCATTCGTGCCGGACGAGGCAAGGAAGCGCCCCTTCACCGACCACGACATCGACTTCGGCTTGCCCGGGTAGCCGGTCATGCGCATGTCCTTGCCGTCGTCGAGCTTCCAGCCGTGGAGCGCGTTCTCCTGCATGCTGGAGACGACATACTTGCCGTCCGGCGAGAAGGTGACGCCGAGGTGGGCACCCTTCCATTCGAGCGCCTGCGGCGGCTGGTCGGTGCCCGCCCACCACAGGTCGACGCCATCGTAGCGGGCGACGGCGACGCGCAGTCCCTTCGGCGCGAAGGCGAGCCCGCCGACCGAGCGGCGGAGCTCAAGCTTGCGCTCGCGGCCATCGCCGGTGAGCACCGTTGCGACCTTGCCGGAGGAATAGGCGATCGCCTTGCCGGGCCCGACCGCGACGTGCTCGACCCATTTGCGCTCGACCTGCGCCAGCCTCTCGACGGTGCCGTCGGCGGAGGTGAGCGCCACGACGCCGTCGTCGCCCCCGGTCAGCAGCCGGTCGTCGGCGGTGATCGCGGCTTCCAGGATCGCGCCCTTGTGGACGACGACCGGCTCGGCCACCGAGCCCTTGACGACGCGCAGTATGCCGTTGCCGAGGGCGAACACCGGCACCTCCCCCAGGAAGGCAGCGTCCACGACGAAGGCGCCGAGGGGAAATTCCTGGAGGGTGGGCATGGGGAACCGGGTCCGCGGGAAAGCAATGCTGGCAGGAGAGGTAGCGGGTCAAAGCCGGACCGGCAACCGGCTTGCTGACCGACATCGCCAATCTGTGGCTGTCATCCTTCGGCGCGGCCAAGCCGCGACCGGAGGATCGGCCGTCCCCATGATGCTGTTTTCGCCGACGGAAAGCGCCGGCGCACGATCCTTCCGGACGGCGCTTCGCGCCGCCGAAGGATGGCAGAAAAACGCTGTTGCTGCGTAGAGGGCTCGCCCTACGCCAGGCAGGCCTCGAAACCGCTGCGCAGCGTCTTCTCGTCCAGCTTCTTGCCGATGAAGACAAGGCGGCTCTCGCGCTTCTCATCGTCGTGCCAGCGCCGCTGGTGGTTGCCCTCGAGGATCATGTGGACGCCCTGGACGACGTAGCGCTCGGGATCGTCCTTGAACGAGACGATGCCCTTCATGCGCAGGATGTCCGGCCCCTGCTCCTGGGTGACCTTCTGGATCCACGGGAAGAACTTGTCCGGATCGAGCGTGCCGATGCGGAAGGAGACGCTGCTCACCCCCTGCCCTTCCAGGTCGTGGTGGTGATGATGGTGATGGTCGTGGTCGTGACCGTCGTGATCGTGGTGGTCATGATCGTGGTCGTGATCCTCGCCCTCGAGGAAATCCGGGTCGAGGGACAGGATGCGATCGAGATCGAAGGCGCCGCGATCGAGCACGCGATCGAGCGGGATATCGCAACGCTGCGTCTTGTGGACGATGGCGTGCGGGTTGATGGCGCGGATGCGCGCCTCGACCGACTTCAGCTCGTCGGCCGAGACGAGATCGGTCTTGTTGAGCAGGATGACGTCGGCAAAGCCGATCTGCTCCTGCGCCTCGGGGCTGTTGGCGAGACTGCCGAGGAGATGCTTGGCATCGGCGACGGTGACCACGGCGTCGAGCTTGGCCTTGGCCTTGACGTCGTCGTCCATGAAGAAGGTCTGCG
>JBEHXS010000182.1:0-5401 GCA_048498575.1 Pseudomonadota bacterium
CCTTCCCCGCCCGCATGTCCTTGATCTGCACGATGCCCTTCGCCTTCTCGTCGCCGCCCTGGATGATCACCAGCGGCGCGTCGCGCTTGTCGGCATATTTCATTTGCGCCTTCATGCCGCCGGCGCCGAGGTACATCTCGGCCGGCACGTCGGCCCTGCGCAGGTCCGCGACGAACTTCTGGTAGTCGCCGACGCGCGCCTTATCCATGACCAGCACGACCACCGGCCCCGCTGCCGCGCGCGTGCCGAGCCGTCCGAGCGCCGAGAGCGCCGCCTGCAGGCGCGACACGCCGATGGAGAAACCGACCGCCGGCACATTCTCGCTCATGAAGCGGCCTACCAGCCCGTCGTAGCGGCCGCCGCCGCCGACCGAGCCGAACACCACCGGCTGGCCCTTCTCGTTCGGGATCTTGGCCAGCAGCTCCGCCTCGAACACGGTGCCAGTGTAGTACTCGAGGCCCCGGACGACCGAAGCATCGATGCGGATGCGGTCGCGATCGTAACCGGCCGCCGCGGCGAGCGCCGCGACCTGCTCCAGTTCGGCGCGCCCTTCGCGGCCCGCGTCCGTCTCGCCAGAGTAGGGGCGACCCACTTCCTCCGCTTCCAGCGTTTTCAGCGCCGTCGTGATCTGGTGCGGATCAAGCCCGGCGCCCTTGGTGAAGTCGCCTTCGCCTTCCTTGCCGCCATCCCAGCGACCGTGTCCGAGCAGCTCGCGCACGCCCTCGATGCCAAGGCGGTCGAGCTTGTCGATGGCGCGCAGGATCGTCAGCTTCTGCTTCTCGTCGCTGACCCCGATCGCCTCCATCACGCCGTCCAGCACCTTCCGCGAATTGACCTTGATGACGTACTGGCCGCGCTCGATGCCGAGCTCCTCCATCACGTCCGCCATCATCATGCACATCTCGGCATCCGCGGCGGGCGAGGCGGCACCGACTGTATCGGCGTCGAACTGCATGAACTGCCGGAAGCGGCCCGGGCCCGGCTTCTCGTTGCGGAATACCCAGCCGAAGCGATAGCTGCGGTAGGGCTTCGGCAGCCGCTCGTAATTCTCGGCGACGTAGCGCGCAAGCGGCGCCGTCAGGTCATAGCGCAGCGACAGCCACTCCGACGTGTCGTCGTTTCCCTCGTCGCGGAAGGAGAAGACGCCCTCGTTCGGCCGGTCCTGGTCGGGCAGGAACTTGCCGAGCGACTCAGTGAATTCGACGAGCGGCGTCTCGCCCGGCTCGAAGCCGTAGCGCTCGTAGACCCGGCGAATCCTCGCCACCATCTCCTCCGTCGCACGGATGTCGGCGGCCGTGCGGTCGGCGAAGCCACGCGGCGTGCGGGCCTTGAGGCGAGTGTCTTTGGCAGGCATGGGACCGGGTTTCTAGGCGGGCAATCGGTAATCGGCAACCGCCGGTCGGCGCGACCCGCGGCCAATCGTCGATTGCCTACTGCCTAATGCCGCTCCCGACAAGGATTGCGCCGTTTCGCGGCTTCCCTCATCTTTGCGGTCCGGAGCGACCGCAAGAGGCACATCATGTTCAAATCATTCTTCCCTATGCCGAAGGTGTTTTTCGTCTCCGCCTTCGTCTGGGCGATCCTTGCAGTGTTGCTCTGGTATTTCGGTGGCGAGCATTTCGGTGCCGTTCTCGGCATGCCCGCCGCCGCGCCCGACGCCCCGCCCATTGTCTGGCCGAGCCGCTTCGTCCAGCCGGAGTACCTCTGGTTCTACATTTATTTCGCGCTTGCCATTCTCGTCTTCTACGGCTTCTGGGCCTGGTACTCGCCCCACCCCTGGCAAAACTGGTCGATCCTGGGCTCGGGCCTGATCATTTTCGTGGTGAACTTCAGCGTCCAGGTGGACGTCGCGCTGAACGACTGGCGCGGCATCTTCTACGACCTGGTGCAGAATGCCCTCACGACCGCGGGTTCGGTAACGCCCGGACAGCTTTACGCCGGCATCGGACAGTTTCTGTCGATCGCGCTCATCGACATCGTCGTTGCCGTGCTCAACCTTTTCTTCGTCAGCCACTGGGTCTTCCGCTGGCGCACGGCCATGAACGAATTCTACGTTGCCAACTGGTCGCGGCTGCGAACGGTGGAAGGCGCCTCCCAGCGCGTGCAGGAGGACACCATGCGTTTCTCCAGCACGGTCGAAGATCTGGGCATCAGTTTCGTCGACTCGATCATGACCCTGATCGCCTTCCTGCCGGTGCTGGCCGCCCTGTCGTCGAACATCACCGCGCTCCCCATAGTCGGCGTCATCCCGTACCCGCTGATGTTCGCGGCGATCATTTGGGCCCTGTTCGGCAGCGTGCTGTTGCCCGCGGTGGGCATCAAGTTGCCGGGCCTGGAGTTCCGCAATCAGCGCGTCGAGGCCGCCTACCGCAAGGAGCTGGTCTTCGGCGAGGACGATCCCAATCGCGCCCAGCCGCCAACCTTGGCTGAGCTGTTTGCCGCGGTGCGCCGCAGCTACTTCACGATCTATTCCAACTACGTCTATTTCAACGTCGTCCGTTATCTCTACCTGCAGACCGACAACGTATTCGCGACGTTCCTCCTCGTCCCCACCATCGCCGTCGGCAAGATCACCTTCGGCATCTATCAACAGGTCGTCTCGGCCTTCAGCCAGGTGACGAGTTCGTTTCAGTTCCTCGTCAACTCGTGGGGAACGATCATCGACCTGATCTCGATCTACAAGCGCCTGCGCGCCTTCGAAGCGACGCTGGAGGGCGAGGATCTGGGCAAGATCGAAAAGGAGCCAATCGAACAGACCAGCTAGCGCCAGGCGGGCGCCGTCCTAGAACATGCCGCGGCGCCGCGCGTCGATGGAATAAACCCCGGGGCCGGCGGCGGCCAGGAACAGGAAGCCGCCGGCGATGGCGAGGTCCTTGCCCATCTGGATCATCTCGCCGACGTCGGCCGGGTGGTAGTGGAACAGCGTCGCGGTCGCGATACAGAAGGCGGCGAAGCCGAGCGCCGCGAGACGCGTCCACAGGCCGATCACGATGAGCAGCCCGCCGATCAGCATGGCGACGGCGAGCACCAGCGAGAGCGTGTCGCCGGGCAGGCCGACCTTGTCGATGTAGCTCGCCGCGCCGCCGGGCGAGCGCACCGTCAGCCATGCGTCGTAGATGAACAGCGCCGCCACCATCAGCCGGCCGAGCAGAAAAGCCAGATTGCGCAGTGCCTGCATCGGGTTCGCCCCCGTTAAAAATCCCGACGCCAGTGAATACCCGCCGCAGAGAAAAAGGGAAGGGAACCCCGACCGGCCTTTCCGCGTTTTCAGCGGTAAGGAGATAAACGCCATGTTGAGAAAAATCGTCACCGGACTCGTCACGGCGGCCCTGGTCGCCGGCACCACGCTTGCGGCGACGTCAGCCGCCGACGCACAGCCGAACTGGTACTGGAAGCACCATCAGCACCAGTATCATCAGTACTACGGCGGCTACGGCTACAACGATAACGGCGGTGCCGCTGTCGCAGCCGGCATCTTCGGCCTCCTCGGAGGCATCGTGCTGAGCCAGCTCGCCAACCCGAGTTATGGCGGCCACTATGTGGGCTACTGCGAGGCCCACTTCCGCACCTACAGCTCCACTAGCCACCAGTACATGGGCTACGACGGCCAGCCGCATTACTGCTTCGACCGATAGCTCCGCGCTTTCCCTGAGCCCAAAAAGAAAGGCCGCCCGTGTGGGCGGCCTTTTTTCTTTTATGGGGACAGGATCCCGAACAGCCTCGACTGTTGCAATTACGTCACGAGACTCGGAGAAGCACGAATCAGTTGCAATTGGTGCGTGACACAACGGCGGCGCGGGGATTTGGTGCGATCTGCGGCGGATTAATCGTTTGTTAACGAGTTGGGAGAGTAGCCCATGTCCCGCCGCGTCGGCGCTTTTGCGCTTTGCATCACCACGACTGTTTTTCTTTCGGCCGGGTCCGCTCTGGCCGGTCCGCCTCCAGCCCCGATGGTTCCCGATTGGAATGGCACCTATTTCGGCGCGGTCGCCGGCCTTGGCGCCGCCAACTGGGTCGGAGATCTGACCAAGTATCCGGGTTCCACGCCGGCCATCGCTGACTTCCCGAACAACACCTGGCAGGGCCGGTCGATTGCCGGCCACGGATTTCTCGGCGGCGCCGAAGTGGGTGTCGGGATGCAGACCAACAGCCTTGTCTGGGGCCTTGAAGGGGACATTTCCGCCTCCGGCGTGAACGGCTCCGGCATTTTCTCGACAAAGGACTTCGGGCCGTACGACTCCGGCGCCGGCGGATCTCCTGCGAACACGCACTATGACCAGCAGATCTTCGAGAAGCACATCCAGACCAATATCGATTGGCTGGGCACGTTTCGGGCCCGCCTCGGCGTTCTCGTCACGCCCGGCACGCTTCTTTATGGCACTGGCGGCGTGGCAGTAGGTGGAACGTCTTCCCACCAGGACGTCTATTTCGACGGCAGCAATCAGCCGCTCGGCATCAATCAGTCGGGCTCTGACTCGGCTACGCGGTGGGGGTGGACGATAGGTGGCGGCATCGAACAGAAGATCACCAGCCGCTGGAGCTTCAAGGCGGAGTATCTGTTCGCCAATCTGGGCAGCGCCGCCTACCAGTACCACGGCACCTATACCGGCTTCCCCTACGGCCCCCCCGGCGGCGGGCCGACTGAGAGCGATGGCTACAGCCCCAGCATGACGCTCAGCGTCGTTCGCGCCGGCTTCAACTACAAGTTCGGCGGCTAGCAGGGGCGGCCGCTGGTCCGCGTCGTGCGGCGCCACTCAGACCCGCTGCGCAGATAAACAAAAAAAGGCCGCCCGTGAGGGCGGCCTTTCGATTCTTGCGAGGATAGCGCGGACTAGAAGTCCATGCCGCCCATTCCGCCGCCGCCACCCGGCATCGGCATCGGAGCGTCCTTCTTCGGATGCTCGGCGATCATGGCCTCGGTGGTCACGAGCAGGCCCGCGACCGAAGCCGCGTGCTGCAGCGCCGTGCGGATGACCTTGGTCGGGTCGATGATGCCGGCCGCGACCATGTCCTTGTATTCCTCGGCCTGCGCGTCGAAGCCGTAGTTCTCCGACTTGCTCTCGAGCAGCTTGCCGACCACGATCGAGCCTTCCACGCCGGCGTTCTCGACGATCTGGCGGATCGGCGATTCCAGGGCGCGCAGCACGATGTTGATGCCGGCCTGCACGTCGGGGTTATCCGACTTCACCTTCTCGACCGCCCGCTTGGAGCGCAGCAGCGCGACGCCGCCGCCCGGGACGATGCCTTCCTCGACCGCGGCGCGAGTGGCGTTGAGCGCGTCGTCGACGCGGTCCTTCTTCTCCTTCACCTCGACCTCGGTCGCACCGCCGACGCGGATCACCGCGACGCCGCCGGCGAGCTTCGCCAGCCGCTCCTGCAGCTTCTCCTTGTCGTAGTCCGA
>JBEHXS010000183.1:0-5368 GCA_048498575.1 Pseudomonadota bacterium
CGGGTCCTTGGCGTCGGCGGAGATCTGGTCGGCGCCGGCCGGGGTGTACGGCTGCAGCAGGCCATCGGCGGCCGCCTTCTGGATGAACGGCGGCAGCGTCACGACGACGTCGGCCTGCGGGTTGGAGGTTTCCTTCGCCACGCGCTCGACTACGCCGCCCGAACCGGACTCGACGTACTGTACGGTGATGCCGGTCGCCTTGGTGAAGGCGTCGAACTGGGTCTGGTACCAGTTCGGCGTGCCGTCGTGCAGGCCGTCGGCGCTGTAGATGGTGACGACGTTGTCGTCGGCATAGGCGGCACCGCCGCTGATTGCCGTAGCGGCGATCAGGGCTGCCAGAATTCGCTGGAGTTTCATGGTTGCGTCTCCCGTTCGCGGCATGGGCCGCTGGACGGGAGTCTCGGTAGTCGCCTGCGATGACGCTCGGGTGACAGTTGCGCGACAGGCAAATTGCAATGCACCGCTACAGCCAATCGACATTCACCGCGACCGGAACAAGCTCTCCCCTCGCCCCGGAGGGAAGAGGGCTTCGCCTCTTACGAGCGCCAGCGAGTTAAAGGGCGAAGGGTGAGGGGGATCGCTCTCACCGGAAAGCGCAGGACCCCCTCACCCGGTTTGCCTAATTCGCTTCACTCATAAGGCAAACGCGACCTCTCCCCTCAGGGAGAGGAGGAGATTTCCGTGCCGACAGAGAGCTGATGAACGTCGATGGGACTACGGTGCCGTCGCGGCGACCGATGCTTCCAGGATTTCGAAGGCGCGATGAAACTGATCGAGCGGAATGGTGAGCGGCGGGCAGAGCGTGATCACATCGCCGCCGCCGATCTTGAAGCTGAGGCCACGTTCCAGCGCCGCGTAGAGGATCGCCTCCGCCGTTTCCCGCGGCGTCGGCCCGCCGACCGTGATCGCGAGCATTGCGCCGGCCGAGCGCGCCCCGGCGAGGATCGGGTGCCGCCGCGCGATCTCGTCGAGGTGCATCACGCCGAGCCGCTCGAGCTCGCGCGCCCGCGCCAGCAGTCCGTCGCTTTCGATCACCGCCAGCGTGGCGAGACCGGCCGCCGCGCCGACCGGGCTTTTCTCGTGAGTGTAGTGGCCGAGCGCCGCCTGCGGTGCGACGTCGAGTTCCGGCCGCGCGATCATCGCCGCCATCGGCATGATGCCGCCGCCGAGACCCTTGCCGATCACCAGAATGTCAGGCGCGCAGCCCGCCTGCTCATAGGCGAACATCGTGCCGGTGCGGCCGAGGCAGCTCGGGATCTCGTCGAAGACGAGCAGCGTGCCGTTGCGTTCGCAGCTTGCGCGGACCTTCGGCCAGAAGGTCGCCGGCGGCTTCACCACCGTCGTCCAGCGCACCGGCTCCGCGACCAGCGCCGCGACGTCGCCCTGCAGCGACAGCACGTAGTCGATGTAGTCGGCCAGCCGTTCGAAGGCGGCGTCGCCGTGGCCGAAGAAGCGCTGGGCGAGGTCGAGCGGCGGCACGTGCTCTGCGCCCGGAAGCAGCGGCCCGGCGCCACGCTGGAACATGGCCTCGCCACCAATCGAGATCGCGTCGAGGTTGGCGCCGTGGAAGGAGTCCCACATGGACAGCGTCTTGTGGCGGCCGGTGGCGTAGCGCGCGAGCTTCAGCGCCATGCCGATTGCCGCCGCGCCGCTCGGCGCAAACAGCACCTTGCCGAGGCCGCCGGGCGCCAGCGCCACCAGCCGTTGCGCGAGCTCGATGGCGTAGCGGTTGGTGTAGCGCCGCGGGCTGAACGGCAGGGTGTCGATCGCCTCCTTGATTGCCGCGACGACGCGCGGGTGGCCGTAGCCGACCTGGTGCACGCTGTTGCCGTGGAAATCGAGAATGCGCCGGCCGGCGACGTCGATCAGCTCCGCGCCCTCCGCGCCGACGATGGCGTCGAGGCACGGCGTCGAGAGCGACTGATGGAGGAAGATCGCCGCGTCTTCGTCGAGGACGGCGCGCGTTTCGGCGTCGAGCGTCGCCGTCCAGGCGGCGCGTGCCGGCGATCGGTTGCCGTCGCCCTCCGCCGGTGCGGGGTCGTTCACGGCCGTTCGCCGCGCGCCAGCCGCCCCTCGATTTCGGCAACGACCGGGAGCAGGTCGGCGACGCCGTCGATGACGTAATGCGCGCCGGCGCCGCCGAGCTTGGCCGCGGCCTCGGCCCGGCGCTTGCGAAAATCGTCCGCGGGTAGCGCCTTGGTATCGACGAGCGACAGGCCGAAGACGTTGCCGGTCACCGCGACGCCGACCGTCCACGCCCCGGCGTTCAGCCCCTCGGCGATGCCGACTTCGGTGTCGTCGATCTTGATGCAGGCCCAGGCGGGCCAGACCGCGAGATCGAGGAGGGCGCGATAGAAGAGGAACGGCGTCGGCCGTCCGTCGGGTGCGTCGCCGGTGCACACGACGCAATCCGGCACGAATCCCTGGCGCGCCGCGACCGGCACGATCTTGTCCATGATCTCGTGCGTGTAGCCGGTGGTCGTGCCGATCTTGAGCCCGGCGTCGCGCAGCGTTCGCGCGGCTTCGGCAGCGCCCGGAATCAGGTCGGCGAAACGCGAGGCTACGGCGATGTTCTTCGGCACGAAGACGGCGTAGACGGCGTCGATATCGGCTTCGGTCGGTTCGCGACCGTGCACCTTCCGCCACTCGGCCGCGATACGCGGCATGGCGAGCAACGCCGCTACGTGCGGCCGCTTGGCGATGCCCATGGGCTGCCGCGCCTCGGCGATCGTGATGGTCACGCCGAACTCGCCGAACGCCTCGACGAACACGCCCATCGGGCCGAGCGAGCCATGATCGACTACCGTTCCCGCCCAGTCGAAAACGACCGCCTTCAGATGCCGCAACGCGATCATGCCGCTTTCGCTCCTGCTCCGTAGAGTTCGCCGATGACTTCTTCGCCGATGGCAAACGACGTGCTGGCGCCGGTGCCGCTGGTGATGAGGACGAGCCGCACCGCATCCGACGGCCGGTCGATCAGGGCCAGCCGGTCGCTGGCCGAGGCGTACGTGCCGGTCCAGCGCTCGACGATCGGCAGGTCGCTCCAGCTCGGCAGCACGGCACGGAATTCGTCCAGGATGAGGTCGTCCACCGCTTCCGGCGCGAACGGATCGGGCGTCGCGGCGTAGTGGTGCGAGTCGCCGACCACCAGCGTGCCGTCGGCGCTGCCGACGACGATGAGGTGGACGCCGTTGGCGAGGTGCTCGGCCTGCTCGGCTTCCAGCCGCCGCTTCAGCGCCGCCGCTTCCGGCAGCTCGGCGTAGCCGAGGTAGCGCACCAGCCCAAGGTCCGACATGACGCCGCAAGGGAGCGGAGCGGCCGGCGCCGCCAGCCGCATCATGTGCAGCTTGCAGCGCACCAGACCGTGCGCCGCCAGCCGCTCGGCAAACAGGCCGTTGAAATCGTCGCCGGGGCACACGATCGCGGTCTCCGCCTCGATCGTTCCGCGCGAGGTAACGATCGCCGGCGGCCGCACCTCGTGCACGGTCGCGCCGCGAACGAACGTCACGCCGTAGCGCTCGGCGAGCCACGCCGCGAGTTGCGGAATGGCGATGCGCGACTCGACGCGCAGCTCGTGCGGGCTGACCAGCGCGGCGTTCACCTCGCTGAGGAAGGGGAAGCGCGAGCGCACCGCCGTGCCATAGACCAGCTCGCAGTCCTCGCCCATTTCGCTGTCGCGGAAAGCTTCCAGGACAGCGCGGGCCTCCGGCCGCTGTCCGGCGACGACCAGCCCGCGGTGAACGATGCGAATCCCGGCCTGCGGCGCCACTTCCGCCCATATGTCGCGAGACCGCATCGCGCGGTCCCAACCCTGTCCGGCCTGCTGTCCGGTGACGGTGATGAATCCGAAATTGCGCACCGAAGCGCCGTTCGCCTGCGCGTCGCGGTCAATAATCACAACGCGTTTGCCGATCCGGACAGCAGCCAACGCATGCGCCAGCCCGCAGATTCCAGCTCCGACAATTGCCAGATCGTACGCCAAGGAATCCCCCGAGCCGCGACAGGTCGTGGATCAGGTATGACGCCCCGGTAACAGGTTCATGACGCCGTGTGCGCTCAGTCCGCGGGATGGAGCAGGAGGCTTGGCTCGCCGGCGAAGCGGCCAGGGAAGACCGCGATCGGCGCACGCCCGGAGAGCGGCGTTGTCGTCAGGCGATAGGCCGGACCGTCGGCCGTCGCGAGGCCGAGAGCCGCGTCGCCCGAGTAGTAGGCGTCGTAGACGCGGGCATGCGGCAGGGCGCCGCGCAACGTCTCGACGCCGATGTTGGTCGCCACCGTTGCCGCAGTGGGCTGTCGCACGAGCCAGACCGTCGCGGCCGCGACAGGCGGCGCCGCGCGCGGATCGAAGGTAGTGCCAAACACGAGCGCGCAGATTTCCAGAGCGAGCATCAGTCCAACGGCAGGCAGCGCGACAGGCACGCGCGGGACAAGCATCGCGGCGATCAGTCCGCCCAGCACCGCCAGCGGCGCGAGATGGCGAAGCTGGTCGGGATTCTGGAACAGGGCGATCCAGATTGCGTACGCTATGAAAGCCACGACCGCGGCAGCGAGTGCGGGCGGTGCTCCGCGCATGCGGAAGATCGGGACGGCCACCGAAGCGATAATGAGCGCGGCCAGCGGGACGCCACCGGGGATTGCCGCGAGCGCCGCGAGCCAGTTGCCGTGCGCCGCTTCGGCAAACGGCGTGTTACCCCACAGCGTCGCGTGGCCGGCAAGGAAGCGCATGCCCTCGTCGAGGTAGGCGGTGCCTTCGAGCGCGGCGATCACGGCGGCAACGGGAAGGAGCACCGCCAGCCCACCGCCAATGGCCGGGACGACGATGCGCCGGGAAACCGCCGCCGCGCCGATCGCGGCTCCGGTAAGCAGCACCGCGTCGGACGGCCGGCAGGCAAAGGCCCAAGCCAGCGCGGCGCCAGCGAGGAACGAGCGCCATCGTGCCGGCGTTTCGCCGGCGCGTGGCAACAGCGCGAGGAAGACCAGCAGAAACAGGATCCCCGACCCGTCGGTGAGCAGGCTGAGCGCGAGGTCGGGGCTAAGCGGCTGCGCAAGGGTCAGCACGAAGGCGGCGAGCGCGGCGCCCCGCCCGCCATTCCGCCAGGCGATCAGCGCTGCCGCCGGCGGTATCGCGAGCGCGATCGTTCCCGTGAGCAAAGCCAGCGCGGCTGGCGGACTTCCGGCGATGGGCAACAGCACTCGGCCCATCGCGATGAAGCCCGGATAACCGGGGAACTGCGGCGAGAAATCGAGGATGCTGAAACGCGTCAGCCCGCGCAAAAGGAAGAGCGCGTCGTCGGATGAAATCGCTGGCTGATGCAGCGCGACCCAGATCGCCGCAGCTGCGTAGACGAGGAGAGCGGCAGCCCAGCCA
>JBEHXS010000184.1:0-5333 GCA_048498575.1 Pseudomonadota bacterium
CGGACTTCGACCAGCGCCGAGCTTGCCGAAATGATGGTCGGGCGAGCGGTCCGCTTCGATGTGGACAAGCAGCCGGCGAAGCCCGGCGCGCCGCTGCTGACGGTGAAGGGGCTCCGCGTCACCAACGAGCGCGACGAGGTCGCGGTCGACGGCGTCGAGTTCACGGTGCACGACGGCGAGGTGGTCGGCATCGCCGGCGTGCAGGGCAACGGGCAGACCGAGCTGGTCGAGGCGCTGACCGGCCTCCGCACGCCGCTTGCCGGGACTATCGCGCTGCACGACCACGACATCACCAGAGCATCGACGCGCGAGCGCCATCGGCTCGGCATCGCGCACATTCCGGAAGACCGCCAGCGTGCCGGGATGATCGCCGACTTCACGGTGGCCGAGAACAGCGTGCTCGACGCCTACTACGAGCGACGGTTCTCTTCCGGCATCCGGCTGAACTGGGGCGCCGTCAACGCCGAGTGCCGGCGCATCGTCAAGGAATTCGACGTGCGCACGCCGTCGATCTTCGCGCTTGCCGACCATCTCTCCGGCGGCAACCAGCAGAAGCTGGTGGTGGCGCGCGAGCTGTCGCGCCAGATCAAGCTGATGATCGCGGCGCAGCCAACGCGCGGCGTCGACGTCGGGTCGATCGAATACATCCACGGGCGGCTGATCGAGGCGCGCGACGCCGGCGTCGGGGTGCTCATCGTCTCGACGGAGCTGGAAGAGATCCTGACGCTCTCCGACCGCATCCTGGTGATGTTCCGCGGGCGCATTGTCGGCGAGTATCCCGGCGGGCGAACCGACGTGCAGCAGATCGGTCTTGCCATGGCGGGAATGGCGGCATGAGCGAAGAACAGCCGCGCCAGGAACCGTGGCCGGGCAACGACGCGCTCGAGCGCGCCGCCGTCGCCAGCTTCAACTTCGAGGACATCATCATCGTGCCGGTGCTGGCGGTCGTGCTGGCGCTGGTGTTGGGCGGCGTCGTGATGCTGGCGACGGGCGTCGACCTGCCGCGGATCGGGCAGGCCTACGGCGCCCTGTTCGTCG
The DNA here is from genome assembly GCA_048498575.1 of Pseudomonadota bacterium. Taxonomy (GTDB): domain Bacteria; phylum Pseudomonadota; class Alphaproteobacteria; order Rhizobiales; family Kaistiaceae; genus DASZQY01. The sequence continues at coordinate 1,039 of JBEHXS010000184.1, forward strand.
GCTCGTTCGGCTCGATCTCGGCGATCTCGGAGACGCTGACCTCGGCGGCGCCGGTGACGCTGGCGGCGCTCGGCGTGGCGCTCGGCTTCCGCGCCGGTCTGTTCAACATCGGCGCCGAGGGCCAGGTGCTGTTCGGCGGCATGGCCTCGGTTGCCGTCGGCTTCATGGTCACCGGCATGCCGATCTGGATCCACCTGCCGCTGGCGCTCGCGGCCGGCGCATTGGCCGGTGCCATCTGGGCGGCGATCGCCGGCTGGCTGAAGGCGGCGACCGGGGCGCATGAAGTCATCACGACGATCATGCTCAACCTGATCGCGACCAACCTTGTCGGCTACCTGCTGCGCAACCCGCCGATCCAGAAGCCCGGCCGGCCCGACCCGATCTCGCAGTCGGTGCTGGACAGCGCGATGCTGCCGAAGCTGCTCGCCTGGTACAATCCGAACCTGCGCCTCAACGCCGGCATCCTGCTCGCCCTCCTCATGGTGGCGCTGGTCTACTGGCTATTGTTCCGCACGACGCTGGGCTTCGAGTTCCGCGCCAGCGGCCTCAACCCGTTCGCGGCGCGCTATGCCGGCATGCGCTCCAGTCTCATCATCGTCGCGGTGATGGCCATCGCCGGGGCGCTCGCCGGCCTTGCCGGCTCGACGCTCGTGCTCGGCGTCCTCGGCCGCGCCTCGCCCGGCTTCTCGGCCGGCGTCGGTTTCAACGCCATCGCGGTGGCGCTGCTCGGTCGCTCGCACCCGGTCGGCGTGCTGCTCGCCGGCATCCTGTTCGGGGCGCTCGACGCGGGCGGCCGGCAGATGCAGGTTGCGGCCGGCGTGCGCATCGACCTCATCTCGATCGTGCAATCGCTGATCATCGTGTTCGTGGCAGCGCCGCTGCTCATGCGCGTGATATTTCCGTGGGCATTCGGACGCCGCAAGGCGGCGGCGGGGAGAGCTGGCTGATGTCAATCGCCGAAGCCATCAGCCACGTCGACCTCGACCGCATACGCCAGCGCCAGACGGTGATCGTCGGCTGCGTGCTGATCGCGCTCGCGATCTTCGACGCCGTCGTTTTCGGTTTCCAGTCGCACTCGGTGGCGACTTTCCGCCTGGCGCTTGCCGGCGACGTCGTCACGCTGCCCAATCTGGTCGTGCCGTCGGCGCCGTACTGCTACGTCGTCGCCGTGCTCCTCGCGATCTTCGGCATCCGCCAGTTCCTGCCGGGAGCCGGGCGGCGCTCGGGCCTTTACCTCGGCATCGGGCTCTTCCTGATGGTCACGGCGTTCCTGGTGTGGGCGACGGACGGCAACCAGTTCTCGCTGACCGGCATGCTGGAGGCGACCGTGGTGCGCGCCGTCCCGATAGCGCTCGGCGGGCTTGTCGGCACGCTCTGCGAGCGCGTCGCGGTGGTCAACATCGGCATCGAGGGCATGCTGCTCTCGTCCGCCTTCACCGGCGCCATCGTCGGCTCGCTACTCGGCGGCTGGATCGGGCTTCTCGCCGCGATCATCGTCGGCGGGCTGATGGGCCTCATCCTCGGCGCCCTGGTCATCACCTTCCGCGTCGACCAGATCATCGCCGGAGTGGCGATCAACCTGTTCGCGCTCGGACTCACGTCGTACGTCACCAGCCAGGTGCTGACCGCGCACCCCGAGCTCAACAACGGACCGATCTTCGGCGGCGTCGACATTCCGGTGCTCTCCGGGCTGCCGATCATCGGCCGCGTGTTCTTTCAGCAGAACCTGTTCGTCTACGGCGCGGCGATCATCATCGCGGTGGCGACCTACTACCTGTTCCACACGCGCTGGGGCTTGCGCGCGCGCGCCGTCGGCGAGCATCCGGAGGCGGCCGACACGCTCGGCATCAACGTTTATCGCGTGCGCTACATCAACGTGATGATCGGCGGGCTGGTCGCGGGCTTCGCCGGCGCCTGGTTCACACTGGGCTCGGTCGGCCGCTTCGACATCAACATGACCAACGGGCGCGGCTTCATCGGACTCGCCGCGATGATCTTCGGGCGCTGGCACCCGGTGGGCGCGCTGATGGCGGCGCTGGTCTTCGGTTTCGCCGACGCGCTGCAGCAGAAGCTCGCGATCCTGGCGGTGCCGATCCCCTCCGAGTTCCTGGCGATGGCGCCGTATATCGCGACGATCGTGCTGGTCGCCGGACTTGTCGGCCGCGCCCGCGCGCCGGCCGCCGACGGCAAGCCCTACATCAAGGAGTAGCCGCGGCTCCCCCGCATGACCGCCTGGCTCGACAACCTCCCCTTCCCGATCCTGATCGGCGACATCGGCGGCACCAACGCCCGCTTCGCCGTGATCGAGCACGCGACCGCCGAAACGCGGCGGCTGCCGAACGTGCACACCGCGACCTACGCGACCATCGACGATGCCATCGCCGACGTCGTGATCGACAAGGCCGGGGCGCGGCCGAAATCGGCGGTGCTGGCGCTCGCCGGCCCGATCGCCGGCGACCGCGTGCCGCTGACCAACTGCGACTGGGTGGTCGAGCCGAAGAAGTCGATCGCCCGCTTCGGCCTCGCCGAGGTCGTGCTGCTCAACGATTTCGAGGCGCAGTCGCTGGCCCTGCCCGAACTCACCGAGGGCGACCTCGACCCGATCGGCGCGGGTGAGATGACGCCGACCGGTGCCCGCGTCGTCATCGGCCCGGGCACCGGGCTTGGCGCCGGCGCGCTTGTCCGCACCCGCGACATCTGGGTGCCGGTGCCGGGCGAAGGCGGACACATCGGGCTCGGGCCGGTGACGCCGCGCGACCTCGAGGTCTGGCCGCACGTCGAGCGGCACGGGCCGCGGGTCACGGCCGAAACGCTGCTCTGCGGCGCCGGCATGGTGCGCCTCTACAACGCGGTGTGCGCCAGCGACGGCGTCGCGCCAGCGCTGGAAACGCCGGCCGCAGTGACGGCGGCGGGACTGGCCGGCGGCGACGCGCAGGCCGCCGAGACGCTCTCGCTGTTCGCCGAGCATCTCGGCCGCGCGGCAGGCGACGTGGCGCTGATCTTCCTCGCCTACGGCGGCGTCTATCTTGCCGGCGGCATCACGACCCGAATCGCGCCGGTGCTGAAGGCAGGCCGCTTCCGCGACGGCTTCCTCGACAAGTGGCCGCACAACCGGCTGATGGAACGCATGGCGACGGCGATCATCGTCAAGGAAGACGCGGCGCTGGCCGGCATCGGGGCGTTCGCGCGCAATCCTTCGCGCTTTGGCGTCGAACTCGGCGGACGGCGCTGGCGCGGCTAGCTCAGACGGCCGCGATCAGCCGCGCATGAACCACAGCACCACGACGCCGACGACGATGACGAGCAGGCCCCACATCATCGGGCCGCCGAGGAAGCCGCGCACCGCGGCGCCTTCGACTTCCTCCTCGGCCTCGTGGGCGACTTCGCCGACCGCGTGAACGGCTTCATCGACGACCTGCTCGATGGCGTCCTCGGCACGGCCGAGCGGCCCTTCGGTGACGCGTTCGGCAAAACGGACGAAGAACGAATCCGCCATCTGCCTGGCGGTGGTGTCGAGCAGGCGGGCGCCGACCTGGGTGAGCTTGCCGGTGACCTCGCCCTTGGCGGCATAGTGGAGCACGGTCCTGTCGCCATCTTCGTGAAGGTGAACGTCGGCGCTGCCGCTGAACGCGCCGGCGGCGCCGCCGTTGCCCTCGCCGGTGAGGGTGAAGGACAGCGGCGGATTGAGCTTCGACAGCTTCACGGTGCCGGCGAAGGTCGCGCGGACCATGCCGATCTTGGTCTCGACCGTGCCCTTCCACTCGGTGTCGGAGACCTTCTCCAGGGCGGTGCAGCCCGGGATCGATTCCTTCAGAATCCTGGGATCGTTGAGGGCCGCCCACACCTGGGTACGCGGCGCATCGATCTTAACTTCGCCCGTGATTTCCATGCGGCGCACGTAGCCATAGCCGGGCGCAAACGGCAAGCGTTCGTTGGCTTTCGGCGGCGGTGGAGATAGAAGCGGCTTCGTGTCCACCAGCGAATCCTCCCGCCCCCGGCCCGCCGCCGCGACGCTCCGCCGCCAAACCCCCGTCATTCTCGAGACGGCGGGGTGGAGCGACTACGCGCTCATCGATTCGGGCAACGGCGAGAAACTGGAGCGCTACGGGCAGTACAGCATCGTGCGTCCCGAGCCGCAGGCGATGTACGCGCCGAAGCTTGGCGAGCGGGAGTGGGCGAACGCCGACGCGCGTTTTGTCGGCCCCGGCGAGGACGACGACAAGGACGGGCGCTGGCGCTACCGCAAGCCGCTCGGCGAGACGTGGCGCCTCGCCTATGACGGCGTGCCCTTTCTC
>JBEHXS010000185.1:0-5331 GCA_048498575.1 Pseudomonadota bacterium
GACCTGCTGGCCGAGCACGCCGCCGACGGCGTTGAGGTCGGCGGCAGCCTGTGTGGCGCCGTCGCGCATCTGCGCGCCGAGCGGCGCGAGCTCGCCGGCCATTGGCCCGGCGACGCCGATGACGACGTCGGCTTGCGCGGTGCCGAGGCCCGCGATCAGGACGGCGACGGCGAGGGAGGAGGCAACTACGTCGAGGCGCGAGACCATTGCCCTGATGCGTACAATTCCGGCTGCGGCGCGTAAAGCATAAGGAGCGTCTGCGCTAACCTTCGACATCGCCAATTTTGCCGGGGCTGGTGACTCTTGGCATGGAATTGAGTAATTCTGCGCCCCAACGGGGGGCTGGGGCTCCCCGCTAAACTCATGCCGGCCGCGGTATTCCTTGAGGAATACGTGGCTGCGCAAATGAGAACTCCAAGAGGGAAACTCATGCGTCATATCAAGACTGCGCTGCTTGCGGCGATTGCGGTGGGAGCGCTCAGCGCTCCGGCCTTCGCCGATGACCTCAAACTGGGCATCCTGCTCGGCCTCACCGGCCCGCTGGAATCCATGTCCCCGCCGATGGTGAATTCGGCCAAGCTCGCCCTGCAGGAAGTCAACGACCAGGGTGGCATCAACGGCGCCAAGATCGATGCCGACGTCGCTGACGACTCGTGCATCACGGCGGCCACCGCCACGGCGGCCGCGGACAAGCTCGTCAATACCGACAAGGTCGTCGGCATTGTCGGCGCCATGTGCTCGGGCGTGACCATCGCCGTTGCCAACACGGTCGCGATTCCGGCCGGCATCACCATGATCTCGCCGTCGGCGACTGCTCCGACGCTGAGCACGATCGACGACAAGGACCTGTTCTTCCGCACGGCCCCGTCGGATGCCTACAACGGCCAGGCGCTGGCCTATCTGCTCACGCAGAAGGGCATCAAGGACATCGGCATCACCTACATCAACACCGACTACGGCAAGGGTCTCGCCCAGTCGCTGGCTGATGCCTTCAAGGCGGATGGCGGCACGGTTTCCGCCAACGTCGCGCATGAAGACGGCAAGGCCGACTACCGCGCCGAGCTCGGCCAGATCTCGGCCACAGGCACGAAGGCGCTCGCCATCATTGCTTACGCCAACGGTTCGGGTCACACGATCCTGCAGCAGGCGGTCGAGAGCGGTGACTTCACCACCTACATCGGTGGCGACGGCATGACCGACGACTCGCTGTTCCAGGGCATCGACACCAAGGCGGTCGAAGGCTTCATCGGCGTGCACCCCGGCTCGGCGAGCGGCCCCGGCCCGGATGCTTTCGTGGCGCTGGCCACGGCCGGTGGCGTCGACCCCAAGGCGACCTACACGCCTGAGTCCTATGACGCAGCGTTCGTGTTCGCGCTGGCTCTCGCCAAGAACGGTGGCAAGACCGAAGGCCTCCCGGCCGCGGTCCGCGCCGTGACGAGCGGCTCGGGCGAGACGATCCTGCCGGGCGAGTGGAAGAAGGCCTGGGCCGATCTCTCCGCCGGCAAGGACGTCAACTACGATGGCGCCACGGGCAACCTCGACTTCGACAAGAACGGCGACGTGTCCGGTCTGGTCGCCGAGCTGACGGTCAAGGACGGCCACTTCATCACGGTCGGCCCGATCGCACTGCCCGCCGCGAAGTAAGTTCGCCTCCCCATCCAATGAAGAAGCCCGGGAGAAATCCCGGGCTTCTTTTTTTGTGACGACGGTGACGGCGCGAGCGGCTACTCGTGCCGGTGAATGACTTCCGGAAGGATGCCGCGCGGCGCATAGCGGAGCGCCAGCGTGATCACCAGACCGAGCACGAAGACGCGCATCTGCGAGGCGCGCGTGTCGATATCCGGGATCGCCGGCCAGCCGACGCTGGTGCTCCACGAGCTGACCTGGTTGAAGATGGCGTGGCTGACGGGATCGGCGAGAACCCAGACCATGTAGATGCCGATCGCACCGAACACGGCGCCGTAGCTGTTGCCCATGCCGCCGACGATGACCATCACCCAGACGAGGAAGGTCGAGTCGATCGGCTGGTAGCCGGAGGGGTCGAAGATCTGGCCGAAGGTCGCAAGGATGGCGCCGCCGATGCCCATCAGCACCGCGCCGAAGACGAAAATTTCGAGCTGGCGCGACTTGGTGTCCTTGCCCATCGAGCCGGCGGCGACGACGTTGTCGCGGATGGCGCGCATCATGCGGCCCCACGGTCCGAGGTAGGCGCGCTCGACCAGAAAGACGGCGACGACGAGGATCACGATCATCAGGGCGAGGAAGGCGCCGCGGGCAAGCACGAACGATAGGGTTATGCCGGCGCCATCGGCCTGGAACTGCTGCGGCAGCGGGACCGGCCAGGGCAGGGGCGTCACGGTCAGCGTGCCGTGCGTCAGCCAGTCCATGTTCTTCACGAAGGCGCGGATGATCTCCGACATGCCGATGGTGGCGATGGCGAGATAATCCGAGCGCAGGCCAAGCGAAATGCGCCCGATGATGGCGGCGATGATGCCGGCCAGCACGCCGCCGACGGCCCAGCCGGCGACCGCCGGCAGGCCAAGGCCGCCGACCCAGCCGTTGCCTTCCTCGACCAGCGAGGAGGCCGGGTCGATGTGGATGCGGTAGGCGACGTAGGCGGCAAACCAGGCGACGAGCACGATCCAGAACCGCCAGCGCGGCGGGACGCCGTAGCGCTTCGGCACCATGTGCGCGAGCGTGATGACGAGGCCGCCGATCACCGCGACAAGCAGCGCCTGGAAGATGAGCACGGGCTGGTCGGAATGCCAGAAGGCCTCGTTCACGCCGGCGGTGAGCGAGCTCATGCCCATCGCGCCGATCATCATCAAGCCCATGATGGCGAGATTGAACAGGCCGCCGTAGCCGAAGGTGATGTTGAGGCCGAGCGCGATCAGGGCGTAGGCGGCCGCCTGGTCGAGCAGCAGCAGGATGTTCGCCGTTCCCTGGAGGAAGCCGACAACGAGGACGAAGACGAAGAGCCCGACGTAGGTGAGCAGGAGACGGCGGATCATGTCTCGGTCCCCTTGAAGATGCCGGTCGGGCGGACGAGCAGGACGACGACGAGGATGATGAACGAGACGGTCAGCTTGTACTCGGTCGGGACGAGGGAAAGGTTCGTCGCGTTACCCAGCCAGTCCGGGGCGATGCCCTTCAGCGGCCGCGTGAACACCGACCAGTCGAAGACGCCGAGCTCCTCGGCGAAGCCGACGAGGAAGCCGCCGGCGATGGCGCCATAGGTCTGGCCGAGACCGCCGACGACGGCGGCGGCGAAGATCGGCAGGATGATGTTGAAGGCGAGGTCGGGCTTCAGCGACACGTCGAGCGCCAGCATCGTGCCGCCGACGCAAGCGAGCGCGCCGGCAATCAGCCAGGTAATGCGGATGACGAGCTGCGTGTTGATGCCGGACACCTGCGCGAGATCCGGATTATCGGCCATGGCGCGCATGCCCTTGCCGAGGCGCGAACGCGACAGGAAGAGATGGAGCGCGATCACGATGACGACCATCAGCGCGACCATCAGCGCCTCGGGCTGGCTGACGGTGATCGGCCGCGTGCCGCCGAGGAACGACAGGTCGATGCGGTAGATGATCTTCGGCTCGTACTCGAAGAAGGTGCGCGTGTCGGCGCCGGCAAAGAGGCGGATGAGGCCCTGGAGCATCATAGTGACGCCGATCGAGGCGATGAGCAGCGTCACCGAGGCCACGCCTCGTCGTCGGAGCGGCGCGTAGAACACCCGGTCGATGCCGAGCGCAATCAGCGCGGTGGCGGCAGCGCCGAGCGGCAGGACGAGGAAACCGGTCGGCACGGGCGCGTGGATGCCCATGCTGCTGGCGAGGAGGGCGAACAGGAACGTGATGAAGGCGCCCATGGTCATCATGTCGCCGTGGGCGAAATGCGAGAAGCGCAGGATGCCGGCGATCAGCGTCACGCCGACGGCGCCCAGCGCGTAGATCGAGCCGAGCACGACCCCGGCGACCAGCACCTTGTTGACGAAGAATATGATCTGGTCCATGCGGCGCTAACCCCCCAGGAAGCTCTTGGCGACCTCAGGATCGTCGATCAGTTCCTTGCCGGTGCCGGTGTAACGGTTCTTGCCCGCCGCCAGAACGAAGCCGCGCGTGGCGAAGGCGAGCGCCTGGCGGGCGTTCTGCTCGACCATCAGGATGCCGACGCCGGCATTGTTGATGCGCATGATGGTGTCGAAGATTTCGAGCACATAGCGCGGCGAAAGGCCGGCCGACGGCTCGTCGAGCATCAGCAGCTTGGGCTGGCTCATCAGCGCGCGGCCCATGGCGACCATCTGGCGCTGGCCGCCGGAAAGCTCGCCGGCCTTCTGCCTGCGCTTTTCCTTCAGCGGCGGGAACATATCGTAGACGGAGGTCAGCGAGTCCGAGAAGTCGTCGCGGCGCACGAAGGCGCCCATCTCGAGGTTCTCGTTCACCGTCAGCGACGGAAAGACGTTCTTCTCCTGCGGCACGTAGCTCAAGCCCAGCGGCACCAGCGTGTCGGGCAAGGCGTTGGTGATGGCGCGGCCAGAAAAGGTGACGCTGCCCGCGGTGATCTTGAGCAGGCCGAAGATCGCCTTCAGCGTCGTCGATTTGCCGGCGCCGTTCGGCCCGACGATGACGCCGATGTCGGCGGCGGTGATGGCGATGTCGACGCCGTTCAGGATCGGGGCGCCGCCGTAGCCGGCATGAACGCCGCTGACCTCGATCAGGTTCACGCGACGCTCTCCACCGGCGAGCCGAAATAGGCGGCGATGATTTCCGGCTTGGCGCGAATGGCCGACATCGGCCCCTCGGCGATCACCGAGCCTTCGGCCATGACGATGATCGGGTCGCACAGGCGGCCGATCAGGTCCATGTCGTGCTCGATGACGAAGAAGGTGTAGTGCAGCTCGCGGTTCATGCGCAGGATGTTGTCGGCGAGGTCCTTGAGCAGCGTGCGGTTGACGCCGGCGGCGACCTCGTCGAGCAGCACCGCCTTGGCATCGACCATCATGGTGCGGCCGAGCTCGAGCAGCTTCTTCTGGCCGCCGGAAAGATTGCCGGCGAGCTCGTTCTTGACCGGGTTCAGGCGCAGGAAATCGATCACCTCGTTGGCCTTGGCGCGCACCGCCTGTTCGGCGCGGCTGGTGCGGGCCGGCCGGAACCAGATGTCGGCGAGGTGCTCGCCGGGCTGGTGGCCGGGAACCATCATCAGGTTTTCCAGCGCCGTGAGGTGCGAGAATTCGTGGGCGATCTGGAAGGTGCGGAGCAAGCCTTTGGCGAAGAGCTTGTGCGGCGGCAGGCCGGTGATGTCCTCGCCGTCGAACAGGATGACGCCGGTGTC
>JBEHXS010000186.1:0-5326 GCA_048498575.1 Pseudomonadota bacterium
TGGCGCTGGCCCGGTTTGTGGACCATATCAACCGGGTCCTGAGACGATTGCTGCCCGCATGAACACCAACGTCAGCCGCCTTGTTCCCGATTTTGCCGCGCCGGCCGCCGCCCTGCCGGTCGAGTGGCGGATTGCCGACAGTCCGGTCCGCTATCCGGACGCCATTGCCCACATGGAAGCGCGCGTCGCGGCCATCCGGGCGGGCACGGCGCCGGAGCAGGTTTGGCTGGTGGAGCATCCCTCGCTCTACACCGCTGGAACCAGCGCCAAGCCTGGCGATCTGCTCGATCCGGACCGCTTCCCGGTGTTCCCGACCGGCCGCGGCGGCCAGTACACCTATCACGGCCCCGGCCAGCGCGTGGCCTACGTCATGCTCGACCTGTCCGCCCGCCGTCCGGACGTACGCGCTTACGTGACGGCGCTGGAAGACTGGCTGATCGCCACCCTCGCGGAATTCAACGTCCGCGCCGGCCGCCGGCCCGGCGCCGTCGGCATCTGGGTGCCCCGCCCCGACAAGGGCGAAGGCCGCGCCGACAAGATCGCCGCCATCGGCATTCGCATCCGCCGCTGGGTGACCTTCCACGGCGTCGCGCTCAACGTCGACCCGGTCCTCGACCATTTCTCCGGCATCGTGCCCTGCGGCATCAGCACCGAGGGCGTGACGAGCCTCGCCGATCTCGGCGTCGTCGTCTCGATGGCGGAAGTCGATGCGATTCTACGCCGCGAGTTTGAGGCAAAGTTCGGCCCGACCGTGTCGAGCTAGCCGCAGATGCGGTAGGCCTCAGGCGCCGCACGCCCATCACCGACGTCACCGATCGGACCGGCCTCGGCGGGCGGAAACAGCGCACGGAACGTGAAGGCGTGCGCTGTCGGCCCGAATTTCTGGAGGTGAGCCAGGCGACGCTGCCCTTCGTTGACGTTCGGCATATGCCCGTCGGCCACCCACCACAGGGCAACATACTGCGCGCCGAAGAGCTGGAACCATTCCTTGCGCCGCTGCAGGAAACGACGGTGCATGGTCTTGTAAACGTAGCCATGCAGCGCTTCCGGCGTTTCCCAGACCGACATGTTCACGAGTATTGTCGGGTCCTCGTAGGCCGAGATGCTGGTCGCGTTGTTGCTGCCCTCGTCCTTGAGGCGCCAGACAAAGCCGGGGCTGGATTCGGCAAGCGCGTTGATGGCGTCGAGGTTATCGATGAACTCCGCCACCCGCGGGTCATCCGCAGGATAAAGCAGCCGTCCAACGTTGATCTCGGCGATGTGCATGGGCGGCTCCCGATCTAGCGAGCCAAGCCTACTTGCACCGTCGCCGTAAATGAAGGGGCTGCAGGGCGGCGGCCGGACCGATCCGGACCGGCCAGGCCGCCGCCCGCGCTCAGCTGGCCGTCGGCGCTTTTACAGCATCGATGGCTTCAGCAAGCCCGTTCACGCTGAGCTTGAAGGTCAGGTCCTCGCCAGTGACGGCGTGGATGGTGGCGGTGGCCTTGGTGGCGCGAGAGAGAGCCGATACGAAATCGGAATCGAGGCTGGCCACCGCCTCGCAGCGGCCCGAAATGCACGAGGTGAAGGGCACGTCCGCCGGCTTGTTGGCACCGATGTCGATAAGCACGCCGCGATTGACCATCACGCCCGTTGGCGTCTGCCAGATCGCCACGAGGTTGCCGTTGCCGTCGTTGCCGATCAGCCAGGCAAAGACGACAGACTTTGACTTCTGGTCGGTGAGCTGCTGCGCGATCGTGCATTGCTTCCGCGACGTCTGCGGGTTCATGCCGCAATTCAACGTCCAGTCGCCGATCGGCCGACCGGGCAGCACCGTCACCGGTGGCGGCACGGCCGCCACTGCCGCCTGTGTCAGAGCAGGTGCGCTGACGGGAGCGGAGGCCTCGGCCGGCGACGGCTCCCACGGCCACTGCATCGTTTCCAGCTTGGCGAGAACCTCGCGCGCCTGCGGTAGCTGCTCGAGCTTCGCGACGTAGCTGCGGACGTCGAGGCGCAGCGTCCCGTCCTCGGCCGAGGAATACATGACGACCCCGACGCCGGATGAAATGACCAGAACAACAAGTATCAGGCTGAAGAAGAACCGCACGAACCCACTCCCCCGGTAGCGCACCCAAGCCGCGCTTCTGCTCCTTCCACACCTTCCGTACTCGGCGCCGGCTCTGCCTAGCGTGGCGCCTTTCGCCGATGGTCGCTGACGCGCACCGGCACGAGAATTGGAGACGGCGTCCGGCTCTTGAAAAAGGAGATGCGCCCTCGGTTACGCGAAAACCAGTTACCGAAGGTCCAGACGCCGCCGTTCCGGACAGCAAACCGGACAGCGTCGCGAAGCGAACGCAGCGTCCAGCTGCCGAAACTGCCAAGAGGAGGCGTCGCGACGCGTCCGGGCACGCGAATATCATTCGCTTGCCGCGCAAACGCGAACTTCGAGCTAAGTGGGAAAGAGGCCCCGATCACCGCCCGCACAACGCCTCACAATGCCCGGACAGAAGTCCGGACAACGACGCCGTGCCGCAGGCGGCGACTACTCCACATCATTCGGTGCGTGGCCTACTCCGCACCGTGTACGCGTGGTGGATCGAATTATTAGCAGTCGGTCGAGCGCTGTCCAGCGGAACGTGCGTCATAAAAACTTCGCGCAGACATCGGCGGAGAACCGCCATTCTCGTCGGCGCCTCGCAGGTGCGAAGGCGCGGCTTGCGTAGAAATCACACTCGTTCGAGGCCTTCGGCGCGGAGTGCCTACGCACGCTCGCCCAGGATCAGGGCCGCGGCCTCCATCTCGCGCCAGCGAAAGGCCCGGGCGAGGACGGCTGCCTCGTCCCGACCCCAGAGGCGCATCTGCCACTCCTCGTCGGTCAGGGCAGCGTCCCAGGCTTCCTGCGCCGTCAGGCGGCCCCGCGCCAGCGCCAGCGCGATGATTGCCGAGCCGGTCAACGCCGTCACCGTCGAAACGGCGGCGAGCTGCAGCGGCTCATACCCTTCCAAGGCCCGCGCGACGGCCGTGAGCGCGATATCCGGCTGGGGGACATGAATGATGCCGGCCGTGACGATAAGGGGCGCACCGAGCTCCAGTCGCGCCCAGGCGACCAGGGGATCCCATGCCGCGGCCTGGGTGTCGGCAAGGGATTGGGGCGCCTCGGCGCGGTAGCAGATGAGGTCGGTGCCGGCGTACTTGACGATCTCGGCGCGGACCGCCGGCATCGCCCCGGCGACATGGTCGATGGTGGCGTTGACGATGCGCGTAAGCGGCATGGTGGCCGGGTCGATCCGCTCACCCTGTGCCTGCCATTCCGCCGCCAGCGCCTCGGCCACCGGCCGTTCCGCGACCGCCATCGAACGGCGCGCCGGCGTCTTCACCACGCGGCCGTCGAGCAGCAGGGCGTAGCCATCGGCAAGCGGCGCTGCCGTCGCCGCCTTGTAGAACCGCTTGGGCAGTTCTGGCCGCGCCAGCCGCTGCGACGTGCGCACCGGCCCTTCGCTGTCTTCCTCACTCACAGCCGAAGCATCCCGCTGGTCCCACGCACCGCCATTACTCGTCCTCGTCGCTTTCGACGGCGTCACCCAGCGTGGCGTCGAAGCCGAGCAGGTTCCAGCTCTGCTGCATGTGCAGCGGCAGCGGCGCCGTCACGTCGAGCGTGCCGCCGCGCGGGTGCGGAATGACGATCCGCCGCGCGTGCAAGTGAAGCTTCTTCTGGATACCGCCGGGGAAATCCCAGCTCTCCTCCGCCTCGAAATATTTCGGGTCGCCGATAATGGGGTGACCGATGTGCGCCGCGTGAACACGAAGCTGGTGGGTGCGGCCCGTGATCGGACGCATCGAAAGCCACGCCAACTTCTGCCCGGCCGTTTCCACGACCGAATAGACCGAGACGGCGTGGCTGGCGTTGTCGTCGCCGTGATGGGCGACTTGCATCCGCTCGCCTTCCGGGCCGCCTTCCTTGCCGATCCAGGTCGAGATGCGCCCCTGCTTGGGCTTGGGCACGCCGCGCACCAGCGCCCAGTAGACCTTGCGCGTCGAACGCTTGCGGAACGACTCGGCGAGCTTCTGCGCTGCGAGGCGCGTGCGCGCCACGACGAGTACGCCGCTGGTATCGCGATCAAGGCGATGCACCAGCCGCGGCTTCTGCCCCTTCTTGTCGCGCAGTGCCTCTAGCATGGCGTCGACGTGGCGGGTGAGCCCGGAGCCGCCCTGCACGGCGAGGCCCTGCGGCTTGTTGAAGACGAAGACTTCGTCGTCCTCATAGAGCGTCATGGCGCGCAGCGCCTCGGCGTCGCTCGCCGGGCGCCGCGGCGTGCCCTTCTCGCGTGGCGCAGTGGCCGTCCGCGAGGCCTTGCCCGAGCCCAGCGTGCCCGGCAGCACGACCATGTCGTTGTCGTCGTCGATGGCGCCGCGGCCGAGCGGCGGAATGCGCACCGCCTGCCCCGGTTCGAGCCGCGCATTGGTCTTCACCCGGCCGCCGTCCACCCGCACCTGGCCGGAACGGATGAGCTTCTGCAGGTGGCCGAACGAGAGCGCGGGATAGTGCGCCCGGAACCAGCGGTCGAGGCGCATTCCCGCCTCGTCGGGCGCGACGGTTACGGTTTCGATGGCGGACATGCGCCGCCTATACACTCAGGCCGTCACGCGCACCAGCCAAAGCCCAACGAACAGGCCGACGAGGCCAAGGCCGACGGACCCGACGACATACCCTGCCGCGGTGAAATAAGCGTCGCGCTCGATCAGCGTCGCGGCGTCGAGGGAGAACGTCGAGAACGTGGTGAAGCCGCCGAGAAAGCCCGTCGTCAGCAGCAGGCGGGCGTGCTGCGACCAGCCGCCGGCGCCTCGGAACGCGAACCACGCCACGACGACCCCCATGGCGAACGAGCCAAGCACGTTGATGAGGAGCGTGGAGACAGGAAAGTCCGCCGGCCAGAGCCGCCCGATACCGATGTTGAAGCCGTGGCGGACCACCGAGCCGACGCCGCCACCAAGGAAAACCAGAAGCACCTGGATCATCATTCGCTCCCGCCCGGCCCAACGAGGGCTCCGGCGCGGTGGCTCCGGGCAGACTCCCACCGCGCTGGCACACGGTAGGAGTCATTAGCCGACGGCGCGGAGGGCCGGCGGCGGTTATGCGGGAGACTCCATTCCCTTGGGCGCGGTTTTGCCAGCCGCGACGGCGCCGGTCAACTCAGGCGGCGGCCGGCACCGGCATGTGCTGCGCGAGCTTGACCAGATGCGACTTGGGCAGGCCGACCTCGGCCGCCGAGGCGACCAGGTAGCCGACATATTGCGGCGACGGCGGGCCGGGATTGACAGCGGCGACGGCGATGTACGTCTCGGCGAC